>NZ_JAMXIA010000001.1:3427465-3769954 GCF_025457425.1 Chryseobacterium foetidum
CTAAGGTTGATAATTACATATTTACGATACAAATCTGTCATTTCACAAAGTTTAGAAATGTTTCCTCAGAGATGTGAACTTAGGCTTAAAGAGATATTATTCTAAACTTACAGACTTTCAAGTGAAAACCTGGGAATTTTTTCTGTTTACAAATGAAGCATTTCAAACACAATATTTTGATATATACAAATTAATAAATTGTTAAGTGCTTTAATTATGAGATGGTTACGCTAGTCTTGGATTTGTGAGATATAGGCAGGTAACCGCAGGATAGCAGAAATTGATGATAACTATACATTTAGGAAATTAAAATATGAGAAATATCATGTATCTGCAGTTTAACTTTTTCTCAGTTTTAATTTCATCTGAACTAAAAATTAAATAATTAATAATCCACCAATCAGAGAATGAAGAAATCCATAGTAGCTCTAGGTATTTTATTCGGTACCACAGGTTTGATCTTCGCACAGGAAAAAGACAGCATTGCAAGTCCCAACAGCAAGACAAAAGATATTGAGGAAGTTGTAGTAATTGCCTACGGTTCGCAAAAGAAAGGCGAAGTGACCGGTTCCGTAGGAAAAGTGAATGTTGAAAGTTTTAAAGACCGTCCTATTGCAAGAGTAGATCAGGCTTTAACAGGGCAAATTGCCGGTGTTAAAACACGTTCCACAACAGGTAAACCTGGAGAACCACTTGAAATCAGGGTGCGTGGTACGGCTTCAATTTCTGCAAATAACTCACCAGTGTATGTGGTTGACGGAATGGTTGTAGATGATATTGCCAATATTTCGCCGGATGATGTGCAATCGATTGACGTGCTTAAAGATGCGGCTTCTACGGCCATGTACGGATCCCGTGGTTCAAACGGTGTTGTGATCGTTACTACCAAGAAAGGAATGTCAGGAAAACCTTCATTTACCTATTCTCAATATTACGGAGTGCAAACAATAGAGAAAAAGCTGGATATCATGACGAGCACAGAATGGATCGATTATGTGTCTGAAGCCATCAACAAAAGATGGGTTTCTCTTGCTCCGGGACATTTGGCCTCCGATAGCTATGAGAAAAGAGCTCAGTATTTTAATCTTGCAAATACTACAGATTATAACCTTGCCAATATTACTGCAATGGTTGATCCGCGATGGGGAACCGATAAGGTGGCATACATAGACTGGCAGGATGCATTTTACCGTCCCGCGTCTATTCAGAATTATCAGTTGGCAGTGAGAGGCGGTAGCAACAATGTGAAATATGCAATTTCCGGAGCTTATTTTGATCAGGAAGGTCTGGCATTGAACACCGGATTTAATAGATTTAACTTAAGTGCGGTTATCGATGTTAATATTTCACCCAAATGGAAGGCGGGAATTTCATTAAGACCCAGTTATTCAAAGAGCTACGGTGCCGCTGTTGACGGAAAGGACAATGAAGCGCATAAAATGCTTTCTATGGTTCCGGTTGCAGAACTTTCTGCGGGACTTTACACCAATTTCTGGAAAAATCAGAGATACCGATGGGCAGGCTCTACGGTGAGCCCGATTGGTGTTCTAGAGAATACAACGAATAATACGAACGAATTCAGATTGCTTTCCAGTTTGTACATGTCCTATGATATTGCACCAGGATTAAATTTCAAAATTTCGGGGGGCGCAACCAATAATTTCAATATCAATAATGGTTATACACCAACCTTTAATCTCGTGACAAATATTCCAGGGCAGGTGAGTATCGCCAGCAGAAGAACGGTGAATTACAACAGATATTTGGGTGAAGCTTTATTAGATTACAAGAAAAGATTCGGAGATCACAGTATCGCAGCTATAGCCGGATACAGTGCTGAGAATTACAGAACTACTTCCCAATACAACAGAAACAGAGGTTTTGCCAATGATGATTTACAAACCTTCAACTTTACGCAGTCTGCATCAGTTCTTAATTCAGAATATACGGCTTCAGAATGGATGTTGGTTTCGATGTTTGGACGTGTAAACTACGATTACAAAAAGAAATACATGTTGTCTGCGAGTATTCGTAGAGACGGATCTTCAAGATTCGGATGGAATAACCTTTGGGGAACATTTGCCGCATTCGGTGGAGCATGGAAAATTGACGAAGAAAACTTCCTGAAAGATCAATCCTGGCTTAGCAATCTGAAAGTGAGATACAGCTGGGGAGAAAACGGAAATAACTCAATCGGTGAGTACCGGGCTTTCGGAACACTTGCTGGCGGAAATTATTCTTTCGGTGGTGCGTTGTCTAATGGTTTAATTCCAAACACAATTCCGAATCCTGATTTGACCTGGGAGAAAACGCAGTCTTCAGATTTTGGTTTTGAATTCGGATTATTCAACAGAATCAATTTTACAGCAGATTACTATATTAAAAAAACAAACGACTTACTTCTTCAGCAGCCGATTCCTTCATTGACAGGGTATACAACCATGTGGAAGAACGTGGGTTCGGTTGAAAACAGAGGTCTGGAACTGGATTTAAGCACCAAAAACCTAACAGGTGCTTTCAAATGGAATACATCAGGAAACATTGCTTTTAATAACAACAAAGTTTTACAGTTGGGAAGCTCTAACGCACCAATTTATACAGGTTTCAGTGGTTTAACCAACATTATCCAGGTAGGGCAGGAGTTGAATTCTTTCTATTTGTATGATGCAATTGGAGTACTTTCGTCGGCAGATATTGCCAATTCAGCAGTTGCAAAAACCAGTGGAGCAATCGCGGGAGATGTGAAGTACAAAGATTTCAACGGTGACGGTAAAATTGATGAGAATGACCGTCACATTATCGGAAGTCCTGTTCCGGATTATTACTGGGGATTCACAAATACTTTTTCATATAAGAATTTTGATTTATCTGTTTTCTTCCAGGGTCAGAAAGGTGGATACAGCTACGCATTGCTTGGGCGTGCAATCGATAGACCAGGTATGGGAACTACAACCAACGTGATGGGCAATTGGGCAAACCGCTGGCGTTCTGATGCTGAGCCAGGCGATGGTAAAACACCAAGATTAGACGGTACAACGGGAAGTCTTTTGGATACAAGATGGTTATATGACGCAACTTATATTCAATTGAAAAACATTACTTTAGGTTATAACTTTGATCAGGATCTGGTAAGCAAACTGAAAATTTCCAATCTTAGACTTTATGTGAGTTTGGAAAACGTCTGGAGAAAAGATAATTACTACGGCGGATACAATCCTGAGTCTGTGCAGTCAGACGGTACCGATTATGGTGCATATCCGAATGCCAAGGTTTATATGATGGGTCTAAACTTTAATTTCTAAAAATTTTTAAAATGAAAACAAACAAAAAATATACATTCCCGCTAAGATTTAATTTTAAAACTTTAAGTAAAGCATTGCTGTTTGGAGCGTTGACAATAGGAACAGTTAGCTGTGAAGACGATCTGATGCTTGAGCCGGAAAACAATATTACACAAACTTCTTTCTACACCACAGAACTGCAGATTCAGCAGGCACTGTCGGGCGTTTATTCCGCGATGATCAATTCTTCTTCAAGAGGAGGCTATGATGTTAATTTTTATCTTTTGGCATCGGAAGTCCGTTCAAATAACTTCACCGCACTTTCACAAAACGGAAACAGGGATTATTACGCTATCAACCGTTTTCAGGATACTTCATCTACAGAAGAAATGGAGATTCTGTGGGAAGATGCCTACCAGCAGATCAATTACGCCAACAATATTTTAGCAAGAATCGATGAGGTTCCTTTTGCCAGCAACACGGTAAAAGAACAGTACAGGTCTGAAACCAAATTTCTCAGAGCTTATGCCTATTTTGAGTTAATGCGTTGCTTCGGGAAAGTCCCTTTAGTTCAGAAACCTGTGAGTCCTGAAGAAGCGGTTACCATTCCAAGAACAGATTTAGCCACATTGTACACATTCATCACCTCAGAAATAGAAGCTTCCATAGGTGGATTGAAGGCAATTCATGACAATGCCAACAAAGGCCGCATCACAAAATCTGCTGCACATGCAATGCTGGGAAGAATTTATCTTACAGGCTCAGGTTTTCCTTTAAACAACACTTCTTACGTTGCTAAAGCGAAAGATCATCTATCTACGGTGATTTTGGGTGAAGGTCAGTTCGTTACTTTTGCTCCGAATTATGCAGATCTTTTTAAAAGTGTAAACGACAATAAATACCATATTTTTGAAATCCAGCACATCGGTGGTGGTTTATCTCAGGGATCCTATTTACCGAGCTACGTTTCTCCGAATTTTGGTTCGGCCGATCCGTTTTTCAATGCGCAAAGCAGCTTGTATACTGCCAATGAACTTGGCGTTTCGCAATCATTAATCAATAGTTATGAGCCTGGAGACCTTCGTTATCCGTTAACGATCAGAACCAGTTTTATCGCTACCAACGGACAACCGGATAATTCCAATTTCTTCGTGAAATTCCGTGAGAAAGGTATTGCATTAAGCAACCGTTACGATTGGCCAATCAATTTCCCTATTATCAGATATGCAGATGTTATCTTGATGTATGCAGAAATTTTAAATTCTCAGGGAAATACAAGTCAGGCAGTTCCACATCTTAACAGAATCCGTCAGAGAGCAGGTTTAGCACCGCTTCCAACCTCAATGTCTGCAGCAGATTTCACTACAGCGCTTCGTAAGGAAAGAAGAGTGGAGTTTGCAGGGGAAGGAGTGTACTGGCACGATTTGGTTCGTTGGAACACAGGAGTTGCGGTAATCAATCAGGCTGCGGCTCAGTTAAATTACAACTTTACGATTACAACAAACGATTATCTGTATCAGATTCCATTATCTCAGATTCAGGTAGCGGGATACGAGCAGAATCCTTAAAATATTTTTTTCATACTTATATTGATGATCCCTTCGTTTTTTAGCGAGGGGATTTTTATGCAGTAATGATTTTTTAAGTGGATTTAAAATAAGAATTAAATCTAAATTCCTAAATTGTATATATAAACCAAATCATAAACTTAAATGAAGAAGTCAAATTCAACAGTACTTACTATTTTAGCTGTGATCACCCTTTCATGCAAAGAGAAAAATAATGAAACTGCAGAAACTCAGATTTCTCCAAAACATGAAATGCTGTTCCCCAAAGGCAACAAGGTCCCCAATGACAAATTCACAGGAACGGTTTATCAGGCAATTTTGAGCGATGAGGGAACCCGTGTAAGCAACGTCACTTTTGAACCCAACGGGCGTACGCATTGGCACAACCATCCCGGCGGACAGACACTGTTGGTGACAGACGGCGTTGGCTATCATCAGGAAGAAGGAAAACCTGTACAGAAAATCAAAAAAGGAGATTTGATAAAAATCGCAAGAAATGTAAAACACTGGCATGGAGGCTCAGACACAGAATCAATGACGCATATTGCAGTAAGCATCGATCATGGGAAAAACCCTTCCCAATGGTTTGAGGAATTAAATAATGAAGAATTTAAACGTGAAATTTCAAAGAAATAAGTATAAAGGTTCAGAAATAAAAAAAGATAAGGATCACCGGAAAGATTCTTTTTTCAGGACAGCGGGCTTCTCAGAGGCCTGCCAAGATAACTGGAAGTCACCATCCCTTGGTAAAATCTTTTAATGATCCATATCTGTTTTTTACAGTTTCCGTTAAATGAAAGTTTAATGGAAACTCCCGTTATTTTTGTTTCGACTTTTAACTGTTTGATGGAATTTTTCATTTGCCATCATTGTTAAAAGTCTGCTGAAAGATCTGTATTCTATTTAATGTTTTTGTGTTTTTATAAATTCGAAACTGAAGATCTTCTGAGGCAATTTCACGATGTGAAAAATTACACTCCAAATAAACGGCTGGTCTGTTTCACGCAACCAAAGTCATGAGGTATAAAACCAGAAATAAAATAAATTCACTCATTTGATCGTTAACATGGTTGTAGATTTCAATCGCAAAAGAAAGATTTATTGAGATCAGAAACCTGTAAATTTTTTGTATGGTTATTTTTGTTTAAACTTTTTATCGCAACAGATCAGACAGGACTGAATTAATTTTTTTGCTAAATTATAAAGAGTAAGACAGCGTTACAATATTATGCAGGTATGAATATAAAATTCCAACGGATAAAATTTTAAAATTTTTACCAAATTATAATATAATAGACTTAAAATGAATTAATTATAAAAATATTTATTTTAAGATATTTTCGTTTGAAACACTGCATTTTATCTGTAAAATAAGTATTTTTGTACAACATCTTTTTTTGAAAATTAATATGCACGGGAAAGTTTTATGCATGATTATCTTTTTTATATGTCATCTTTTTTATTCGCAGGCATATTACGCTGAGTTGAGGAATAAATACTGGCAGTTTGAGGAGAATGATGAGAACGCTTTTGCATACATCAATATTTATATTAAATCATCAAAAAGAGATAAAAACTATGCAGAACTTTTTCAGGCATACAGTGACGCCATAAAATATTCTTCCAACAAAAAGATGCAATATGCAGACAGTGCTGTTGCTGCTGCCAAACTCTCAAAAGATCCTGACGTAATTGGTAATGCTTACCTTGCAAAAGGCAGTGTTTTCTATTTTACGCACCGAAAATTCAAACCTGCTTTGCATGAATATTTAAAGGCATACAAATACCTTGAAAATTCAAATGATCCATTCCTGAAGAACAGGAATCTCTACTACATTGGAGTTGTGAAAAGCTATCTTGGCTATTACAATGAAGCTGCAGATATTTTTAGAAAAAGCGTTGCATTTTTCAAACCCAATACAACGGGAAATATTCATCCCAATCTTATATTTAACAACCAAAAGGGATATTTGAATTCCCTGCACCAGCTGATCGTCTGTGAGCAGGCAATGGGAGATTATAAAAATGCGGTCATACACACAGAACAGGGTTTGAAAGAAACCCCCGCAACAAATGATTTTGAGCAGGAACGAAGTTATTTTTACAAAACCAAAGGCATCAACGAAATTCATCAGAAAAATTACACAGAAGCCATAAGTGATCTCAATAAATCAATTCCGGGTTTGAAAAAGGTGAATGATTTTTCGTGGATTTCAGCGATACATTATTATTCAGGGGTGAGTTACAGGAATAAAGGCGATTTGAAAGAAGCTGTAAAACAATACAAAGCTGTTGATTCCATTTTCAAAAAACACCATTTCATTTTTCCGCAGACCAGAAAAAATTATGAGGAACTGATAGATTATTATAAAAAAGAAAATAATCCTCAGCAGGAATTGTATTACACCCGCCAGCTCCTTAAGGTAGACAGCGTTCTCACCAATGATTTTAAATATCTTGCCGACCGCATTCACAGGGAATATGATACCAAATCTTTGCTTCAGGCTAAGGCTAATCTGGAAAACAAAAACAGTTTTGCCAAAAAACTGGTCATCATCCTGTCAATTGCTTTACTGATTTTAGGCGGGCTGGTTTTTTACTGGTTTAAAAGGAAAAAAGATCTTCAGAAAAAGTACAATCATATTTTGAATGAACTAAATTCCGTGAGGCCTGAGGTTATTCAGATTCAGGAAAAAAACATTGAGAAAAGCTCAAAACTTGATCCCGCTGTCATTAAAACCCTGAAAGACAAATTTAAGGAGTTTGAAAAAAGCAAAAGATTTCTTGAAAAAGGAATTACCGCAGGAAGATTGGCTGCAGAATTTGAAACCAACGCCACTTATTTTTCTCAGTTTGTGAGCGAATTTAAAGACAGTAATTTTAATACTTATGTGAATAATTTAAGGATAAAATATGCCGTTGATCAAATTTACAATCATAAAGAATGGCGAAAATACTCTGTTGAAGACATTGCATTGGCTTGCGGCTTCAGCAACAGACAAAGTTTTTCAAATTTTTTCTATGAGCAAAACGGTATGAGACCCGCAGAATTCCTCAAAAAACGGAACGAAGAAATTCTGGCTGAAAGAAAAATTGGCTGATATCAAAGAAAAAGATTTTACTTTTTCAGCCCTCTCTATGCTAATTTGAATAGAGAAAAATAGTATTTATTCACATCTTTGAAAGTAACCAAAAATATGAATTATAAATTGTTGATTTTGAAGACATTATTAATGTGCATGGTTGTTTTTCTCTACTCAAATTTATTTGGGCAAAAGACTTTTGTATTTTTTGGCTCGTTTAACTGGGATAAAGAAAAGGATGGAATTTTTGTTTATGAATTAGACACATTTAAAGGAAGTTTATCGAAAGTGACGACTGTAAGAAATATTAAAAACCCTTCTTTTCTCACGCTTTCTGCCGATGGAAAATACGTTTTTGCCTGCACAGACAGTAAAACTGAAAAAGACGGTAGTGTGAGCAGTTTTAGATTTAATTCTAAAAACAAATCGCTTACTTTCATCAACAGTCAAAAAAGTGGTGGTGAAAATCCGGTATACTTAGCTGCTCACAAAAATGGCAAATGGCTTGTAAACGGGAACTACACGGAAGGAAGCGTCTCTGTTTATCCGATTTTGGTAGATGGGAAAATTCAGCCTTTTGTTCAGAATATACAGTTTTCTGAAGGGAGTGTTAATAAAATGCGGCAGGACAGAGCTCACATCCATTCAACAGTATTTTCGCCGGATTTCAGGTATGTTTTTCTGCCGGATTTGGGAGCGGATAAAATCAGATGCTATCAGTTTAATGAAGATAGAAACAAGCCGTTGGAGAGTTGCAGCCAACCTTTTATCAAAACTACTGCGGGAAGCGGGCCAAGGCATTTCACATTTCATCCCAACGGAAATTTTGCTTATGTGATTGAAGAAATGGGAGGTGCTGTAAGTGCTTATCAATATAAAGAAGGAAATTTAACTAATATTCAGCGGATTTTTACGCATTCTGACAAATTCAAAGAAGGTTTCGAAAGTTCCGATATTCATATTTCTCCCGACGGGAAGTTTCTGTATGCTTCAAACCGTGGTTCTGAAAACAATATCGCCATTTTTGCCATTGAAAATGATGGAACTTTAAAAACAGTGGGTTATCAGTCAACAAAAGGGAAGCATCCACGTGCTTTTGGGATGGATGAGATGGGAAAATTTATCATTGTTGCGAACACGAGAACTGGAAAAGTTGTAGTTTTTAAAAGAAATTCGGAGACGGGATTACTGAAAAAAGCGGGCAGAAAAATTAAAATTAAAAATGTTTCTGCGGTGCAGATCAGAAAATATTAAATTTGATAAGGATTAAATCAAAAAAAAATCTCCCGTAACATTCCTGCTCAGGGAGATTTTTATAATTTTTATTTTCCAAAAAATATTCTGTCCTGCTTTCGCTGTTCATTATAAATCAGTTGGAAACTGACAGGCATATTCTGGTAAAGTACTTTCCACTGGCTTATTTTGCCATGTTTTCTGAAGCTTGAAAATGAACGCACAAAGATGTTTTCAATAATGTCTCTCACATATTCATCTCCCTTTTTGTAGATCATATCCATCAGTTTGATGTGGTAGGCAATAATGTTGGTTTTTGACTCAAGTAAGAGGGTTCTCAAATAATTTACAGTACTCTGAATGATTCCTGCAAAGTTGCCCTTTAGCGACAGTTCAGCAATCTCGGTACGCAGTCTCGGATAGAAAAATTTTAAATATTCTGCAGCGGTTTTCTGGTTTACAGATGTTTTGGTGTCTTTCATTTTGTTTAAAATTTCGGCTCAAATATTTCAGCTAAAAATATACCATCAAATGTTAAAATGCACTTTTTAAGTAAATTTTAATTTGAAAAAATATGAAGCTAAAATCTTCATAAAATTCTATCTTTGCACTCCATAAAAAATCATTGATGTTTACAAAAATTGTTGTCCACAGAGTCGGAAATAAAATCAACGGAGAATCGCTTATACTTTCGCAGGAAGAATTGCAATTGGATGAAGGAACGGTAGAAATGCTGGAAAATTATTTTCTGGGCTCGTTCAAGACAGAAGAAACCTATCAGTTTTACAGCGATACTTATTTGGTTAATAATCCTGTGTACAGCGCTGTTTCAGAAATTTTTGAGGACAAAGAAAAGTTTCTCTGGGAAGCAGAAAATATTGCAAAACATCTTTTTGAAGCAGCAGAAAATCCAAGAGTTCAGGGTGGAGAATTGTTCATCGTTTTCTTTGAGGACGAAAAAGAGGACGACGAAAAAGTGCACAAAATCGGGATTTTTAAAACAGAAAAAAGAGATTCTTTCCTGAAAATATTTCCTAAAAATGAAACCTTTGAGCTTGAAAAAGATCAGGGAATCAGCCTTTCTAAAATTGACAAAGCCGCATTGATTTACGATAACGGAAAAGAAAACGGCTATGTACTATCTGTGGTAGACAACAACAAAAACGGCGATATGTATTACTGGTTTGAGGACTTTTTGAAGGTAAAACAGCGCGACGACGAATATTTCCACACTCAGGAAGCTTTGATGGTTTATAAAGATTATATCACAAAGCAGCTTCCTCAGGAATTTGAGGTTTCAAGAGCAGATCAGGCAGATTTTTTGAATCAGTCTATCAATTTTTTCAAGGAAAAAGAAGAATTTAAATTAGATGACTTTGCAGCAGAAGTTCTGAAAGACGAGCATGTAATTGAAAGTTTTAATAATTATAAAACTGATTACGAGCAGGAAATGCAAATCAATATTGCTGAGGAATTTCCAATCAGTGAAGCGGCAGTAAAAAAAACGCAGAGACATTTTAAAAGCATCATCAAATTAGACAAAAATTTCCATATTTACATTCACGGTGACCGAAAGATGCTGGAGCAGGGTCAGGATGAAAAAGGGAAATATTACATGCTGTATTTTGATAAAGAAGTATAAAAAACAATGTAATTTGTATTCGTTTTAAAATAGGGAATTTGTGACTATGTGTTAATATGAATGCCGATAATGATTCATATTTTTTATATTATTTGTAATTAAATAAAGTTTTCCGGATTAAATTAATATATTTTAACTTATATTAAAATTATGATATAATTTCGAAAACTAATCTCAATCATAATTGAGAGAGATTAAATTTGGTTATATTTGATACTTTAAATATTGATATGAATTTCATAGAGTGTCACGAAGAGCCCATTCACATACCTGGGCATGTACAAAGTTTTGGATACCTTATTGGCGTTTGCTCCGTATCCGGGACGATTAATTTCTGCAGTGAAAACATCTGTGAGATTTTCGATATTGCCGTTGCAGAACAACTTTTAGGTAAAAAGATTTCAGATTTTCCCGGTATTCACACACTGTTATCTGAGTCTGCAATCTATAATTCCATAGAAGAATACACAAAAAGGGAAAACGAAACGTATTTTGATAAAATTTCTATAGATCAAAAGAAGTACCATTTTTCTCTTTTCAGAAACGGAAGCAATATTTTTCTTGAATTTGAGAAAGTAGTTGATAATCCGAATAAAAGGATAACCAATAAGTACGATAACTTTTACATAATAGACAACGATCAGGGAATTTGGGATCAGCTGCTTACTACGCTTTCCAATATCATCAATTATGACCGTATGATGGTCTATAAATTTATGGATGATGGTTCCGGTAAGGTCATTTCAGAAATCAACAACGGTATTCTGGAAAGCTACGCAGGATTACATTATCCGGAACACGATATTCCGAGACAGGCCAGGGAACTTTATGTAAAGAAGAGAAAAAGAATTTTCAGCAATGTTTATTCAGAGCCTGTTGCGATCATCAGCAAGATCGAATCTTCGGTAAATCTTACCTACGCAAGTGCAAGAGCGATGTCGCCAATTCATGGTCAGTATGTAAAAAATTCCGGAGCTGCATCAAGTTTCAGTATTTCCATTATCATTGATGATAAATTGTGGGGGCTGGTGACTTGTCAAAATAAGGAAGCAAAACACATCGATCTTGAAGACCGTGTGCAGGCCGGTATTTTTACGGTTTTGGCATCCAACGCCTATTCTTCATTTAAATCTAAAAAAGATTTGGAATACAGAATGGATCTTGATGTGAAATTATCTTTTCTGAAAGCTGAATTTTTAAAATACAATACACTTTTTGAAAGTCTTGCATCCAATAAAAGAGAGCTTCGTAATCTCCCTAAGGCAGACGGCTTTGCAGTGATTTCAGATGCTGATAAGATTACCGACGGTATTGTTCCTTCCTATGAAACGATTCAGAAAATTGTTGACTGGGCGTATGACAATACCTCAGATAATATTTTTATAAGCAGCAGTTTTTTAAAGGATTATGGTGCAGAATTGGGGCTCGACAGTACTGTAGCAGGCGTTATCATTTACTTTGTTGAAAGAAGTAAAAATGAAATTCTGATATGGTTCAGAAAAGAATTTGACGAGCACATCAACTGGGCAGGAAATCCTGAGAAAAAAATAGAAGTGATGTCTCTCAACGGAATTGACCGCAAAACGGTTTCGCCGCGTACTTCTTTTCAGGTTTTTACTGAAAATATTATTGGAAATTCAAAAAGATGGAGCTCAAAAAGCGACATTGCCGTAAAATCAATCAGGGATTTGATTTTAGGTACTTCGCACAAACAGTACATCATGATCAAAAAGCTGAATGACCAGCTGAAAAAAGTAAATGAGGAACTTGACAGTTTTTCCTACACGATTTCTCACGATCTTGGGACACCTCTTACAGTGATGAAACTTAATGCTCAAATGCTTCTTAAAAGTCTTGTAAATGCTGATGAGAAAGACAAAAAGAAGATTCAGTCCATCATTTCCGAGATTGATAATATGGCAGAAATGATGCAGAATGTTCTTCAGCTCAGCCGTGCAAAACACAGTGAAATTCTTCTTGAAAAAATTGAGACGGAAAGCACCATCGAAAAAATTACGGAAAATGCAAAGATAACCTACAACACGCCCCACAGTACAGTTGTGATAAAGCAGTGTCCGGAGGTTTTGGCAGACCGTACCATGCTTCATCAGGTCTTTTTAAATATCATCAACAACGCAATAAAATATTCTTCCGGCCACGAAAAACCTTTCATCGAAATTGAAGGTGCTGAAAACGGAGACTACATTATCTACCGCATAAAAGACAACGGAATCGGAATTCCTGAGACTGAAAAGCATAAAATGTTTAAGATTTTCAACAGGATGGACAATGCCAAAAAATTCAAAGGTAACGGAGTAGGGCTGTCTATTGTGCACAGAATTATGAACAGACTGGGTGGTAATGTTGATTACGAAAGTACAAATGAGGGTACTTGTTTTATTTTAACGTTTCAAAAACCTAAATTTGCTGAAATATAATTCTATTAGCAAATTTAGGAATGGTTTCAGAATATCTTAAACAAAAAACGGCAGATCTGCACGATGCCGCCGAAAAACTATTTAGTTCAGACAAAATTTTCAACAAAACTTTTACTTTTGATGATTATAAAAAGATCATCAGAAATAACTATTTAATGCTTTTAAATTCTGAAAATCAAATTATTGACAGTTTGTCGGCTCATTTTTCAGAAAAACTTCAGCTCGATCAACGTAAAAAATTATCTGTGATTGAAAAAGATCTGTCAGATCTTTCATTGGAAAAAGAACAGGCATCTCAAAAAGTGGAAGTATTAAATCAGAATGAAGCTTTGGGCATGCTGTATGTGATTGAAGGATCTACTTTGGGCGGAAATGTCATAGCAAAACAGCTTTCAAAGACAGAAGGTTTTGAAAACGTAACTTTCAATTTTTTTGGATGTTATAAAGAAAACACCGGTGTAATGTGGAAAAATTTCAAGGAAGTTTTGGATACGGAAGTAAAGGAAGAAAGTTATGATGAAGTGCTTGCCGGAGCCAAAAAGCTGTACACACTTCTATTAAATATCAATTAAATTTCTTAAATAATAATTAAAATTCCCGAAAGATTGCTCAATTTTTCGGGAATTTGTACATTTGGGAGGCAATAATTTAAACTAACAAAATAAATAATAAATAGTCACATTATGAAAGTAACCGTAGTAGGTGCAGGCGCTGTAGGAGCAAGCTGTGCAGAATACATCGCAATGAAAGATTTCTGTTCGGAAGTAGTTTTAGTAGATATCAAAGAAGGTTTTGCTGAAGGAAAAGCAATGGATCTGATGCAGACAGCATCCCTGAACGGATTTGATACAAAAATTACAGGTACAACAGGAGATTACAGCAAAACAGCAGGTTCTCATGTAGCAGTAATTACTTCCGGGATTCCAAGAAAACCAGGAATGACGAGAGAAGAATTAATCGGAATCAATGCAGGAATCGTAAAAGAAGTTACTGAAAATCTTGTAAAGCATTCTCCGGAAGTAATCATCATTGTGGTTTCCAACCCGATGGATACTATGGCTTATCTCGTACACAAAACCTCAGGTCTTCCTAAGCACAAAATCATCGGTATGGGTGGTGCTTTGGATTCTGCAAGATTCAAATACAGATTGGCAGAGGCTCTTGAAGCTCCGATTTCGGATGTTGACGGTATGGTAATCGCTGCTCACAGTGATACAGGAATGCTTCCTCTTTTGAGCAAGGCTACAAGAAACGGTGTTCCTGTATCTGAGTTTTTAAACGATGATCAGCAAAAATATGTACTTGAAGAAACCAAAGTGGGAGGTGCTACATTAACTAAATTGTTAGGTACTTCAGCTTGGTATGCGCCAGGTGCTGCAGTTTCTGTAATGGTTCAGGCAATTGCCTGCGACCAGAAAAAAATGATTTCTTGTTCTTTGATGTTAGACGGAGAGTACGGAGAATCTGATATCTGTTTAGGTGTACCTGCAATCATCGGGAAGAACGGTGTTGAAAGCATCGTGAACATTACTCTAACTGAAGAAGAAAAAGCTAAGTTTGCTGAAGCTGCACAAGCGGTAAGAGAAGTAAACGGAGATTTGAAATTTTAATCTTCATTGATCCTGATAAAATGAAAAAAATTCGGTACACCGCAGTGTGTGCCGAATTTTTTTTATGTTAAATTCAAAATAATTCGGTATATTTATTTTAGATAAATCAATAAATGAATTGCGCATGTACGAAGTTACCAATCAGCTGAAAAAGACGGGCTTTAGTGTCAATCATCTGAAACGTATTATGGAGCGCAACAATGGCAGCAACAATATCAATACTCAGGAATATTTCTGTATTCTGATCGCAATAGACGGTTTCGAAATCAATGTTCAGGGACGCGATTTTACAATAAAAAACGAAAGTATGCTCTTCGCAGGTCCACACAAGGAGGTTTTTGTGAGAAATACTGAAGGAAAAGATATTTACGTTATTGCATTTTCTGCAGCGTTTTACGAACAGAGCTCTATGGATTCTCTTCTTTTGAATTCTACACTTTTTTTCAATTATGAATCTGATATATTTATTGCACCTTTCATCACAGACCGCCATATTATTGAAAAATTTATCATCGAAAGATTGCTCAAATTCTACGAAAAAGGCGAAACGCTTTATATTTCGGCGGCTCACAACACTGTAAAAGCATTTATTCTTGATGCTATGCTCTTTGCTGAAGATGAGCAGATAGAAATTACCGACAATCTGGATTATGTTTCCTGTGTCAACAGATTCAGAGTTCTATTGCAGAGGGATTTTAAGGAATTTAAAATTGTAACCCATTATGCGAAAGCTTTAAATATCACCTCAAGAAAACTCACAGAGATGACCGAGTTTGTTACAGGAAAAACAGCAAAACAGATCATCACCGAAAAGGTAATCGCAGAATGCTATAAGCTTTTGAAATACAGCGGATTTACCATCTCAGAGATTTCTTACCGTTTAGGTTTTTCCAATGAGGGAAATTTTACACATTTTATAAAAAAACATACTGGAAAAAATCCCAGCGAAATAAAAAATGCCGCAGATGCTTCAGTGGTCAATCATTCAGGTTCATTTTAAAATATTTTTTAAGTTTTGGCAGAATTTAGAGTTTGTTTAAAAATCGTTGAAAGAGTTTCACCAACTGTTTTTAACTATAAAACCATTTTTTTTATCAAACTAATGTAGAAAGCCTTTTAATGTTTTAAAGTAATTGGCCAAACTAAAAAAAATCCGTCACCAATTCCATATTCGCCATCACACCAGCAACATTTCCGGTCAATACTGCATTTGCCACCGAACGCATCATCGAAGAATTGTCGCCGCAGACGAAAAGTCCCGCAATGTTTGTTTTTTGAAACATATCTGTTTTAATATGACCAAATTCCGTCAACTCACAACCTAAGTTTTCTGGTATGTGAGAATGTTGAGCAAATGGAAACGCTCCGTAAACCGCTTCAAAATCTATTTCTCTTCCATCTTCAAATAGCAGACTTTTCACATAACCATTTTTGTGTTTCAGTTCGGTAATGCCAGTTTCAATGATTTCAATTTGATTATATTTAAATTTTTCTAACTGTTCTTCTGAAAACTGAGCTTTACCTCTCGTAAGAATTGTAACATTCTCTGTTAAATTTTTAACTAAAGAAGAGATATGAAAAGCTCTGTCTCCATTCGCAATAATTCCTGTTTTTTTGCCTCTGTATTCATAACCATGACAGTACGGGCAGTGAATCAGCGAGATTCCCCATGATTCTTTGAATCCTTTGATATCCGGGATTTCATCGGTAATTCCGGTGGCAATGATCAGTTTTTTTGAATTAAAAATTTCACCGTTTTCAGTCTCCACTTCAAATCCAAAATCAGTTTTTTTTGCTGAAACAACTTTGCCGTCAAGAAATTCAACAGTTTCATATCTGGAAACCTGACTTTTCGCTAAAGTTGAAATTTCTTTAGGTGACCTTCCATCCTGAGTCAGGAAATTTTGAGAATGAGGTGTCTGTTCATTGCAGGGTTTCCCACTATCGATGACCAAAGTTTTCCGCAGTGATCTTCCCAAAGCCATTGCTGCAGAAAGTCCGGCATAGCTTCCGCCAATAATGATAGCGTCGTATTGAGTTGGATTCATAATTTTTGATTTTAAAAAAAATTAAGACAAAGTTTCGTTTGTAATATTTGTCAAATTTAGATAAAATTTTTATTATTGCAACATAATCGCATTAATAAATATGAAAAGAAGAAGTACCCCCACCAAAGAAGCCGTTTTGAACGTTTTGGCAGATTCAAAAAAAGCGATGAGTCAGGATGCTATTATGAAAAAAGTTTCTTTAAATATGGATCGAGCAACGGTTTACCGCGTGCTGAACCGTTTCTGTGAAGACGGAATTCTACACAGAATTGTAGCTGAGGATGGCAAACAGTATTTCGCAGTCTGCATCAAATGCGATGAAAAAAAATTGGCAGACCATCATTTTCATTTCAGATGTACAAAATGTGAAACGATAGAATGTTTGCCAATTGCCGTGCAGTTTTCACTTGAAAAAGGATATTCAGTGGAGAGGGTGAATTGTGTGTTGACGGGAGTTTGTAAAGAATGTGCGTGAAAAAGTATTCACATCTCAACATTTAAAGTTACTGTTTTACTGTTGACACATTTCGTCTTAAGCTAAACAGTACAACCTGAATGATGATCAGTGAAACAAGAATTCCGATTCTCACATAAGCATTTTCTGAAAATCTGTTGCGTATGACTTCTATGTAATTGATTTTCTCAATTGTAAATTCCTTTAGTTTGTCAATGTCTGTAAAACTGTTTACTGCAGCGGTTTGTGAATTGATTTCAGATTCATTGAGCGTGGCGGCAACATTAATCAGATTGACGTTGCTCATCAACAGCCAGCCAAAAAGCAATATTGAAATCAGTAAAAGACAGGGTCTGAGGAATTTCATTTAATTTTTTTTGAAACGGTTAAACTTCAAATTTAATGAATATTCAGAGAACTGTTAAGATTAAAGTTTGGCTATAAATTCTGCAATTATTTCTTTTGATTTTGTTTCATAATTGTCACTCAGCATATCAATTTCTTCGCCTTTTTTCATAATCTGTTTCAAATCTTCACGACCGGACAGTTGCGCGATTCTCGACATGTAAAAGTCTCCTTCAAAAACGAACTGTTCTGCAGATTCTTTGAAGCGTAAAATAAGAAAATCGAGCACTTCTTTATCATTCTTCTCAGCGATTAAATCCAGTATTCCCAAGTCATCGTACTGCAGTTGGTTGAGATTTAGAAAGGCATTTCTGAGTTTCTGTTTCTGGCCTTCATTGAGTTCAAATTTCCGGATGAATGTGTCTTTATCCTGATCGTAGTAAGACATGAAATCACTTTCCGGTGAGAGCTCGTATGTTCCTTCCCACCTTGTTGCTTTTTCAAGAGCGCAATCTACCAGCCAGTCAACCGTTTTACGTGTTGTTCTTCTGGATCTTTTATTTTTAAAATATCCTGCATTTCCAGAATTCTCTTTTTGTAGACCGCGTACTCATCCTCACTTAATAATTTTGAACCGTATGAAAGATCCGGTGTTTGATATCTTCCGTCATTTTTATCTTTTTCTATAAATGCCAAAGTCATCGTTCCTTTTTCAAAATATGCAGGTGCCGGACAGGAAATTCCTGTACTTGTATAGACTTCAATAATTTGTGTGGAGGAAATTTTTCCTTGTAGAACATCATGTACTTTGAGAACTGCAATTTCAGATTTAAACCAGTCATTTTCCTTTGCTTTTTTATTTTTCCTGATATCAATAACTTCTGCGTAAACAATGTTTTTAGAATCTGTTACTAATTTTCTCAAAGGTCTTGGCGAAATCGGATATGCAAGAATATTACAGCACACATTGAGTAGGAATAAAATTAAAAGAGATCTGAGTTTCATAATAAATAGTTTTTGTTGTAAAAGTATAACGCAAAAATTTAAATAAAATTTCACACACCAAAACTTTCAAAACCCTTAAATTTGTCACCATTAAAAAGTTATTTCAATGCTAAAGAAAATTACGATTGCTGCAGTTACTTTTGTTTCTCTAATGACGGTAAACGCGCAGAAAAATAAAAAATCTCAATTGGAAAAACCAAAATTGGTAGTCGGTTTGGTGATCGACCAGATGAGGTGGGAATATCTGTACCGTTTTTATGATAAGTACGGTGAAGATGGGTTTAAAAGAATGCTCAACAAAGGTTTTTCGTTTAATAATGTGATGATTCCTTATGTTCCGACGGTTACAGCTATTGGTCATACCACTATTTATACAGGTTCAGTTCCCTCGATTCACGGGATTGCCGGAAATGACTGGACAGACAGAGAAACCGGAAAAAATGTTTACTGTACTGCAGATACTGAAGTGAAAGGTGTTGGTACAAACGATAAAATTGGCGGACATTCTCCAAAAAATCTCTGGAGCACGACGATTACAGATCAGTTGAGGATTGCAAGTAATTTTCAGTCTAAAGTGGTCGGCGTTTCACTGAAAGACAGAGCATCTGTTTTACCGGCCGGTCATAATCCGACAGGCGCTTTTTGGTTCGATGAAACCAACGGAAATTTTGTGACAAGTTCTTACTACATGAATAGTTTGCCAGATTGGGTAAACAGATTTAACGAACAGAAATTAGCCGAAAAACTTGTTGCTAACGGTTGGAATACTTTATTGCCCATCATTGAGTACACAGAAAGTACGCGAGACGATGTTCCATGGGAAAAACCTGTAGGAACAGCAAAAACGCCTACTTTTCCATACAACAATCTTGCAGCAGATTATGCTGTGAATAAAGGCGTTTTGAGAACAACACCTTTCGGAAATACCTATACTTTAAAATTTGCTGAAGCCGCTATCGACGGTTATCAGTTGGGGAAAGATCAGATTACAGATTTTCTTGCCATCAACGTTGCTTCCACAGATTACGTTGGTCACGCTTACGGACCCAATGCGATTGAAGTGGAAGATACTTATCTGAGACTTGATATTGAACTGGCGAATTTCTTTAAAATGCTTGACCAAAAAGTAGGGAAGGGCGAATATCTTGTTTTCCTTTCTGCCGATCACGGTGGTGCGCACGCAGAGGGTTACATGAAAGAAAATAAAATGCTGACCGGATTTTTTGATGATGGTTTAGAGAAAAACTTAGGAGCTGAATTGGAGTCAAAATACGCCGCCAGCAAACTGATTTTAGGGATTGACAATTATCAGATTTACCTTGACCACAAACTCATTAAAGATAAAAAACTGGATGAAGTTGCCATCAGGAAAAGTATTATTGAAAATTTAAATAAAGACCCACGTGTTTTGTACGCAGTTGATCTGAAAGATGTAGCCAACGCTCCGATTCCGGAACCGATTAAGTCCAGAGTGATCAACGGTTATAACTGGCAGCGAAGCGGTGATATTCAAATCGTTTCACACGACGGAATGCTACCGACTTACGCTAAAAAAGGAACCACCCACAGCGTTTGGAATTCTTATGATGCTCACATTCCATTGATTTTTATGGGCTGGAAAGTGCCACAGGGAGAAAGCAATGCTCTTCATTTTATGACCGATATTGCTCCAACCATCGCTCAGTTTTTAAGAATTGAAAACCCAAGCGGAAACGTTGGCCAGCCATTGATTGAAGTTTTAGGAAAATAACTTTAATCAAATGTAAAAAATCCCCACAAATTAAATTTGCGGGGATTTTTTATGTCTTTACCAAACCTTCAAGGTTTAAATACTAAAGTAAATTTTATGAATATTATTCAGAGCTTTCATCCTCAGCATCAGTTTCTTCCTCATCCTCGTACTGCTCCAGATAATACGCAAAAGAAAAATCTTCCACTTCCTCTTCGGCATCTTCCAAAGTAGTCAGCAAATCTTCGAAAATCTCGAGCTGATCCACGCTCATATTAACAAATTCGAGATGCAGAGGCATTTCCAGTTCGCCGGAAATCACATCAGAAAGTGCATCCAGATTATCTCCAAAATGCTCCGGAAGTTTTACTTTTTCTTTAAGCTGGGCATAAAAATCTTCGTAATCACCAAGGTCTGCGAAGTCGATGTATATTGTGTTCATAGTTTAATTTTAAGAGTTGCAAATGTAAGGGTTTTTAAATCATTGCAATGAACAGCCTTTTCTGAGACTTTGTAAATGCAATCTTGCAGGGAATGATGCTTTTCAATATTCAAAATCTCTAAGAATTCTTCATCGTATTACTTCGTGCGATGACAGTTTTACTTTTTCTCAAAACTTTTGTAGTGATTTTTAGTCAAATAAACCTCTCCGTTTTTAGTGAAAACAATTCGGTCAGAATTTCGGTTTCCGCAGTTGTAATTGACGTCGGCTTCAAAATACTTTTCGCCTTTTGGCAGTTTTCCTTCACGGTTTCCAAAGTAATCTCCGCCAATTGCTTTTCCAGGCAAAACTTCACACAGATTTCCTTTAGAAGGATTCCACCCTTGCTTTTTTGCTTCGTTTTTGGTTAAATAATAATCAGGCAGCTGATGATTTTTTTTCACATAATTAATTACTGTTGTCGCTTCAGTGATTGAATAAATTTCACTATTGTTTTCAACTTTATTTTCCTGCTTGTAATCAGGATTATTTGAAGTTTTTAAATTTTCCTCAGTCGTAACAGGATCTTTCTTCTCTGCAATAAAATTATTATAAACATACATCGCAGACATTCCGAAGAGAAGTCCGAGACAGGCAAAAAAAAGCGAGCGCATTTTAGGATTCATATAATAAAATTTAATGTAGCAATATAACAATTTAGCAATGTAACAATCCTCTAAATTGGTAAACTGTTACACTGGTAAATTGCTACATTAATTAATTTCTCCATTCTTCAGGAATATCACACACCGGAATCGGATTGATTTTATGTTGTGCCGCTCTATTCATTCTGCTGAAAATTTGAAACACTTCCAGATCTCTTCCGCTATAATCAGATTCCGTTTTTGTACCCCATTCTTTCTGAATTTTTTCCAGCTCGGGATAGGTTGCGCCAATCTGCATTTCGTCGGTTCTTTCCGCGTCCCAAAGCCCATCTGTCGGGATTGCTTCCTGAATGTTTTTAACAAGATTTAAAGCTTTAGCCAAGGCATAAACCTCTGTTTTATAAAGATCTGCGATAGGAGAGATGTCGACCCCGCCGTCGCCGTATTTTGTATAAAAACCAATCCCGAAATCTTCCACTTTATTTCCTGTTCCGCATACTAGAAGTCCGTTGATTTGTCCGTAATAATAAAGAGTAAGCATTCTCAAACGGGATCTTGTGTTGGCAAAAGCCAGTTTTTCGTTCGGAAATTCATCGTCGTGAACATCAAACGTTTTGTACAGTTCTTCAAAAGCCGGAGTAAGATTCACAGACATTGCTTCAACGTTTGGGAATCTGGATTTTAAGTCATTCATGTGTTCCCACGCACGGTTTACCTGATCTTCTTTTTGACGAATCGGCATCTCAATTAATAAAGTTTTCAAACCTGTCATCGCTGCCAATGTAGAGACCACTCCCGAATCAACACCACCGGAAACTCCCAAAACATAACCCTTCACTCCTGATTTTTCGGCATAATCCTTTAGCCAGTTTACGATATGATCAATTACTTTCTGTGTCCGCATTATTTATTTTTTTAATATTTAAAATTCTCTTTTTTAAGTTCAAACCAAAAGCATTTATCTCCTTCGTCGATGAACGTTCCTTTTTCTTCAAAGCCCAGTTTTCTCAAAACATGATTGGAAGCGTCATTTTCAACATCAGCATACGCAAAAATAGTGTCAAGTTTCATTTCATTAAAAGCATAATTCAAAACTGCAACTGAAGTTTCTGAAGCATACCCTTTTCCCCAATATTCCGGTGTGAAACGGTAGCCAAGATCGTGAATGTTCTGATGATTGTTGATTTCTTTAATGAGTTTCAAACCGCTCCAGCCAATCAGTTTTCCGTTTTCCTTTAGAATGACGGCCCATCTTCCGATTCCGTTTTCTGTATATTGATTTCGAATGCTTTCGATCATGGCTGCACTTTGGCTGATGTCGGTCAATGGTTTTATTCCGACATATTTTACCACTTCAGGATTGCTGTCCATTGCGAAAAATGCCTCCACATCTCCAGGAATTATCTCCCTCAAGATAAGTCTTTCGGTTTCAATGAATATTTTTGCCATTAATTTTACTTATTTTTGTAAACTTAAATTTCATGTAAAAATAATGAAGATTTTTAGAATTGCGGCAGTTTCATGCCTTTTAGTTTTAGCTTTAAATTCATGTAAAAAAGAAAATGAAGCACAGTGGAAGGTGGAAATCACGCAACCAGCTGAGAAAGTTTCAATGACCGATATTTCAAAAGAGTTTTTTGATCCTAAAGTTTCTCTTGAACAGTTTCAGGCGAAATTTCCATGGTTTCAGGGGAGTGTTCCGGATGAAGATTTTATCAAAAGACGAACTGATCCTCAGGAAATTAAATTATATCAGGAAGCAGCCTCAAAAATTGATCAGACAAAACTGGAGAAAGATTTAAACGACCTTTTTTCACACATCAAATATTATTTTCCGAAATTTAAAACTCCAAAAGTTTTTCTTTTCTCATCTTCATTACAGATGATTCAGGAGCCGATTTTATATGATGAAAAAACCAATTTTCTTTTTGTAGACATTACAGGATTTATGGGTTTTAAAAATCCTAATTACAAAGGTCTGGAACTTTATTTTCAAAAATCGATGAACCCAAATAATATCGTTCCGAAAATTTCAAGAATTTTTGCTGAAAGGATTGTCCCTTTTTCAACTGATCATCAGAAGTTTGTTGATTTAATGGTCTACAACGGAAAAGTGATGATGCTTCAGGATGCTTTTTTACCGGAAACTCCGGATTATCTGAAAATGGATTACACAAAAGAGCAGTACGACTGGGCAAAAAATAACGAAGCTAACGTTTACAATTATTTCGTGGAAAGCAATCTTATTTTTGGCGATGATCACCGTTTGGTGGAAAGATTTATCAATCCCGGGCCGTTCTCAAAATTTTACACGGAAATAGATAACGAATCTTCTCCAATGATTGGCGTTTTCACGGGATGGCAAATCAGCAAAGCCTATTTTAGTAAAAATCCGGATACGAAACTGACGGATTTCATAAAGAAAGATGCTACTCAGATTTTTAACGAGGCGGGTTACAAGCCGAAGTTTGAGGAGTAGGGAAGCTGGGAGATGGAAGATGGAAGATGGAAGATGGAAGATGGAGATGAGCAGGATAATTTAGATAGAAAAATAAATATTAGAAAAATAGAGAAATGAGAAAAACTCAGATTACAATAGATGTGGAGCTGGACGAAAATCACGTTCCTGAAGTGATGACTTGGAATGCAGCTGATGGAGGCGTAGAAAAAGAAGAAACAAAAGCAGTAATGATTTCCGTTTGGGACGAAAAAACTTCTGAAGCCCTAAGAATAGACCTTTGGACGAAAGATATGCCGGTAGACCAAATGAAAATGTTTATGCACCAGATTTTTGTTTCTATGGGAAATACTTACCAAAGAGCAACTGGTGAAGATGATGTTGCAGAATGGATTGAACAAATAGCAGAGGAATTTGCCATAAAATCTGCGATAAAGATGTAGTATGTTTTTGTTGCATGATTTTTTCAAGTTTATTAAATTAAAAAACAGAATTAATCTATTTTCTTTTTTTCTTGCTTTTATCGTAAGTGTAATTTTTGTTGTAATATTTAACCTTACATCAAATCCAATTGCCTGGTTAGTAAGTTTGCTGATTTTTTACTTTGTATTTGTTTCTTTGTTGGAAAAGAAAATTTCTGGAAAGTATTTTAAAAATAAAAAAGACATTATCGGTTATATTTTTTACAGGGAATATTTTGGAGAGAGTAAATTTGATATTCATAAAAATTTTTCAAAAGAAGAAATTGAAGAATTTATAAAAGATTTAGATTGCAAAGAATTTATTTTAAAGAATAAAATTCAAAGCGAATTTTCTTTCAGAAAAAATAAAGATTATAACATTTTAAAATTTGAAGGTCCACATTTAAAACAATATACGAGAGAAATTCCTTGGGAAATAATATCATGGAAATATTCTTTTCAGGATGACGACAGTATCGAAGAATACTTAGAAATTGAATATGTGAATGAGCAAGGAATAGTAATTAAAGAAGATATTATTACCGAAAGAATCAGTCAAAAAACATCATTTCATCTCTTTTTATTATTTGTAATACATGATTTGAAATATGGACAAAGACTTTCTCTTCAAAGAGGCTATTACATGAAGAAAAGAAGCTCTTTTAAAATTGATGCATTTGGATAAATATTACATTCAGAAAAGTACATAGAAAAATAATTTTGGAATTTGTATTTTGGTAGCTCGTTAAAACATCCAGCTTCCATCATCCAGCTTCTAACCAAAAATATAAAAAATGAATTTCAACACTAAAGTAATACACGGAGGGCAACATCACGAATCTGCAACGGGTTCGGTAAATGTTCCTGTTTTTTTAACGTCAACTTTCGCACAGAAAAGTCCGGGAGTGCATTCAGGATATGAATATTCAAGAGCGGCAAACCCTACAAGACAGGCTTTGGAAGACTCTTTGGCAAGCATCGAAAACGGAGCGAGAGGTTTGGCTTTCGGTTCCGGTCTGGCTGCGATCGACTGTGTTTTAAAATTATTAAATCCAGGCGATGAGGTTGTTGCCGTGGATGATTTATACGGTGGAACGTACAGAATGTTTACGAGACTTTTCGAAAAATATCAGTTGAAATTTACCTTCGTGAATTTTGATGATGCTTCAAAAATTGCAGATGTAATTACTGATAAAACAAAATTAATCTGGGTAGAAACTCCAACGAATCCTTTGATGAAACTGGTTGACATCAAAGCAGTAGTGGAAATTGCGAAAGGAAAAGATATTTTAGTTGCAGTGGATAACACTTTTGCAACGCCATATCTTCAAAGACCAATCGATTTGGGAGCTGATATTGTGATGCACTCAGCGACAAAATATTTAGGAGGTCACTCAGATGTGATTGCAGGAGCTTTGATTGCTAAAGACGCTGAACTGGGAGAAAAACTTCACTTCATTCAGTTTGCAAGCGGCGGAATTTTAGGTCCACACGATTCTTATCTGGTTTTAAGAGGAATTAAAACTTTAGCATTGAGAGTCCAAAGACATTCTGAAAACGGAATGGCTGTGGCAAAATACCTTGAATCTCATCCTGCAGTTGCACAGGTTATTTATCCTGGATTGGAGTCTCATCCGCAATATGAACTGGCAAAAACTCAGATGAAAGATTTTGGAGGAATGGTTTCTTTCACTTTCAAATCGGGAAAAAAAGAAGATGCAATTAAGTTTTTAGAGAGAGTAAAAGTATTCACTCTTGCTGAATCTTTGGGAGGAGTAGAGTCTTTGGCCAATCATCCTGCATTGATGACTCACGCTTCAATTCCTGCTGAAAAACGTGCTGAACTGGGAATTACAGATGACCTGGTACGTCTAAGCGTTGGAATTGAAGATGCGGAAGACCTGATTGCAGATTTGGAAAAAGCATTTTCGTAAAATAATAAATCATTAACATCCGCCTCACAGCGGATGTTTGTGTATTTGCTATCATATCATCTTTTTACGATAAGAAATTTTTGGAATTTCACAAAGAGTAGAATGCCTTGTGAACCCTGTGAAAAACCATTGTGCTCTTTGTGGTAAAATATGAATTAGGACAAATTAGAAATGATAATGCAGGCAATCATTTATTTTTACTTAAATTTTTAAAATGAAAAACACAAGAAAGGCTACCCTTCAGGACTTACCTCAATTGACCAAACTGTTTGATCAATACAGAATTTTTTATCATAAAGATTCTGATATTCCTGCTGCTGAAAATTTTTTGAAAGAAAGAATTGAAAATAAGGATTCTGAAATTTTTGTTGCTGAAAATGAAAGTAAATTAGTGGGCTTCGTGCAATTGTATCCATTATTTTCTTCAACGAGAATGAAGCGGTATTGGTTGTTGAATGATCTGTTTGTCAATGAAAACTATCGTGGAAAAGGTTTTTCAAAACAGTTAATCGATGAAGCCAAAGAGTTGGCAAAATCTACAAATTCAGCAGAAATTCTCCTCGAAACCGGAAAGTCAAATGATATTGGAAACCAATTATATCCAGCTTGTGGTTTTGACCTATACGATGACGTGAATTTTTACGAGTGGACAAATAATGAATGATAATTGATAATTAATTAAATATTAGATCATCAATCATCATTTATCATTAATCAATTATATATTTATGACCGATTTCCAAAAATACATTCAAAGATATTTAGATTTAATTCCATCAGAAAACTGGTTGAACGAGTTAAGATTGGTGGGTGAGAAAACTGTTTCTCTGTATTCTTATTTGACAGAAGAACAATCAAAATTTGCTTACGCAGAAGGAAAATGGACTTTAAAAGAAGTTCTTTTGCATTTATCTGATACGGAAAGAATTTTTCAGTACAGAATTTTAGCTATTTCAAGAGGAGAAAAATCGGAATTACCTGGTTTTGATGAAGAAAATTATGCAGCAAATTCATTCGCAAACGATAGAAGTTTGGAATCTTTGCTGGAAGAATATCAATGTGTGAGAAAATCGTCAGAGATTTTATTGGAAAACTTAAATCCTCAAGTTTTAAAAAATACAGGCATTGCCAATGGAAACCAGATTTCTGTAGAAATCATTTGTAAATTAATTGTTGGTCATAATATTCATCATTTGAATGTGGTGGAGGAAAGGTATTTGCCGGAATTGTAAGCAGTTGCTTTACTCGTAATTCTTACTCAAAATCCGGAATTTTTTCACAATACTTAATCAATAGGAACGGGCTTTAGCCCGTTTTCTCATTTAAATGTTGCATTGGCTTTAGCCAAAATCTAAAAAAAATACTATTTTTAGCGAAAACAACACAAATGCCTTTCATTAAAATTTATATTCATATCGTATTTTCTACTGATAACCGAACTCCATTTCTAAATACTACAGATTTACGAGTGAAAGTTTGGAAGCACATTAAAGAAAATGCATCGGATAAAGGGATTTTTATGGACATGGTCAATGGGTATTGCGATCACTGTCACTGCCTGATTTCTTTAGGCTCAAATCAAAATATAGAAAAAATTGTTCAATTGATTAAGGGTGAATCTTCTTATTGGATTAATAAAAATAATCTAACAAAAGAAAAATTTTCATGGCAAGACGAGTATTTTGCGGTTTCAGTTTCTGAGTCGAAAATAGAATTAGTAAGAAATTATATTAAAAATCAGGAAAAACATCATCAGCATAAAAGTTTTGAAGACGAGTTTCAAGAGTTCATTGAAAAATATAATTTTAAAATGTAAGTTTTGGCTAAAGCCTAATGAATGCTTAATTTTGAAGGCGGGCTAAAGCCCACCCCTATTGAATTATGGAAAACATCATCAACATATTAAAATCCGGCGGAACCATCCTTTATCCTACCGATACCATCTGGGGAATCGGCTGTGATGCCACAAACGTCGACGCCATCAACAAAATCTTCGATATCAAAAAGCGCGAGAAAAACAAATCCATGATTATCTTGGTGGAAACAGAGAAGAGATTGCAGGATTTGGTAGATGTTCCGGAGATGGCGTGGGAAATTATGGATTTAAGTGAAAAACCGGTTACTTTAGTGTATCAAAACCCAAGAGGTTTGCCTCAGGAATTGCTTGCAGAAGACGGAAGTATCGGAATTCGTCTTGTAAAAGATTTGTACTGCAAAAAGCTGATTACAAAACTTAATAAGCCTTTGGTATCTACTTCAGCTAATTTCAGTGGCGATAAAAGTCCGTTGAAATTTTCAGATATTTCAAAGGAAATAATTGATTTGGTAGATTATGCTGTGGAAGAAAACAGAGAGAAAGTTTCAGAATATTCAGGTTCTTCGGTGATAAAAATCTGGAGTGATAATCGCATAAAAGTATTGAGAGAGTGATGTGGTGTCGCACAGATTTCACAGATTTTCACGGATTTTTTATACGTATTGTTTAAAACTTAATCTTTAAAAATTCCTTCGGTGCGCCCAGAATGAAGTTTATAAGATAATTATAAATAAACGATGTCAGGCTGAGCCTGTCGAAGCCTTCAGTCTTATGTGCTCTAGATATTTTCAAAGTATTAAACTTTAAAACTCATGTGACTCATGTGTCGTAAAATCTTTTGTGACTTTGTAGTATGAAGTACATTTATTTTATTTCACAGATTTAAACAGAGATTTCAGACGTTCACACAGAAAATCTTTGATTTTCAATCTCATGTGCTCTAAATATTCTCAAAGTATTAAACTTTAAAACTCATGTGACTCATGTGTCAAAAAATCTTTTGTGACTTTTGACTTCGTCTAATTTTCAATTTGTGGTTTAGAAACTTACAGTAAATATTTATCTTTGTCCATTAATTATCATCCCGCATAAAAAATGTTCATCAACCTCAATCAAAATCAAAACCTCAAACTTTTCAAAATCATTTCTGAAGTCGCAGCGGCAAACAATCAATCGGTGTACATCGTTGGCGGTTACGTGCGTGATCTTTTAATGAAAAGAAAAGCATCAACGGATATAGATTTTGTAACCGAACAGAGCGGAATTGAATTGGCTCAAAATGTAGGTAAAGAAATCGATCCGAAAATGAAAGTTTCCGTTTTTAAAACCTACGGAACGGCCATGATCAGATACAAAGACCTTGAACTGGAATTTGTTGGTGCCAGAAAAGAAAGCTACACCGAAGACAGCCGCAAACCGGAGGTGGAAGGAGGAACCATTGAAGACGATCAGAAAAGAAGGGATTTCACCATCAATGCGATGGCGATTTCTTTAAATAAAGATAATATCGGAGAATTGATTGATCCTTTTGATGGAATCGGCGATTTGCAGAAGGAAATCCTCAGAACACCTTTAGAACCGGCACAAACCTATTCCGATGATCCGTTGAGAATGATGAGAGCAGTTCGTTTTGCATCAACTTTAAATTTTACCATCGAAGAAAATTCTCTTGAAGCCATAAAACAGGAAGCTGAAAGAATCAAAATTGTTTCCATGGAAAGAATTATGGTTGAATTTAATAAAATCATGCTTTCTAAAAAGCCTTCTGTGGGTTTAAAATTAATGGAAGAAACAGGTTTAATGAAATTAGTTATTCCTGAATTGATTGATTTAAAGGGCGTAGAAGAAGTGGAAGGTCAAACGCACAAAGACAATTTTTATCACACTTTGGAAGTGGTTGACAATATTTCAGAAAATACCGACAACCTTTGGCTTCGCTGGGCGGCACTGCTGCACGACATCGGAAAGGCACCAACCAAAAAATTCGTGGAAGGAACAGGCTGGACTTTCCATGGGCACGAGTTTTTAGGTTCAAAAATGGTAAAAACTTTATTTCAAAAACTGAAATTACCTTTGAATGCAGATATGAAATACGTTCAGAAAATGGTAAAACTTTCATCACGACCAATTGCTTTGGTTACTGATGATGCTTCAGATTCTGCATTGAGAAGGCTTTTGTTTGATGCCGGAGAAGATTTGGAAGATTTATTTACACTCTGCAAGGCAGATATTACCACCAAAAATTCCAGAAAACAGGAAAGATTTAAGAAAAATTTCCAGTATGTGGCTGTTAAGATAAAAGAAGTTGAAGAAAAAGATCAGGTAAGAAATTTTCAGCCACCGATTTCCGGTGAAGAGATTATGACGATGTTTAATCTGAAACCTGGAAGAGAAATCGGAATTTTAAAGGAAAAAGTAAAAGAAGCAATTCTGGAAGGCGACATTGGAAATGACAGTGAAGAAGCCAGAAATTTCGTAATTGCTGAAGCTGAAAAAATTGGTTTAAAACCAGTAAAGATTTAATAAATCCAAAATACAATAATCAAAAAACCTCTTTCAAAATCAATCGAAAGAGGTTTTGTTATTTTAGAGATGATAACAAATTATTTTGAAACAATCAGTTTCAAATTCTGCTTACCATTTTCGTTTTCAAACTGCACGATGTAGTTTCCGTTTTTTAAATCTGAAATGTTCATCGCTCTGTCAACCGTTTTGCCTTGTTTTACCAACGCTCCGGTAATGCTGTAAATTTTCACTAAGATGTCCTTATCTGTAGTAATCTTGATAAAATCTGTTGCAGGATTAGGATACAAATTAATCTTAACTGGTGCTTTTTGATTTTCAGCAGTTGCCAAAACAGCAGTGTATTCGTTAATTACTCCCACGGCATTCAAGTCAAATCCTGATGATGCAAAAGGAGTAGGGAACGGGTCAATTGCCACATTTCCATAACTGTCAAACGTTCTGTAGCCTTCAACATTGCTGCCTACAACATCAATAATTTTCACATGGGTAATCTGAGATTTATTTAAAAGCGGATTATCCGGAATATCACTGATGTCAAAAGGAGTTCCGAAGCCTGAGATATATTTTCCTGCAAAATTATTCAGGTATGTTGCATCCATTGTTGCAAAACCAGGTCCGCCCGCATCAGGCGCATTCTGTACATAATCTGCAGGATATTGATTGTGAGAAGGGAACCGGAAAAAGTTGGTTCCGTCTGAGCTCACTTCCACGAAAGCAAGCTCTAAAAAAGCTTTCCCGGTTTGGTTAGACATAAACCCGTTTTCAAATACTGCAAAATCAAATCCGCTGTCGTTGGTAATTGGTTTGGCAAAAGTAAGAACAGCCGTTCCGCCGTCACCAAGACAAACCACAGAACTGTTGGGTGCACCGATAGCACTTTCAGGAGTTCCAACTGATGCATAAGCTGTCTGTGAACCGTTAATTTGTTGCAACCCTCGCACAACAGTTGCTCCCGTTGCCCATGATTTAAAAAGCGGACTGGCAGCCGGAATTGCCGTTGTTCCCGTAACATTGGCCTGTGGAGGATAGGTTTGAGCATCCAGAAAATTTACACCAATAAACGCAGCTGCGATGAATATATTTTTCATTTTATTTCTTTAAATTATTCCTTAAATTATTTATATTCAATTATTTAATGATGAATTTCTCAATTGTCTGAATGTTTTTTCCTGAAATCTGAATGATATAATTTCCTTTATTTAAGCCTGAAACTGTGATTCCGTTTTGATAAACACCGGATTTTACGATTCTTCCTGAAAGATCAACAATTTTAAACTGCGCTCCGTCAGCATTTTTCACATATAGAATATCTGAAACTGGGTTTGGATAGATTGAAATCACATTATTTACTTTCGTCTCAGCTGTTGCAAGACTTCCGGGAACAAATACATTCTTGTAAATATTGTTGATTGATCTTGTGGTGGTAAATGTATTTAATAGTGTTCCGGTTTGGTTGTAAACATTTAATGTAGAATTGTTAATATAGTCATTAGCATTTCCCTGAAAAATTTTCCCGTCGATTGCTGCAAAACCATAGAAATCACCGCTGTATCCGCTAGCGGCCGTAGTGAAAATTGGCGTACTGCTGAAAGTTGCCAAATCTGTATTCAAAGAATATACATTGGTTCCTCCTGCAATAAACAGTTTTGTTCCGTCTGTTGTGAATTTTAATCCGTCATATTGGCTAGCAGGTAACACCGCAGCATTTGTTATGCTTGAAGTTACTGTATCTGTTGTAGTATTGATTTTGTATACTGTAGATCCCGCAGATCCTATACATAATGCAAAAATATCGTTTCCAACGACAATGATAGACTGTAATCCCGGGCTCAACGTGATAGTGCTTGTGATTGCATTAGTGGCTGGGTTGATTACTTCAATGCTGTTTCCGGCTCTGAAGGAAGATTTGTTTACATAAACTTTCCCATTTGCCGTTACGAGTTCTTCAGGCTCCTCACTTAAAGGAATGCTGGTGATATACGCTAAAGTAGTTGCATCGTGTACAGAAACGTAATGTACCGCATCAGCATAATCTCCCGCATTGGTTGTAAAAATCTTCCCGTTGGCAATCGTAGTAGATCTAGGTCTGTCTATGTTACTGGTAATAGTCGCAGATTTTAAAAAGCTTGATCTGTTGGCAACAACTATTTTGTTTGAATTGTTCAAAACCAGATAAGATTTGTCTGCATTAAAATAAATTGACTGCAAAATATCCCCCAAAGCCTCACCATTATTGGCTAAACTGTATACGTTGTTCGTTAGGTTATTATTGGCATCGATATAGGAAATTTCTCCGTTTGGCGTACCGTAATTACCTTCATTAGCCACGATATACCCGTTTGAGTATTGTGCAGACATCAATGCGAATCCTGCGACTGTGAAGCTTAGTCTTAAAAATTTTGAGTAAAATTGTTTCATTTTTCTTGAATTATTTTTGATTTTAAATTATTTGTATAAAAAAGTTAAATGTCCCGGAATATCGCCGGTCTGTACTTTCCATTTCAGTTTTCCGAATTTGTTGTAGCAGAAAAGCTCGCCGGATGAAGTGTAATCTTTGGCATCACCAATAAAAATATCCCCGTTTTCAGGATTGGCAGCGATACCGTAAGGAATTACAATTTGAGACTGAGTTCCGTCTGTGATGAAATTGCTGCTCGTTTGTGCAAAAGTATCGGTATTGATAATTCCGTAGCCGCTTGATGTTCCACTGGAAGTATATTCGTAACTGAAATAATAAAGCCTGTTTTCGATAATTGAAAAATCACTGATATGCAGATTTATTTCTTTTACAACCTGATCGTTCTGAGGATTTAAAACATAAGTTTTAGCAGGAATATTTCCGAAATTGCCTCTTGAAGTCACCCACAGTTTTCCGGTATCATCTTTTTTAATTTTACTTAAATTGATGGCAACAGGAATTTTTTTAATCTCCGTAAAAGTGTTAAGATCAATTACAGAAACCGTGTTGTCATAATCGGGATAGCTGTACCCGCCGGAGTTGGCAACGTATAATTTATCGCCTACCACCTCAAGTTCATCCGGCTGTTTCCCAACATTAACCTGACCTACGATTTGCAAAGTATTTACATCCACTTTTACCACATAACCAGGCTGCGATACGCCTACCGCACCTCCATAAGATGTGATATAAGCATAATTGCCATGAAAATTAATGTACCTACAGTTTGGAATTTTTATCTCGCCGATGTGTTTTGCCGTTTTGGCATCCATCACTTCAACAAAATTTGAAAGATTAATTACTGCATACAGTTTATCCTTATACACTTTAATGTCATTTCCCACGTCGCCAAGGCTGTTAACAACATTTGGGTTCTGGGCATTGTAATAATTTTTGGTGAAAGCTCCCGTGGTGTAATCAAAGAAATCTATTGAAGCTTTGTTGCTGCCCATATTTCCTTCATTCAATACATAAAGCCCTTTAATGTTGATGTTTTCAGGTTCCTGAACTCCCGAAACCGTTGCTCCGTAATTGATATAATCGTAATCTTCTCTACAAGAATGAATGCTGAGAATAAAAAGAAAAGCTAAAAGTATCTGTATATTTTTCATTTTTAAATTCTGCTTTTAAAAGTTGACTCTCAAATTAACCCTGTAATTTCTGCCCGGCATAGGATAATTTTTAATCACGCTGTAGTTTTGGTCTAAAAGATTATTCACCTCAAGTCCGAGTCTGAATTTCCAGCCCTTAAGTTTAAATTCACGTGTACCCGAAATATCACTGCTGTACCATGGCTGCTCATAATTTTCTGGAATATTCTCAGACATATTGTAACGCTCGCCTACATAGATGTAGCTGTAATTCAGCTGCCAGTCTTTGTAAGTAAGCCCCAACAGCATGCTTCCGTTGTGCTTTGCAGTATATGGAATCTGATTTCTGTAATAAGAAGTAATGTTGCTTTTTGTGATATTTAAAGCTTCTGTAAAAGTATAGGTAAAACGGCTGCTGAATAACAGATTTTCAGAAAGCAGCCAGATCGCCTGTGCCGAAACATCTGCGCCTTTAATTTCAACTTCACCCAGATTCGTCATTGTCCAGCGGAACTGCTGGCCTTTCGGATAAGAGATAATTTTATCCTGAACCCTGTTGTAATAAGCATCAGCGATGATATTAATATTCTGTAAAACGCCTGTTTCAAAATCTTTATTAAAGGTAAAACCTAAATCGTACTGATTGGTAAATTCAGGTTTCAGCTCCGAACTTCCGACTTCTGCGTAGTACAGATCATTAAAAGTTGGCATTCTGAAAATTCTTTTATAAAAACCATGGAATTTGAAATCTGCTGCAAACGGCTGATAGGAAGCGAACACAGTCGGTGTAAATTCCGAACGGTTTTGAGGAACGGAAAATGTAGTGTTTTCAATTTTCTCCTGAACAAAAGTTCCCAAAACACTTCCCTGAATTTTAAATTTATTGAAATCAAACTGTGTAGCCAAAGCAATCAGTTCGGTATGTCTTTGAGGGTACGCAAACTGACGTAAGTTGGCATCCAAAGTATTGTATTGATAATCTGCCGAAAGATTGATCTTCCAGAATTTATACGGGGAATACTGTTGTGCTGTAGAAACATAAAATTCCTGTTGCTTGTAAATATTGTCAATAAAAAGTGGCGTTCCTCCGGGATTGTCATTGTAATATCTTGTATAATCATCAGCAAATTTAGAATTGATCTGAAACTTGTATTTGGACGAAATTTCCTTCTCGAAACTTCCCTGTACAAAAAAGTTTTTATCCCATTGTCGGCTTGATGAAATATCTCCGTTTCTGATGATTGCTCCCGGAACACCTCTTTCAGAATCGTAGTAGTAACCTTTGAGTTTCCAGATTCCGTTGTTGATTTTTCCGAAAACACCGGCTTCAGCACGGAGGGATTCGATGTCACCGTTTTCTCTGATGCCGCTTCGTTCCCAACCCAGACTTCCGTCGGGTAAGGCAACTTTTTGATGAAATTTATACCGTCCATGACCTGTAAGATATTCTGTATTTAAAGAAATACTGATGTTCTCCGTCAGTTTCTGCTCTAATAAGATGGAAGGATTTACCACACCAAAAGATCCCGAGCGGTAATTAAAATTGACATTCGTTTTCTTTGAACCTGAAAAAACCGGAGTTCTGCTTCGCAAGTAAATAGATCCCGAAGAACCAAAGTCTTTGGCTGCCTGAAAAATTTCGCTTTTCTGTCCGTTATAAAGTGAGATGGATTCTAAGTTATCTAAAGAAAATCTTCCAAGGTCAACGGTTCCGTTTTGAGCATTGCCAATAGGAATTCCATCGTAGAAAACCCCAACATGCTGCGTTCCCATCGCACGGATATTTACTGTTTTCATACCGCCAATTCCACCATAATCCTTCACCTGAATTCCGGAAAAATAGCGTACAGCATCCGCAACAGAAGTACTGTTGAGCTTCTCAAGTTCAGTTCCTGAAAGTTTTTGTGAAGAAATTACCCCTGTTTCCTGTCGCTTTCTGTTGAAGATAATATCCCTGATAACTGTAGTTTCAATACTGTCATTTTCTGTGTTTTGGGCAAAAACAGAAGAAGGGCTGGCGAGCATCACAAGCAATGCGGAAGAGTAAAAATATTTCATTCAGTTCAAATCAAATCAGTAAGAATCGCTGTGAATGAAAAGGTAGAAGGTAATAACCTGTTTTGCGTAATGCAAAAAGGAAAAGAGACCGACTGCGCTTCATTCCACGAAAGCTTCATCAAAAAAATGCTTTAGAAAGGTATCTGACTTATATTTTCTGAATTTCAGAAAAATACTTACAGTAGCGGGTCTGCTTCGGATTCACACCGAATTCCCTTTTTAAAACGTTGCAAATTTAAGCTTTTAAATAAGAACTGACAATGAGAAATTGATAATTTAGGAATGACTTTTTTACAGAATCTACAAAAAGCTGGAATCAAAATAAAACGGAAGCAAATCTTTCACGGAACTCACCTTATAAATTTCATCTGTAAGACTCGCAAAATAGATCTCAATATTCTGGTTCTGTTTCGTTTCGTATTCCATTAAACTCTGACGGCAGTTGCCACACGGTGGAATAGGAGGTGTTTTTTCTGTAGATTTTCTCGGACCGCCCACAACAAAAATTTTACTGATTTTCTCATTCGGAAAATTGGCAGCCACCCAGTAAATGGCCGTTCGCTCAGCACAAAGACCCGATGGAAATGCAGCATTTTCCTGATTGTTGCCTGAAAATATTTCACCGTTTTCAAGAAGCACAGCGCAGCCCACCAAAAAATGGGAGTAGGGAGCGTATGCATTTTCCCGTGCTTTTTTAGCAGCTTCCAAAAGGGAAATTTCGCTTTCGGTCAACTCGTTTTGTGCTGTAAAGTGCTCAAAACTGATCTGAAAATCTTTTTTCATTCAAATTAAATAAAGGGAGCTAAAAGTAAAACAATTTTCAAGGCTGGCAAAATATCTCAGAGATTATTCAATATTTAAAATTCAATATTCAATGTTCATGAATTGTTCTTATCAATTATATAATGCGAGGAGCTTCAAAATAATTAGCATTACAAAAATTCCTACTCATCACATCACTTGCGTATCAGACCCGTAGGGTTTAATATGAATAACCATAGGTGAAACCTATGGTTAAAGAACACTTACATGAAACAGAACCCGCAGGGTTCAACAATTTTAAACCTTAAACCTTAAACCTTAAACCTTAAACCTTAAACCTTGAATCTTCCATCTCCCGCCTTCCATCTTCCAACAAATTCCCCAACTTTCACTCTTATTTCGTATTTTTAAATTTTTAAAACAAAACTTCATGTTATACACACCAATCAACTTCAGAAATGTAGAACTGAAAAACCGCTGGGTAATGTCGCCAATGTGCATGTACAGCAGCGATAACGGACTTGCCAATGACTTCCACTTTGTACATTACGTAAGCCGTGCCCAGGGCGGAACCGGACTAATCTTCGTGGAAGCCACCGCCGTGGAGCCAAAAGGCAGGATCACCAATCACTGCATGGGAATCTGGAATGATGAGCAGGCAAATGCATTGAAACGAATCGTTGATTTCGTGCATCAGAATACAGAATCCAAAATAGGAATTCAGCTGGCACATGCAGGACGAAAAGGTTCTACATGGGAAAACAAACAGATTTCTCTCGAAGAAGGCTGGGAAACATTAGCTCCAAGCCCAATTCCTTATCACCCGACTGAGAGAATCCCTCATGTTTTAAGTGTTGAGGAAATTAAAGAGCAGGTTCAGAATTTTAAAATTGCTGCGAAAAAAGCTGTAGATGCAGGTTTTGATGTAATTGAAATTCACGCGGCACACGGCTATTTGGCTCATCAGTTTCTTTCACCGCTTTCCAATGTAAGAACGGATGAATATGGCGGGAGTTTTGAAAACAGAAGCCGTTTTTTACTTGAAATAGTAGATGCTGTCAATGAAATACTGAATGAAAATGTTGCATTGTTTGTAAGAATTTCAGGAACAGAATATGCGGAAAACGGTTGGGATATTGAAGACAGTGTAGCTCTTGCAAAAGTTCTTAAAGATCACAGCGTTGATTTAATAGATGTTTCAAGTGGTGGAAATATTCACGGTGCAAAAATTGAAGTTAAACCATTGTATCAGGTTCATTTATCGGGTCAGGTGAAAAAAGAAGCGGATGTAAAAACAGGAACTGTTGGATTAATCACAAGCGCCGAACAGGCCGAGTATATTATGGGACAAAATGAAGCAGATCTTATTTTTGTGGCAAGAGAAATTCTGAGGAATCCGTTTCTGGCAGTACAGAGTTCGTTTGCAGCTCACAAAGACTGCTTCTTTCCCCACCAGTATCTCCGCGCAAAATTATAATTAAAATACAACTTCCATCCTCAACCTTAGCCTCAACCTTAACCTCAGCCTCAAAAATGAAAATTGAAGAATACATGTTATCCTGTCCGAGCAAGAAATTTTTAGGAATAGAATGTTTCGGATGTGGCACCCAAAGGGCAATTGTATTGGTTTTTCAAGGGAAATTTGTGGAAGCTTTCCATATGTTTCCGGCGGTATATACGCTTTTGCTCTTTTTTATGACCGTAATTCTCACGTTTGTAGACCGAAAAAGAAACTACGGAAATATTTTGGTTATTTTAGGAATACTTAATGCACTAATCATGGTAATTTCTTATTTTTATAAACGAATTTAAACTATTACACAAATTTATTATGGAACAACAAAAATTACCAAATGCAACCACGGTGTTGGTTTTAGGAATCGTATCAATCGTAGGAACATGCTGCTGTACTGGTCTCGTCGGAGTAATCTGCGGTTTAATAGGGATGAACTTATACAAAAAAGACAAAGTTTTGTATGATCAGAATCCTGCTTCGTACACAGATTTCAACAATCTGAATACCGGTAGAATTTTATGCATCATCGGATTGGTTTTAGGAGCTATTCAGCTTTTGTATTTCGTATACATTCTTGCTACCATCGGCTGGGAAGGTTACATGGAACAGATGCGTGGAATCACCAACATGGGAAGAGGCTAATTAAAGAAAAATAATAATATTAACTGGAAGACCGCTTAATTGCGGTCTTTCTTTTGATGAGAAAAAAAAGATTTAAGGAGAGTGAATAATTTCATTAACTCTAAACTTAATCTTTTTCGCTGTCAGATTTTAATCAAATAAAAATTTAAACACTTTATAAATATGAATCAACAAAGTTTACCAAATGCTACGGCAGTTTTGGTCTTAGGAATTTTATCACTTGTATCATGTATCTGTTACGGAATTCCCGGTATCATCTGTGGCGTAATCGCACTGATCTTGTACAGTAAAGACAAGAAACTTTACATGAAAGATCCGCAACTCTACAACAACTACAGCAACCTGAATACCGGAAGAATACTGGCTATTATAGGTTTGGTCTTAGGAGCGCTGTTTTTAGCATTTATGATTTTCTATATTTCTCTTATAGGTATGGAAGCACTTTCAGATCCGGAGCTTTTGCAGGAAAGGATGAGAGAATTGCAGGACAATTAAAATAGTAAACAGAAGAAAGACCGCTCAAATTAAGCGGTCTTTCATTTTATTATTTATGCTGTAACAATACAGTCTTTATCATACTTTTTATCGGGATATTTTGCTTCCCATTCTTCAAGCTGAAACATGATAGGCAAAAGAGCCAAGCCCTTTTCAGTCAGCGAATATTCCACCCGCGGCGGGATCTCCTTAAACTCCTCGCGAATGACCAGACCATCGGTTTCCATCTCTCTCAGCTGATCTGTAAGCACCTTCCTGGAAATCACATTGATGCGTGCGGCAAGCTCACCAAACCTAAGTTTGCGGTCTTTAATCACCAGCACGATAATGGGTTTCCACTTACTTCCCAATGCCGCCATCGCTTTCCCGAGCGGACAGCTGTATGCCATCAGTTCATTCTTTTTCATAATAATACAGATTTTAGTTTAGTTTTAGTTGTTGTAGTGCTAAGTTATTAATTAACTTTTAAAGTTTTTATTAATAATCTGATTTTCATCTGAATAATAACATACTAAACTCATTAAAATCGCCTGTTGTTGATTTATACATTCGGTTACTTTTAAGTTACTATCAAATGTTACTGCAAAGTTACCACTTTTTTACACTTGTAAGATACAAATACAAACTATTATTAGTTACTTTGTGTAACAATTAGAAAACATTCAAGAAAATGAGCACACAATCGTTATTTAAACCATTTACATACAAAAATTTAGAACTCAAAAACAGAATCGTCATGGCTCCGATGACCAGAGCACAATCTGACAATGGAGTTCCGACACAGAAGATAGCAGATTATTATGCAAGAAGAGCAGAAGCTGAAGTTGGATTAATTCTTTCTGAAGGAACTGTAATCGACAGACCGGCTTCAAAAAACATTCAGAATATCCCGGATTTCTACGGAACTGAAGCATTAAAAGGCTGGAAAAATGTAATTGATGCTGTACACGAAAATGGCGGAAAAATGGGACCACAGATCTGGCACGTTGGAGATACCAGAAGTTCAGAAGACTATCCTTTGGTAGAAATGGAAAAAGCTTCCACTATGACATTGGAAGACATTAAAGACACCATCGCCAAATTTGCAGAATCTGCGAAGGCTGCCAAAGATTTAGGCTTCGATGTTTTGGAAATACACGGAGCACATGGATATTTAATTGACCAGTTTTTCTGGGAAGGAACCAATACAAGAACCGATGAATACGGTGGAAAAACCATTGCGGAGAGAAACCGTTTTGCTGTAGATGTTGTAAAAGCGATCAGGGCAGCAGTTGGGGAGGAATTCACTATTATTTTAAGACTTTCTCAATGGAAACAGCAGGATTACACGGCAAGAATCGCTAATACGCCTACGGAAATGGAGGAGTGGCTGTTGCCATTAAAAGAAGCAGGAGTCGATATTTTCCACTGTTCACAGAGAAGATTTTGGGAAGAAGAATTTGAAGGTTCTGATCTGAATTTTGCAGGTTGGGCAAAGAAAATTACAGGTCAGCCAACCATTACAGTAGGTTCTGTAGGTCTTGATGGCGATTTTATGAAAGCTTTCGCAGGAGAAGGAACAGAAAAGAAAACCGATTTTTCTGAACTGACACGCAGACTTGAGAGAGGCGATTTTGACCTTGTAGCCGTAGGAAGAGCAATCCTTCAGGATCCTGAATGGGTTTTAAAAATCAAAGACAACAAAACAGAAGAACTCGAGAATTTCTCGGCAGAAAGTCTTGCAGTATTATACTAAACCAAAAAAGATATTGATTTTGACAGATCAATTCAATACATAATTTACCTATTTATTTTTTTCTAAAACAACGCGGTTTTCATCATTTGAAAGCCGCGTTGTTCTTCTATTTGAGATCATTAAACACCCAAAGTCTGGAATTATAGATTTCATGATTTCAATAGAAACGGGCTTTAGCCCATTTATATAATGAAAAACGAAAATAAGGCTTTAGCCGAAACTTATATGGAAATATGATTGTCTATTTTTGATTATAATGCAAAATCAGCAGTCAATTTGTCATTCCGTAGGAATCTCAACATTCTTTAATAAAGTAGTTTAGATTCCTACGAAGCGACAAACAAACTTTTAAAATCTAAGTTATTACTAGGTACGGACATTCGTTTAAAATTTAATTAATTCCACAATTTTAAACAAAAAACTGAATATGATATGATTGCTATTAATTAATTACAATTAGTCAATAATCACAATTGCCTACATTTGCAGTCATTAATTTTCAAAAAAATGACAGTTCACGATTTAGTTGGCAGCTATATTATTCAGGGAAGCAATCAGGTGGAGGAAGATGATTTTACCTATCAGGGAATATTGACTTTAGACACAGACGAAAACAACCGGATCATCGCTGAATGGACGATCGGCGATCATACTCAAAACGGAGAAGGTTTTTTTAAAGACGATATTTTAGTTATCAATTTTAGATATGAAGGAGATGAGGGTGAAATTTTTAAAGGAGTTGCAGTCTACAGATGCATCAGGGAGAATGTTTTGGATGGGTTTTGGTATGAAAAGCATGGCGATCCCCGCTACTTAGGAAGCGAATATGGTGTAAAAATTCATAATTCTGAATATTTAAATTAAACTGCAAAATCAGTTGAACTATATTTTAAAAAAAAAACTTTGGCTTTCAGTTAATTCCGAAAGCCAAAGTTCTTAGTAAAAAATAATCTGTATTGTTTTATCTGTGTCTGATTCCACGTTGGTGGTAATCTACAGAAGGTTTTGGAGCATCATGATTTTTAAAATCTGATTTAATTTTTGCCGGATCAAAATGTCCGTGGGTATCTTCAATACTTTGCGCAGGCGTCTGGTATTTAACCTCTTTACCGTTTTTGAAATACCGGTTATCAATAGTACGGTAGATTTGATCTTCAGCATAAAAGTTTCCATCTGGTGCTGTAAAAGTTTTGGGGGACTGTGGCTTCTTTTTCCGGAATCCAAGTACCGTAATTCCACCTACCACTACCGCTGCTGCGATGCCAAGTGCAAATTTCGCTGGTGTTTTCATATTGTTTTGATTTTGAGGATAAACACACAAATTGCTTGCCAACACCGATTCAAAAAGTGAGATGAGGTAGCCGCGCACAGATCACATTCATACTTCAAACTCCCAAGTTCATACTCTATATCACGCCCACTCAAAGATTTTCTCCAAAAACAAATCCAAAAAAAAAACCCCAAACCCTCCGCATTCGAAAACTCCAAAAACTCTCAAACTCTCAAACTCTCTAACCTTCGCACCCCGCATCCCGCATCCCGCATCCCGCATCCAACACCCCGCACCCAACCAAATACCACATTTCCAAATTCACATCACCCTCGGCAAGATACTTGCATTGAAAAATAAACCAAATCAAATTATTATGAATTCACCCTGCGAAACGGCACCTCTCCTTGAGAAAAGCCCAACGCAGACTTTCCTGAAAGATGTACTTGAAGGTCTGTCTGCCCACCCCAAAAAACTTTCTTCCAAATATTTTTACGATAAAAACGGCGACCATCTCTTCCAGCAGATTATGGCTATGCCTGAATATTACCTGACGAAGTGTGAACTGGACATATTCAAAAATAAAACCCAGGAATTAGCAGATTCTATTGATTACTCAACACCTTTTGACCTCATTGAGCTGGGAGCGGGCGATGCCATGAAATCATCATTTCTATTAGAACATCTGTGTAATCTCGATTGTGATTTTAACTACATGCCTATTGATATCTCAGGAAACATATTATCTGTTTTGAAAGAAAATCTCACTGAAAAAATTCCTGCACTGAATATTATTCCGTTGGAAGGCGATTATTTTGATATGCTCGATGAAGCAACGAAACTTTCAGAAAGAAGAAAAGTTGTTCTTTTTCTTGGTGGAAATATCGGAAATATGTCCAAAGATGAAGCGGTTAATTTCTGTACAGAATTAAGAAAAAGATTCAGTCCCGGTGATCTTCTGTTAACAGGTTTTGACCTGAAAAAAAATCCACATACTATTTTGGCAGCGTACAATGACGGGGCAGGAATCACTGCTGCATTCAATCTGAATCTTCTTGCAAGAATGAACCGTGAACTCAATGCGGATTTTATTCTGACGAATTTTGAACATTATCAGACCTACGATCCTACATCAGGAGCCTGCAGAAGCTTTTTAGTGAGTCGTTTCGACCAGACAGTTCATATTGGAAATCATACAGTCGGTTTTAAAGAAAATGAATTGATTGATATGGAAATCTCACAGAAATTTTCACTTGAAGACATTCAGAATATGGCTAAAAAATCATGGTTCAGAATCGTTGACGAAATTAAAGACTCCAAAGGCTGGTTCGTAGATTCAATTTGGACTGTTTAAATAAGTTTTAATATCTTGATTAGAGTTTAGTAAAAAAATTGTGAACTCCGTGTCTGGATTTTATTGGGCATAAACACTTAAATATACGAGTGTTCGTTTTTTACCACAATGCAAAATATGTAGTGTTTTTGTCATTCTGTAAGAATCTATAATGCTTTGTTTTAAGTCTGTTGAAATTCCTACGGAATGACAAACAAACTGTAAAATTAAGTCATTATCAATTACGGACAGTCATTTTAATATAACTAAAAACAAGCTTCATTGATCTTATACGAGCAAAGCGGCTTAGTGAACCTTTCAAAAGTTAGCAATAAAAATTCTCTGTGAACTCTGTGTTCAGATTTACACCAAACAAAATAAATTAAACTGAAAATAATGGAAACAACAATATCAGCTGAAAAAAGAGGTCAGGATCTTACGGCCTCCGAAAGATTTACCCAAGTCAGAAACCGTTCGGTAGATATTTGCAGACCCCTCGAAACTGAAGATTACGTAGTACAGCCCATTGTTGATGTGAGTCCGCCCAAATGGCATTTAGGTCATACTACATGGTTTTTTGAAACCTTTTTGTTGCTGCCCCATTTCCCGGACTATAAAGTTTTTGATGAACAATATAATTTTGTTTTTAACAGCTATTATGAAACAATAGGAGCGAGGGTAATCCGCACAGACAGAGGAAATTTAAGCCGTCCGTCGGTAGCTGATGTTTTCAAATACCGTGAATATGTAGACGGTCACATGAATGATTTTCTCAACAGCAGCTTTTTTAAAGACGAACTTGAAGCATTGGTACAATTAGGTTTAAATCACGAAGAACAGCATCAGGAACTGTTGGTCACCGACATCAAATATATTTTGGGACACAACCCGCTCTTCCCCGCATACACCAATGAACAAGTGAGAGAAAAACGCCCTGAAGTTTCCGCAGAAATGATTCAGATCCCTGAAGGTGTTTATGATATTGGTTTTAAAGGTGAAGGATTCTGTTTTGATAACGAACTGGGCGGACATAAAGTCTATCTCAATGATTATGAAATTTCCACTGAACCGGTAACCAACCGTGAATACCTGGAATTTATGATTGAAGGAGGTTACAAAGATTTCAGACACTGGCATGCCGAGGGCTGGGACTGGGTTAAAATGAACAGTGCCCATTCACCGCTCTACTGGCACAATGTCGACGGAGTCTGGATGAATTACACATTTAACGGATTACAGGAAATTGATCTTTCAGAACCTGTCTGTCACATCAGTTTTTTTGAAGCTTCAGCATTTGCATCATGGAAAGGCATGAGACTGCCCACAGAAGCAGAGTGGGAGGTTGCCAGCGACCATTTCGACTGGGGAAGACGCTGGGAATGGACCAATTCTGCCTACCTTCCATATCCTGGATTTAAAAAAGAAGCCGGAGCAGTAGGAGAGTATAATGGTAAATTTATGGTCAATCAGATGGTCCTCCGCGGAGCTTCAGAAGCCACCCCGCCCGACCACAGCCGCAAAACCTACCGTAATTTTTTCCCGACAGGATTGCAGTGGCAGTTCACGGGAATACGATTGGCGAAGTGATTCGGGATTCGGGATGCGGGGTTCGGGATTGAGGGTTCATGATGCGAGATTTAAGATTCAAGATTCAAGGTTTGGGATGCGGGATTCGAGTTTCGTGATGCGGGATTCGAGTTTCGGGATAGATTCGAGCTTCATGATGCGAGATTTAAGATTCAAGATTCAAAGTTCAAGGTTCGTGATGCGGGATTCGAGTTTCGTGATGCGGGATTCGAGTTTGGTGCTGCGGGATACGATATACGGGGTTTATGATGCGAGATTTAAGATTTAAGATTCAAGATTCAAGGTTCGGGATGCGGGATTCGAGTTTGGTGATGCGGGGTTCAAGTTTCGGGATGCGAGGTTCGAGTTTCGGGATACGAGATTCGAGCTTCATGATGCGAGATTTACGATTCAAGGTTCAGGATTCGGGATTTAAAAATAGAGTTTCTGGGTCAAGCGTTTCGTCAATTCAATTTCACCCCGAACGGACGTGACCTAGCATCCCTCATCCAACCCCCGCATCCCGAAACATACATCGCACATCGCACATCAATCATCAATCATCAATCATCCGACACCGCGCATCCCGCACCTCGAAACACGCATCCCGTATCAATTATCAATCATCATTTATCAATCACACAACCTCCCGCATCCCGAAACACACATCGCACATCAATCATCAATCATCAATCATCCGACACCGCGCATCCCACATCCCACATCCCGCACCCCGAAACACGCATCCCGCATCAGTCATCAGTCATCAATTATCAATTATCAATTATCAATCATCCAACCTCCCGCACCCCCTCACTTAAACCTATGATTCGCATCGCTGCTCACAAACATCGTATTTTTCTCTTCGGAAATAATATCGATAAAGCGTTCATAATGTTTCAGCACGTCTGAGATCAGTTCATTTTTGGTGAATAATTTTACATCATAACCCTCCCTGTTGTCGCCAAAATAAGATTTTGGAAAATAGACACGGTTTTCTTCGGCATCGGGCAGATTCTCTTCATTCAGGAGAAATTCAGATACCATTTTAGACTCACTTCTTACTCCGTAGATGAAATTATTGATGAGGTCATATCTGATCTCAATTTCCAGTTGTTTAGGATTTTCGTCTGCATTAATTTTAGCATCGATTCCGTTCGCTTTAAATTCGTTTAAAAGATCTTCGAAAGCATCATTTGCGGTAGTTTCAATATACTGATCTGCAGATGCCACATCTTTAAAGGAGACAATCTGCTTCAGTCTTTCTTTCCAGTGCTCCCCAGACCAGGGAACGGTGGTGGAGGCAAAATCTTTTTCGTAATAATTTTTATCGATCATCAGAGCCTTAACCAGACTCACAATGAACAGAAGCATAATAACAGAAAAGGGCAGGGCGGTGATGAGGGTCATGCTCTGCAAAGCTGCCAATCCGCCTGCATTCAAAAGCATGAGGGCGAGTACCGAGAGCAATATTCCCCAACCGACGGTTTGCCATTTGGGAGAAATTCTGGCATTTTTTGTGGCGATATTGTTCATTACAAAAATCCCGCTGTCGGCAGAGGTAACGAAGAAAATTAAAATAATGAGGATCACAAAAAGGCTCATCAATTCTGTGAAAGGCAGGTATTCCAAAAACTTAAACATAAGTCCGTCTGCATCGCTGGCCATTGCGCTCAAGGCACCTTCAGCACCATTCATATCCAGCCAGATCGCAGTATTTCCGAAAACCGACATCCAGATAAAATTAAAAAGGGTAGGAAGAATTAAAACAGCGGAAACAAATTCTCTGATGGTGCGGCCTTTTGAAATCCTTGCGATAAAAAGTCCCACATACGGCGACCATGATATCCACCATGCCCAGTACAGAATCGTCCAGTCATAAAACCAGGTCTGTGTTCCTTCTTCATAGACGTGTGTATTGAAAGTGAGCGAGAAAAAGCTGTTGAGATAGGTTCCGATTCCTTCGGTAAAACTTCCGACCAGATAAACCGTAGGTCCTGCAATTAACACAAATAACAGCAAAATAACTACCGCAATAATATTGATTTTACTCAGTAATTTCACTCCTTTATCCAGGCCGCTGACTGCTGATAATACAGATAAGCTCACCAAAACTGCTACAATAACTGCCTGATACAGAAAACCTGTTTCAGGAAGAATATTCATTTTCACCAATCCTGAATTGATCTGCACTACGCCAAATCCGAGGGTTGTGGTAATACCGAAAAAAGTACTGCAGAGTGCAAAAACATCAATTATATTTCCCCATCTGCCTTTTATTTTATCTTTCAGTAAAGGATAAAAACAGCTTCGCAGAGATAGCGGTAGACGGTAGCGGTATGAAAAATAGGCGAGTGCCAAACCCACGACACCATAAATTGCCCACGCATGCACGCCCCAGTGAAAAAAGGTGTAAAGCTGTGCATTCTGTGCCCGCTGTACCGGAGCTTTGCCCTCAAAGATAGGGTTGGAATAATGTTGCATTGGTTCTGCTACACTGAAATACATCAGTCCGATTCCCATTCCCGCTGCAAAAAGCATCGACAGCCATGAGAAAAAAGAATAGTCGGGTTTACTGTCGTTCCTGCCCAGACGGATGTTACCGTATTTTCCGGTCATAATATACACCAGAAACACAACGAAAATAGTCACCGCCCAAACATAGATCCAGTTCAGATTCACAAAAATAAATCCTTTGACTACCGTAAGAAGCGCATCCATCATTTCCGGAAACAGAGCCGAAATCAGACATATTCCGACAATAAAAATCAGGCTGGGAACCGTAATTCCTTTTTTGAGTGTAGTTCTGAGCTGCATATTGGTGTGTTTATGAGATATAAATGTAGGAATAAACAGGGAAATTAATCTAAATAATGACCCCTGCTTTGTCACTGTAAGCGATTCTTCTGCCAATCGTAATAAAACACACTTCACACTATAAAATTTATAATTGAACTAAATAATTAGATTGACAATCAATAAAGAAATAGTCAGACAGGAATTGTATTTTCCGGACAACATAATCCGATTGTAATCATCAATCATCAATCATCAAACATCAATCATCAATCATCAATCATCCAACACCTCGCACCCCGCATCCCATATCCCGCATCTCGTATCCCGAACCCCGCACCGCGCACCAACAAATCCCAAACAAAAAATACCACATCACCATCATTTTACTATTCAAGGCATAGTTCTTGTTAGTAAAACACCAAACCACTCACAATGTATACTTACGATCAATTTTTAGAACTCGACAGCGAGACACAGCTGGCTTTGGTACAGACCGAAGGCAGAATTATAGTAGAACAGAGATGTTCAGATTTCCATTCTATCATCTATGGATTGCAGAATTTCAACGTAGAACTGGTGGATGATATGAAGACAGGTAAGGTAAAAATCAATCGAACCTACCGCAACGTCAGCCGTGAGAATGTGCGTCCCGTGTACTACAAATAAGACACCAACTCAACATTATATATGAAAAACAGGCTGCCTCACGAGGTTGCCTGTTTTTGTTTTATAGCTGATATCATTCTAAAATTTATTGAACCGTAAGGTGTTCTTTTAAAAGAAAAATAAGAGCCAACTGTACAGCCACCACCAATACCAGTTTAAGGATAAATGTTTTTTTTGCGTATTTATGTCTGAAGAAGGTCATCCCGATCAGAGCTCCAAAAGTACCGCCCAAAAATGTAAGCATAAGCAAGGCGCTTTCCGCTATTCTTTTCTTTCCGTTTTTTGCCAGCCGCTTATCCCATCCGAAGGCAAGGAAGGTGAGGAGGGTTATGATGATGAGGTAGAATTTTAGGGGCATGGGATGCTTTTAAAGTTGCAAGATAGGTAATTGAAAGTATTGAACCTTTGATAATACAAACTATTTGACAAAAAGAAACCTGAGAATAATCTCAGGTTATTAATTTAACAATATTACCTCACATTCACCACCTGCTTAATCGTATTATAAAAAGCCTGATAGAATGAGGGGTCTTGTGCATACAATTTATACAGTTCCAATTCCTGTTTTCTCTGTTGAGACATGACGTCATCCAGTATTTTCTTCAAGGCTAATTCTCTGTTTTGGTCATCTGCATTTTGTGCTACCTTTATATCAAAATCAGGGTGTGCCTGTACAGATTTGCTCAACGAAACAAATTTTACTCTTTGATCTTCCGGTGTCGCTTCCCATCCCTGAAACCATTTCTCATTAAATCCGTTGATGATATTTTCTAATTCATCTTTTTCTTCGCTGCCGTGTGCTCCCCTAGCATTTGGATTTTGAGGATCAACTTGTGTTTCAGAATCATCTAAAGAAATAGTTGCATTGAGCTTCACTCTTTCCAGACCGTATGTTGATAAATCAACAGATTCTAAAAGCTGATCTAATAGGTCTTTATTTTTATCTTCAATCTTTAATTTTGGGATAAGAAACTTTAAAAACCAAAACAATTTTTCCCACGCCAACATTTCATAAGGCAAAATAGCAGCAACTTGTCCATATATCTTCACAAATTGTTTCGCCTTGATTTTATAATCTGCTTTGTCTTTTTCTTCCAAGTCCAAATCGGAAATAAACCGTTGTGCTGCCACATCAATTATTGGACTTAAAAACTGAGCATCCACTTTGTTAAAGTATTTCTCATTGAAATCTTCCACTTCCGACTGCTCATAAATTCCGGAATCATCCAAACTGTCTTTCAGTTCGTGCAACACATTGATGTCCGTAGCACTGCTTAAGGATGTTGAAGTATAGAACGGGTCGAACGAGTTCTTAATATCTTCCACCGTATTGAAGAAATCCAATACAAAAAGGTCTTCAGTTTTCTTAGCCAATTTATTGGCAGAGCGGTTTAATCGGGATAATGTCTGAACAGCCAAAACGCCTTGCAGTTTTTTATCCACATACATTGCAGAAAGTTTGGGTTGGTCAAATCCCGTCAGGTATTTATTGGCAACCACCAGCATTCTGTATTCGTCTTCATCAAATTTATCTTTGGTTTCGCTTTCCGGAAAACCGTTCATTTGGGCTTCGGTATATTCGATGCCATCCACTTCTTTTGTTCCGGAAAATGCAATGACGATTTTAAAAGGATTTCCTCTGCCAATTAATAATTGTTGTAAAGCCTGATAATAACGGATAGCCGATTCTATACTTTGGGTAACAACCATCGCTTTGGCTTTACCGCTCAATTTCTTTTTATTTACAATCGAACCCGCAAAATGGTCCAGCACTATTTCGGCTTTTGTACCAACGGTCTGCTTATGCTTTTCTACATAAGCACGTAGTTTTTTCTGTGCTTTACCCGTATCAAACAGAGGATTATCCTCTATTGATTTTTCAATTTCATAATAACTTTTATAGGTGGTGTAATTGGCTAAAACATCCAGAATAAATCCTTCTTCAATCGCCTGTTTCATCGAATACAGATGAAAAGGTTTGAAGGAACCTTCTTCCTGTTTTACCCCAAACTTCTCCAAAGTATTATTCTTGGGCGTGGCGGTAAAAGCAAAGTAAGAAGCGTTCTTGGTCATCTTCCTCGCTTTCATTGCCTCCAAAATCTTGTCCTGATAATCAACTGCATCCGAATCTTCACCTTTATTTCCAATGGCTTCATTGAGTTTGTCGGCAGAACTTCCTGACTGTGAACTGTGTGCTTCATCCACAATGACAGCGAACTGCTTATTGCTCATATCGGCAATACCTTCAATTATAAACGGAAATTTTTGAATGGTCGTAATAATAATTCTTTTACCATTTTCCAAAGCTGACTTTAAATCCGAAGACCTGTACGCTGGAGCAACAATGTTTTTAACTTCTGAAAATTCTTTGATATTATCACGAAGTTGTTTGTCCAACAATCTTCTATCGGTGACAACAATTACAGAATCAAACAAAGGCTGATTGGTATTTTTACTTCCAGCAACAGCTTCGCTCTCAGGGTAGGCTTCTATCAACTGATAAGCCAACCAAGTTATGGAATTGGACTTACCCGAACCAGCACTGTGCTGAATCAAATAGGTTTCTCCAGCACCTTTTTGAGTAGTGTCTTTTATCAGTCTGCGTACCACATCCAGCTGATGGTAACGTGGGAAAAATAAAGTCTTCTTACTCAAAGCATCATTTTCTGCACCATCAAACCTTACGAAATGCTGAATGATATTGGCAATGCTTTCTCTTCGCAAAACATCCTGCCAGAAATAAGCGGTCTTATGTCCAAAAGGATTTGGTGGATTGCCCTTCCCAAAATTATTACCGAGATTGAAAGGTAGGAAAAACGTATTTGCTCCATCCAGTTTGGTAGTCATATAGATTTCATCGGTATCGACTGCAAAATGGACAATACATCTTCCAAAATTCAACAAAGGCTGAGCAATATCTCGTTTGTATTTATATTGGTTTACGCCGTGTACTTTGGCATTCTGTCCTGTCCAATGATTTTTCACTTCTATGGTTGAAATAGGAATACCATTGATGAAAATCACCATATCGATTTCCTCAAGCGGATTGGTTACCGAATATTTTAATTGTCGGGTAACGCTGAACTGGTTATTTTCAAAATTATCTTTGATGCTCTGACTGCTATTTTGCAAAGGCGCTACATAAAACAAAGTAAAATGTGCATCATCTACTGCCAAACCTTTACGAAGCAGACGAAGAATACCATACTTCTTCACCAGCTTATCGAAACGGTCAAGCACTTTTATTTTCCAATCCGACTGGCGTTTGAGTTTTTCTAATTCTTCCTTATGGGTCGTCTCAAGAAAATCCCAAAAGCGCACCTCATCCAATGCGTATCTTGCATTGAAATCTGTGGGATTGCCAATGCGATAACCGTTACCGCTATAAGGCTCACTAGGTTCAGCAACAGTTCCGTTTTTTATATCTTCGGTCGAAAGACCACAGAGTGCTTTTTCTATGGCGGTTTCGAGCGCGAGTTCGTTAGTTTGTGATGGCATAAATTAAATAGTTAAATGTGGTCCGATATATCCGACGAATACTTTTCTACTTTTATTTTGAGGAAAAAAATGGAATCTTAAATCACCAGTCTTAATATGTAACTCAAAATATTCAGTTCCTCCTTCAGGCAGAGAAAATAATCTTTCATTTCCATAATTGCTCATTGTTTGATTTGTTTCTGGTGAGATTCTTAATGAATATTTATTATTTATATCTCGATAACTAAAATCTCCTTTATCCCATTTAGAAACAGCTGCATCAAATTCTTTTAATCTATCAATTATTTGATTAAAATGACTTGACTTGCCTATCTTTAAAATTTGGTTTTTTACTTCACCACAAAATGTTAGGTTAGGAAATAATCGATTTCTCTTAGTCCAAAAATTCCGAAAATTAACTCTCCATAGATTGATAGAATTAAAATTTGCATAGTCATCATTATTTTTTATCTGTTTATCTTTAATGATTGACGTTTTTATAAAATCTCCTCCTAAAAAACCATTATCTTCGCCAGGAAAGTTTGCATCAATCTTCGCTTCAGTATCTAAATAAATACTATGAGGTTTTAATTGCTCAATAAAAACAGCAATCGCAGCTTCATCTTGATTACTATAATTTGAATATAATTGTGTAATGTGAGGTATGTCGAAAATTGAGTTATGCTTTAAAAACTGATCTTCCGCCAATCTTTCTATTGCAACTAAATCGCGACAATAATTTAAAAACATATCATATGTTTTGCAATTTAATGCTTCATTCAGCGTGAAAAAATTACTCATCTGTTTTTTCTACTTTTTGATTGTTTTTTTCTTTTCTTATATTAAAAAGCATTGCAAAATCCATTTGAGTCTGATCAAAAAATCCTTTCGGCCAATCAGATAATTCACCAAGTTCATTTATTGATATTGATTCTATTTTGGGTTGTATGTGATCCTCTTCTTGGCTGAAAAAATTGATTGTGACTGATTTTGTAGAAATTTCTTTTGTTGCAACAGATATTTGAACACCATTAATAAAATGATCGCTATGTGTTTCAACAATTACGTTTACTCCTGCATTAGCAACCATAGCAAGAAATTTCCCAACTTTAGACTGAGCTGATGGATGGAGGTGAGCTTCAGGGTTTTCAACTATCATATAGCTTCCTTTTTTTGCAATCAATCCTGTAACCAAAATTGGTAAAACATAGCTGATACCAAATCCAATATTTGTTGCAATAGTTGAATCTCCTTTTGTATAAAAATTATCGACCTTTATTTGAGCAGAATGAGTTTCAGGATTATAAGAAGCTGAAATTGAAACACCAGGCATCAGTTCGCTTAGCCAAGCATTTACTTGTTGTTCCAAGCGTGGACTTTTTGATTTTTTGTTTCTTCTTATTTCTTCTATTTCAAAGGTGTAATTTGAATCGGTGTCAGCAATTAACTGTGCGACAAACTCCCCTTGAAATCCTGCATTTGGAAAGTCATAAAATTTTATGCCTTGGTTAATTCTTGGTCCAATTCTTTCAGCATTCAAATAATAAAATTCTTGTAAGAACATACCATCCAAATTTATCAAGTGTTTATTATGAACTTCAATGGGTTTAAGGTGTAAGTTTGCTTTTTCATCAATATTGTAGACTACGTTAAAAGATTGTCTACTATTAATACCAATAGAAACAAAATCAGGCGAAGTATTTCGTGGAATTAGCATATAACTATTTCCAAGTGCCAGACAGTAAGAACCATTCAATTCTACATCTAACCCATTTGTTTTTTCATATACATATCTTTTTCCATCACCTTTTTCCCAACTACCACAATGTTCAATCGTTCTTCTTAGAAATAATAATGCTTGAATAACGGTACTTTTACCATTTCCATTAGCACCTGCCAAAATTGTCAATTTATTTAATGGGACTATTATATTCCTAAAACATTTAAAATTTTCAATTTCTAAACTAAAACTGTCCATAAAACTAATTATTTAAATTTTCATCAATTATATCCTTCACTTTATCAAAAACATAGAGCAAATTATTTTTACCATTTGTTCCATAAGATAAAAAATTTAAAAAAGTTCTATCTTCATAAATATTTTCAGCTAAAGGCTCTAATAGAGCCTTTTCACTATTTAGACTACGTATTTGATTATGATCATATCTAGCTAAAAACACAGACCAACTTACAAAAAGAGCTTTGTTAATTAATTGTTTATTTGCATTTGGATTTAAATCAACGGGTCTTACCTTTCTAAAAGCATATTTTCGTCCAAATAAATATTCAGCATTTTTCATTGAGTTAGAAAATAATGAAACATATTTGCTTAGTTCGTTATAGTTTTGTTTTGATAGTTCTTCAGTTAAATCATCCAAGGAAGTATCCATATATCCATTATATTCTTCTATACTATTATAGTTTTCTATAAATCTATCAAACAAAATAAACCTTAATGCAATTTCCTGATCATCCATTCTCGTGGGTTTGATACTTTTATCAGTAGCACTTTTAAATTCAGGAAGTTCAACCATTGCTTTTAACACATCGCGTAAACTATTAGTAGCTAAACAATTTCTTATCTCTTGATTATTTAGAGGTTTACCACCTGTATTAATTCTTCTAAATATATCATATTTAACTTTTGGAGGAGAAGACGGATCAATTACATTAACAGAAAATTGTGTCTGATTAAACCATCTAAAGTATTTGGGGTCTAATCCCGCCTTTCCTTCATCGCTTCTGTAATATTTACCGCCACAGCTCTCCTCAAGATATTCCAAATTTCTTAGTGAGAATTTATTATCCATAAATTCCTTGATTGTTGTTAGACGCTGCAGACCATCAACAATTGTTATTCTGCCCTCGTCGTCTTCCGAGAAATAAAACATAGGAAGTGGTATTCTTAACAGAATTGACTCTATTAATCTCGACTTCTGCGCACTGTTCCAAACAAAATTTCTTTGAAAATCTGGGGATAAATCAATATCTCTATCATCAATCATATCAGATATCAGACGTAAACTAAATGACTTTGCGTGAACTTTGATTTCTTCGGGATTAAACGGACTATGTTCTTCCGGTATGGCACTTTCTGTATTTTCAGTTCCAGATTGCTCAGATTCTATTAAATCTAAAACTAATTTATCCAACTTGGAAGACAATACAACATCATCTTCATTCAAATCAGTGTTCTTATCAGTGATAACGAATATATTATTTTCTATATAACCTTTTAGCCATACTACATCTTCATTATCTTTAAATTCAAAATGATTGTCTTCTAATTTAAAAGCATTAACAAATATTGACGTTCCATCTAAAATATTTAATTCTATCATTAGTAATTGATTTTTTTCAAATTTAATTAATTTTCACCTTCCCCGTTACCACATTATCGATCAGCACCGTTTTATACTCCTTCAGCTTTTCTATTTCCTGCTCTTTCAGCGTGATGACTTTGGCGATTTTTTCGTTGATATTTAATATGTAATCCGAAATTTCATTAATTTCTTCTTCGCTAGACGGAATTAGAACTGAAAAACCAAGGATTTTGGTTTCAGAAATTGTTGGTATAGTACTTCCAATCACATTTCTTTCAACCTGCAATTGAAATATATCGCTTTTTAAAAGTTCATACAAATAATCAGCTTTAATTTGGATTTTCTTCAAAACTAAAAGCTGAGGATTAATTGTAGCTTTTTGAGGCAAATTTTTAACGATGCCAATTTTACCATAGGTTGAGCCTGTTTTAACAATTAGTATGTCGTTCTCTCTAATTTTAATTTCTGGAGATTCGTTATACTTAAACCACGACAAATAAGAATTACTATTGAATTCCATATTCGTTTCTTTGATATTTGATGGACTAATCGTTATTGCCCCATCTCCCTCATCAACTAAATCAGCAGTGGTATATCCTCTAAATCCAATTCTACCAAAAGCTGTACAAAATGACTTCAACTTCCTCACCTCCCAATGCTCCGGAATTTCCCCAATCCAATCCACACCGCTGTCTTTGAGTTTTACGGTATCATCCAAACCTTTGGTAACTGCCTTTTGGATGAGGATTTGGCGGCGTTCTTTCAGCAGTTCTATTTCTGTTTGCTTGTTGGCAATCGTTTGGTCTATTTTGGCGGTTTTGTCATCTAGAAAGGTGGCGATAGTTTGCTGTTCGGAAAGTGGTGGAATCGGAGTATAAGAATATTTCAATTCTTCATAACTGATGTTTTTACCTTCTCTAATTCCAACAATACTTAGCTGTAGTTCAGCAATGAATGCTTTGCTTTTAAAAAGAAATTTAAAGTAATTATCATTAATTTCTTTTTGAGATTTTAATACAGTGTAGGCAGGACTTATTATTCCTTCATATTCAGAATATTCTAATCCTCCTTCAAAAGACCTCAAGCTTATTGCGAAATCACCTTTACAGATAACTTTGAAAGATTCTAAATTTCCGGTAGGCATAACCATTCGGCTTTCTACCATACTTCTTGGAATCACTCCTTTATCTTGAGTTACAGAAAGCAACTCCAAGTCTGGTTTATTTTTTACTGAAACATCTTTAAATAAAAACTTTAATTTTAAAATCTCCCATTTATCAGGAATCTCCCCAATCCAGTCCACGCCGCTTTCTTTGTATTTTTCGTATCGCTGCATCGTCTAAAAATTTAAGATTTCAGCCAGCAATCCGTCGCCTTCCTGTTCCAACGCCAAAATATCTTTGGTCACATCTTCCAGACTGCGCAATGGGGCAGGTTGGTAAAAATATTTATTGAAGCTCAGCTCATAGCCAATCTTTACAGAATCCAAAGCAATCCAGCTTTCTTCGGCATAAGGTTTTACTTCTCGTAAGAAATAATCCTGTATGTTTTCTTTCAGCGGTATGCTTTCGCTGTCGCGTAAATCACTTTCGGTTTCATAGACCGTGTATTCGCCTTTTTTATCGGTAGCAAAATAGCCGTAGTAAGCAAGGTCTTTTTCTGTACAACCTAAATAATCAAGCAAATCCGTCAGTTTCTGTCCGCTCAGTTTTTCTGTTTTCTTAACGACTTTATCAGCTTCGGCATCATACCAGCTTACGGTATCTAAAATCTGTTTTTTTTCCGAAGCAGACAGTTTGGTTTTGTCGCCTTTCAACACTTCATCCACCTTGCTGCCAAATTCATTGAAGTTGTTATAAACCTCTGTTCCCAAAACTTCCATCAGGCGAACCGCCGTTTGGTACAGGCCATCCTGTTTTTCCCAGCTTTCTTTTTTCAGAAATGCAGACAGCTGTTTTGCATTGATGTTGAGGTCCTGCTTTTCGGCAAGGTCTTCAATTTCTTTTTTATGTTTTTCCAAACCTGCATATACTTCCATTCCGTATTTCTCATACAGTTCTTTGGAAAATACAGGTTGTGTCTTATCCCATTTCAAGGCTTCAATTTTCTCTTGGGTAAACTGGGATTTTAAGCGTTTCGGTCTTTCGATATTGACTTTGTAATAGCCAAAATCGGCATTCTCAAAAACTTTGCTTCCGATATTTCCGGTATCTTTTTTATCTAGTGTTGAAAGCTCTAAATAACAGTTCAGAATTTCTTGAATATGTTGTTTCGTCAGTTCACAGTTTTTGTTACCGAGATTTTTTCTGAGTTTCTGATACATTTCACTCGCATCAATCAACTGTACTTTCCCTTTGCGGTTAGCGGGTTTGTTGTTGCTGAGAATCCAGATGTACGTGGTAATGCCTGTGTTGTAAAAAATATTATTCGGCAACTGGATAATCACATCCAGCAAATCATTTTCAATAATGTAGCGTCTGATATTGCTTTCGCCACCGCCTGCATCGCCGGTAAACAGACTCGAGCCATTGTGTACCGAGGCAATACGGCTTCCGATGGTATTTTTGTTTGTAATGGCTTTCATTTTATCCACCATTTCCATCAGGAAGAGCAATTGTCCGTCGCTGCTTCTCGGCACGGCATCGGCATCTTCTTCTTCGCCCCAGTAATTTTTCAGTTTAATGAGAAAACGGTTGTCGATAACATCTTTTCCGTCTTTAATGTATTTCTGTTCACTCGCCCAGCTTTTTCCATAAGGCGGATTCGACAGCATAAAGTCGAATTTCGTTCCGGCAAATTCATCTGTAGAAAGTGTAGAACCAACCTTGATATGTTCAGGGTCTTTGCCCTTAATCATCATATCCGATTTACAGATGGCGTAGGTTTCGTCATTCACTTCCTTCCCAAAAAGATACACCGATGTATTGGTCGCTTTGATTTCGCCCTCTTCATCGGTAATGAACAGTTCAGATTCTGTCAGCATTCCACCCGTTCCGCAAGCAGGGTCATAAATGGTAATCACCGATGGTATTTTATCTTTAATCGGGTCAAAAACCATATGCGTCATCAGGTCGATAACTTCCCTCGGCGTATAGTGTTCTCCAGCTTCCTCGTTATTTTCTTCATTAAATTTCCGGATCAGTTCCTCAAAAACATAACCCATTCCCAAATTGGTTAGCGCAGGAATTTTTCTTCCGGCAGTATCCAGTTTTTCAAAAGGCGTCAAATTGATATCCGGCGAAGTGAATTTCTCCAAAACATCCAGCAACACATCTTTGTTCGCCATATGCTTGATTTGCGCCCGAAGCTTGAACATCTCAATAATTTCCTGCACATTGGCACTGAAACCATTAAGGTAATCTTCAAAATTCCCCAACAAAATCTGCTGGCTGTTAGTAGCCGAACCGTGAAGACTTTGCAGTGTCCATTCGCTGGTATTATAGAATACGTACTTGGAAGCAGCGGTCATTCCTTTGTCGTCCCATTCGGTAAACTTCATTGTTTCCTTCTGGAAAGCGACTTCTTCTAAAACGTGTTGTTTGGTAGGTTCCAACAAAGCATCCAGTCTTCGCAAAACAACCATTGGCAGGATGACATCCCTATATTTTCCTCTTACATAGACGTCTCTTAGGCAGTCATCGGCAATACTCCAGATGAAGGAGACGAGTTTATTGTGTACAGCGTGGTTCATTTAATTGTATATCATTATAAGCACTCGATTCAAAGAGTGCTGTTTCATTTGTTAATCTTTACTGTCCTGCCACATCTGCACCCATTCCTCAAAATAGGCACGCAGACTGTCAGAAGTTTGAATATAGTATTTTACAGGATCATTTGCAAACGATTTGAGTTCCGTTTCATGAGTTTCTTCATTGTAGATGGGTAGAAATATATTGTTTAATTCAAAAATAAGATTGCCTCCCTGTTTGAGGAACTCCATATGAATGGCTTTTACGTCAAGAAGATCTATGGCAATACCGCCGTTATGCATGATCATAGCTTAGTTTTTATATTGAGAAATCAAAGATAATTAAAAATTCATTTTCACCATTGAGGGAAAGCTGAAATCAGAAACTTTATCCATTTATAAAATCTTTAATCAACCCCAACAATTCCTCCTCATTCATTACCGCAATACTCAAAGCAGAAATCTTTTCCATTTTCTTCGGACCAGCTCCGGTGCCTACCAGTACCAGATCTGTATTTTTTGAGATACTCGTGTTAATATCTGCACCGCAGTCAAATAAAATCTGGGCTAACCTGTTTCGCTGTTTCGGAAAGGCAGAAAACTCTCCGGTAATCACCACTTTTTTAGAATAGAAATAGTGATTTTCATACTTGGGTTTTTCAGCAGGATAAATCAGTGAAGAGTCAATCTTCTTGAATGAAAAAGTGTTGGTGAAAAAATCTGTTTTTGAACTTTCTTTTTTCACTTTATGATCAGGCATAAAGCGGTTGTTCAGCTTAAAAAACTGATTCATCTTCAGGAAAATAAATCCACAGACTTCAGCATCATACTGAGCATTATGATGTTGGTTTTCACTGAAATTCAGACTGAACAGTTCGGCTACGGTAGATAATTTGTGATTATTCAGGTAGGGAAACAGCTGTTTTGAAAGCTGTAGAGTACAGATGCCATGATAATCGGGTAGGGTCATTCCATAAAAACGAAACAGACTTTCCAGAATCGGAAACTCTACCGTACATCCATTGTGTGCAACAACAGTTTCACCCTTGATATACTGTCGGATTACATTCCACACTTCTGGAAATGCCGGAGCATTACACGTGTCTTCCGCAGTCAGTCCGTGAATCGAACTGTGAAGAGCCAGATAAACATTATCAGGTGGCTGCACCAGATAATTTTTGGAATAAATAATGCTTCCGTTTTCAAATACCGCAATCCCGATACTGCAGACCGAACAGGAATCATTGTTGGCTTTTTCAAAGTCTATAGAGGTAAATCTCATCGTTTAGTTTTCAGTTTTTTCAAATGTAAATAAAAAAACACAACGCCTTTTACGTGAATCCCCATTTACGCCAAATCTTTTAAAATTAATCTTAAAACTAACGAATAGGTTATCCATTATTTCGCATAGATGCCTACGGCATGACAAATTGGCTGCAGATAAATTTTAAGAAGTATAGTGAAACAACCTCCGTCAGTTCGAGTGTTTTTCGCAGCGCAGCGTAGAAAAATGTATCGAGAACCAGTGAACAGACGACCCTTTTGTTAAACACAAACTTCTCGATACGGTTTTCTTCAAAAACCTACTCGAAGTGACGCGACCATCAAAACATTGAATATCCGCGCGTCAGTTCGAGTGTTTTTCGCAGCAAAGCGGAGAAAAATGTATCGAGAACCAGTGAACGAACGAAACTTTTGTAAAACAACAACTTCTGGATACGGTTTTTGTCAAAACCTACTCAAAGTGACGCTACCATCAAAATATTGAATATCCGCGCGTCAGTTCGAGTGTTTTTCGCAGCGCAGCGTAGAAAAATGTATCGAGAACCAGTGAACAGACGACCCTTTTGTTATACACAAACTTCTCGATACGGTTTTCTTCAAAAACCTACTCGAAGTGACGCTACCATCAAAATATTGAATATCCGCGCGTCAGTTCGAGTGTTTTTTGCAGCATAGCGGAGAAAAATGTATCGAGAACCAGTGAACAAACAACCTTTTTGTAAAACAACACTTCTAAAATATCTGTAAAATTTTATTATTTTTAGATATGCAAATTTCATTTGTTTATATATTACTCTGCTCCGATAACACTTACTACACTGGTGTAACCGAAAATGTTTACAAACGTTTTGATGAGCATCAGGACGGAAAACATTTTGGTTCATACACTTATTCACGACGTCCGTTACAATTGGTCTATTTTTGTCAGTTCATGGATATTGAAATGGCGATTGCATTTGAGAAAAAAATCAAGAAATGGTCACATGCTAAGAAAAAAACTCTAATTGAAGGAAGATATGACGATCTACCTAATCTCGCAAAAAAGAAGTTTGATAAATAATTCATCAACAGCCGCTAACATCACAGTATTGATTCCCCACGTCAGTTCGAGTGTTTTTCGCAGCGCAGCGTAGAAAAATGTATCGAGAACCAGTGAACAGACGACCCTTTTGTTAAACACAAACTTCTCGATACGGTTTTCTTCAAAAACCTACTCGAAGTGACGCCACCGTCACTACATCGATTTCTACGTCAGTTCGAGTGTTTTTCGCAGCACAGCGGAGAAAAATGTCTCGAGAACCAGTGAACAGACGACCGCTTTGTAAAACAACAACTTCTCGATACGGTTTTCTTCAAAAACCTACTCGAAGTGACGCGACCATCAAAATATTGAATATCCGCGCGTCAGTTCGAGTGTTTTTCGCAGCATAGCGGAGAAAAATGTATCGAGAACCAGTGAACAGACGACCCTTTTGTTAAACACAAACTTCTTGATACGGTTTTCTTCAAAAACCTACTCGAAATGACGCTGCCATCAAAATATTGAATATCCGCGCGTCAGTTCGAGTGTTTTTCGCAGCGCAGCGTAGAAAAATGTATCGAGAACCAGTGAATAAGCGATAATTTCGTAAAACAACAACTTCCCGATAAGGTTTTATGTCAAAACCTACTCGAAGTGACGATACCGTCATTACAGGGAATTTTACGTTAGTAAGAATATCATTCAGATCAGAGAAATAGCTATCAGGAAACATTTCTAAATCAGTTAAACAATTTTTTCAAATTGCATTCGATCAACTGAGAATAGTACAGAACGGTGCCCACATTTCCCACCGTATATCTACATATCAGGGTCGTGGAAAAAGAAAATGTTTTATGTAACATTTGTTTTGAGATTTATAATTTAAAAAGAACAGGGATTAGTGCCTTACTTCACTCTCAATCCCATCAATTCCCAGTTCCTTCTGAAGTTCCCTGATGTAACTTAGTATTTCATTTTCAGATTGTGAAACCAAAGTTATTTTGGAAGAGAAGATAAAGCTGCGGCTGGTATTTCCGTTCTTTTGCAACACCTGCATTTTTCCGCTGTAACCACCAGATCTGCTGCCTGCTTTGAAGGAACTGAAAATTATTTTGTTGATGTCACTGATTTCAAATTTTTTAAAAGACAGATTGTTCATAATGAGATAACCATCTTTTATGAAAAAAGGATGAAACTTAACATTGCGGAAAAAGTATGAGATTGCGTAGACCAAACCTGCCACCCCGAAAATAACCCAGTAGGAGTCATACCAATTATTGTCAGAGTCCGTAACGGCTTTTACAACTGTTGTACCTTCTCCACCTGTACTCATATTCCTTTTGCTTAAATCCCGGATAGCTTCTGAGCCCAATGTTCCGTCTCCGGCAAGCAATTTTACGGTATTGATATCCTTGATTTCATAAACTGTTGAGGGCATCATCTGGGAGCTTCCGGCATCATCAAAATAAAAATATCGGCTCCCGTGCTGCCACACACTTCCATTGTACGAATCAGCACGGCTGATCTTTTTAATTCCGGAAGCCAGCACATCCTCAAGCTCGATAAGATGAGTGGTTCTGCTGAGCAGTCCTCTTTTTCTGCCCCATTCTTCGGTGGCTTTCAAAAAATAAACTTTGTTGCCACTGGTGAATACGTCCGGTGCAATCTCCTGAAACTGGTTATTTTCAAATGGATTATCGCCGGCACGTATTACTTTTTCAGCTTCTGTGTCATAAAAATACAGACCGTCTTTGGAAACGAACAGAGCCTGGTAAGCATGTTTAAGATTCATTCCCAAAAGTCGGTATGGTGCTTTTGATTCATCAAAGGGTTTACCATTGACGTAGACCATTCCGTTCTGAGGGTTGATAAGATAAGCACTTCGGGACGGAATATCGCTTTCGATTCCAATCTCATGGATCTTTTCGTTGTATTTGAGGGGGAGCTGCCCATCTTGAAAGTAAACATTTCTGCCGTCTGTAAAATATCCTTCGCTGTCCCGCACATCTCCATCGTAATAGTGAATCTTAACTGGACGGATGGTTTTGGGATTGGAGTTTTTCATCTCAAGACCTTTGAAAAAAGCAACTTTTTCACCTGCTGCTATTGCAAAGCCTGGTTTGGACAGATATGTGCTGCTTTCGTCAAGTTTTTTAAAGGGATACCAATAGTTTTGAGGCTTGTCTGAAAGTCCGAGACTCTGACCACCCAAACGGATGACAAAACCGACCGCACTGAGCGATTCATTCTTTTCGGAATTGCGGGCACAATAGTATGTTGTTTTACCGTCCGTATAGTAATTGTTGCCTAAAACAGTCAGTCGGGAAGGATCTAAGTCTTCCAGAATTATATTTCCGGCATAGACATGTTGGTCATCGTAACCAATATGAGCATCTGAAAAACTTTCAGAGATAATTTTAAAGGTTGCAGTATTGGCACCTTTTACTTCATAATAGCCGTTGCCGGGGACCATGGCGTAGATTTTCCCTTCAAATTGCGTAAAAATTCTATTGAGATCTTTCTTGTTGGAATCATAATCAATGGGCTCACTTTTTGATGAAAGCGAGACAAACAGTAACGCAAACATCATCAAAAAAATAAAGATCAGAAAGCCATAAATTAAAAACCGGAATCTGTAGAGCATCGGCATTATTTTAAATATTTTAAATACGTCAAAGTACTCGCTAAATTTTCAATCATCTGGGAATTGCTTTAATCTGAAACCTCAAATTACTGGTCATTATTATTTTATATAAATTAAAATTTTCCACTATTATTACCATTAAAAATAATCATAGATCTTCATAGATCAACTATTAATCATTACTCGCATATCTCCTCAATAATTGGCTGTAATTTTGCATGATCTACTGTTAAAAAAAGAACACTATGAAAAATTTTTTGCTTGCCATTGCCATTTTAAGCACGAGTCTTGCTCACGGCCAGAAAAAGAAACCTGCCAAAGTGATCCCGCCACCTCCAATTGTAAGGACTGAGAAAGAACCACCACCACCACCAAGCCTTGCCATTGAGGATTCATCAAAGAAATGTTTTGTACACGTAAGTGAAGTTCCAAAAGATTCTATGGTTGCTGTCACCGAAAATCTTCTGGAGTATTTCCCTTCGGGAAGCAATGCCAGAATGGTCATCACAACCTATCAATATGATCCCAAACTAAAGAAACAGTTGAATGGCTCAGACGAAATGCTTGCCCAATCCCAACAACTGCAGTTTATCGAAGGTAAATACACCATCGAAAAAGGAATTCTTACGATGATACCTTACAAGAAAGATAAATTCGACACCCGCCGGTTTAAGCTCGTGAATAAACCTAAAACACAGACCGTCATCAACTTAAAAGACGAGCAGAACCATCTTTATAAAAAAGGGAATTGTATCGAACCCATGATCAGTTTGTGAATTCGAATTAAATTCATAACAGCAAAATCTAATATAGGATGAGAAAACTGATTTTAAAATATTGGATCACTAATGTTCTTTTCAGTCTCACCCTGTTTGCTGTCCACAGAATTCTGATTGCAGATAAAGAGTATTCAAACGCCAACTGGCTTGATTTCTTCTTCAGTCTGACAGAAATCTTCGTCAATCTCGGTGTCATTAATATTTTTAGTGTTATTTCCGGTCTGCTCGCTGACTTTCTTTTTGAATTTAATGATCAGGGTTAGAAATCAATACTACTTATCATTACTGACGTTTATTATAGTTCCTCTCGCCGTTTCTGTTTATATTCTGACAGCATTCATTGATACCTTTTCATCCGGAAATTCGGTGTTCGAAACTATATCAATTTTACTGCTGATTTACCTGACCTTCAACTGCATTCAGTTCCGTATGTTCCGGCAAAGAATGCTTTCGCTAACTACTGTGAGCAAAGAATAGTGTATTTTATTAACTGCAAATTAAAAAATCTCTATGCCATCACCAGAAAACTGAACTAACTGCGAAAAATCTGAAATTTTTGTTGTATAACTTTCCCGCCCAGACAAAGTTTCAGAAAATAATGGTAATCAAAACTTATCTCAGAAATTTGCCACAATTTAGGGTCGGGGCAAAGAAGATTTAAAAGGAAATTTCGATTACAAATTAAAAATCTTTGCACCTATCCAACCAAAAAACAAAATCCCCGGTTTGTTTCCAAACAGGGGATTTTTCATATAAGGAGTGATAAGTGTGGTGTAGTATTTTTCAAGTCGGTACTTTGCAAGTATTATGCCTTAAGATAATAATTGGTGATAATATTTGAAATTATTTGAAATTGTTTGATGTTGCAAAATTTTAATATAAAACGGTACGGTTTTCGTTTAACAGAAAGTATTAACCAAAACACCAAAAATATGCAGTCTTCTACTAACTACGATCAGTCGATCTCAAGCATGACAAAAGAAATTGAACGTCAAAAAGCACTTAAAGTGCTTGAAAAAGCAAAAAGTATTAAAAGAAAAGTGGTGTTTCTGCCACGCGGCGCCTCAGGAAGCATTAACCCCGCCATATAAACTTTAATTAAACAGAGTCCGTCTCACAGCTGGTGAAAACGGACTTTTTTATGATTTTTATCGACCTCCTGGTGGGAGAATGATTTTCATACAGTCGATTCTGAACCCACATCATTGAGTTGTGAGACTAACTTTGTTTAATGAAAAGATCGAATTCTATCTCAGTCATAAAATTTTACAGCAAGATAAAGATGTCTGTGGCGGCGGGTGTAAATGTGTATAATTTCAATATCTTTACATCGTAAATCATTTTAATGCAGACATCATCCTTCAAAGTTGCAGTTTCCATCGCTGCAGTTTGTTTCAGCACAGTCGTTTTTGCACAGCAGAATTATTCTGTGAGCGGAACAGTAAAAGATCAGAAAAACGGCGAATTGCTGATCGGAGTTTCCGTAAAAGTAGCTGAAGATCCCAGCATTTCAGTCACGTCAAACGAATACGGTTTCTATTCTCTTTCTCTTCCCAAAGGTTCCTACACTTTACTGGTCTCCAGTCCGGGCTTTAAAGATTTTCAGCAAAGCATCAACCTTGAGAATGATGTAAAGCAGAACATCCAGCTAATTCAGGAAGGCGATGAGAAAACTTCACAGATTGATGAGGTGGTCATTTCAGCAGTTAAAAAAGATAAAAATCTGAGTTCTGCCCAAATGGGAACTGAAACTTTAAGCATTAAACAGATCGATAAACTTCCTGTTTTGTTTGGTGAAAAAGATGTGATGAAAACCATTCAGCTTTTGCCGGGAATTAAAAGTAATGGTGAAGGAAGTAGTGGATTTTCCGTAAGAGGTGGAGCAACAGACCAGAATTTAATTCTCTTGGATGAAGCTGCGGTTTATAATGCATCGCATTTGCTTGGCTTTTTCAGCACCTTTAACAGTGACGCTCTGAAAGATGTGAGTATCATCAAAGGAAACAGTCCGGCTCAGTATGGCGGGCGTTTGTCTTCTGTTCTGGATGTTAAAATGAAAGACGGAAACAACAAAGACTACAACGTCAACGGCGGAATCGGTTTGATCAGCAGCCGACTCAGCGTTGAAGGACCGATTCAGAAAGAAAAATCTTCGTTCATTGTTTCGGGAAGACGTACTTATGCTGATGTTTTTTTGAAAGCAACCGATGATTTCAAAGACAGTAAACTGTATTTCTATGATTTGAATTTAAAAGCCAATTATCAGATTAACGAAAACAACCGTTTGTATTTATCGGGATATTTTGGAAGAGATGTTTTAGGTCTGGGAGATACTTTCTCGACAGATTGGGGAAATACCACGGCAACTTTGCGTTGGAACAGTATTATCAGCAGTAAATTATTTTCAAACACATCATTCATTTACAGCAATTACAACTACAATGTTGCATTGAGCAGCAACAACAATACCTTCGGTCTCGATTCTGAAATTGAAGACTGGAATTTGAAGCAGGATTTCTCATGGTTTGCAGGGAATAAACATTCAGTAAAATTTGGTTTACAGTCGATTTATCATACCATCACACCAAGCAGTGCTTCGGGAACGAGTGTCAGCAGTTTTCCTCGAAATCCAAGATATTCATGGGAAAATGCGGTGTACATCAATGATGATTTTAAAGCAACAGAGAAGCTCACGATCAACTACGGAGCCAGACTGGCAATGTTCTCAGTCTTAGGCGGCGATACTTTTAACACCTACCAAAACGGAGTTTTAACCGATTCTGAATATTTAGAAAAAGGAAAATTTGGTAAAACGTATGTAAATCTTGAACCGAGAATTACAGCAAATTACAGAATCAATGAAGTAAGCAGCATTAAAGGTGGTTATTCAAGAAATACTCAGAATTTACATTTATTAAGCAACAGCGGAAGCGGAAACCCTACCGATCAGTGGATTGGAAGCAGCTATACCGTAAAACCTGAAATTGCCGACCAGATCAGCGCAGGCTACAGCCGGAATTTCAACAACAATAATTATGAATTGAATGCTGAGATTTATTACAAATCTATGCAGAACCAAATCGATTATAAAAACGGAGCACAAATCTCCTTCGACACCGCTGCGGATGTAGAAAGTGAACTGTTATTCGGAAAGGGAAGGGCTTACGGACTGGAACTCATCGCCAAAAAGAAAAGCGGAAAACTCACCGGATGGATTTCTTACACTTTATCTAAAACCGAAAGACAGATTAATGGCATCAACGATAACGAATGGTACGATGCAAGACAGGATAAAACGCACGACCTCTCTGTTGTTGCAACGTATCAGCTGAATCCAAAATGGTTGATCTCTGGATTGTTTCTTTACAGCACAGGAAATGCAGTGACTTTCCCAACCGGCAAATACGAACTGAACGGACAAACCGTCTTCCAGTACAGCAACCGAAACGCAGACAGGATGCCGGCGTACCACAGAATGGATCTGAGTGCAACCTACGAACCGGTTTCCGAAAAACGTTGGAAAGGCTCATGGTCATTCGGTGTATATAATGTGTATGGAAGAGAAAATGCCTACACCATTACGTTTGAAGACAATCCAAATAATCCGGGAACAACAAGAGCTATGCAGACTTCACTGTTCAAATGGGTTCCGAATATTACTTATAATTTCAAATTCTAATCTATGAAAAATATATTTTTAATCATATTAACTCTGTTTGTAGTAATCTCCTGTGAGAAGGAAATAGATTTAGATTTGGAAGATCAAAGCGGACAGATTGTGATTGAAGCTAATGTTACAGATCAGACCGGACCATATTCCGTGAAAATTACCAAATCGGTTGCTTTCACACAGGCAAATCAATATCCGGCAATCGAAAATGCACAGGTTGTTCTGAGCGACAACACCGGACAAACCGAAACCTTACAGTATACAGGAAACGAAACTTATAAAACATCAACATTTGTGGGACAGCCGGGAAGAACATACACCTTAAAAATTCAGGCTGAGGGAAAGGAATATATTGCCACAAGCACAATGCCTGAGGCAGTTTCTTTCGATGGTATCGAACAGGATTCTTTTATGGTCGGAGGCGAAACAAGTTATACGCTTCTGCCGGTTTTCCTTGATCCACAGGCTTTGGGAAACCGATATTTATTCATTTACACGGTTAATAATAATCCAAAAAAATATTTCTCAGAATTTTCAGATAATGTCAATAACGGATTGCCTAATCAGCGACCTTTAATTCTCCCTAATGATGACGGCGATAACCCTGATGATATCAAGGTGAAAGTGGGTGACACCATTCATGTAGAGATGCAGTGTATAGACAACAGTGTTTACTTGTTCTATTCGGCACTTCTACAACTTTCGGGAGGCGGTTCCGGTGGTGGAATTACACCCGCAAATCCTCCCAGCAATATAAGCAATGGTGCTTTAGGATATTTTTCGGCACACACCGTACGAACGAAAAGTATTGTGATCAATTAGATTTAAAAAAATAGTGAGAGCTTTTGTACAAACAGAAGCTCTTTTTTATAGATTTATTAAATCGGCTTAGGAAACGGAGGCGTGAAAAAATTTTGAAAATTTCCGTAAAGAAATCTCCACTGTCTGAGTGGCGGCAAAGATAGGAGTTATATAACGAAATTTTCTATTCGCCCGAGTTTTGGAGATTTTAGGGAATGCTTCAAAATTTTAACCGACGGTTCCAAGTCTTGAATTTTTGGTTCTTTTGTTTGACGTCGCCGAATCTTCGATTTCAAGACAAAAGAACAGAGCAGTAAAATAAATATGCTCTAAATTTAAAAATCTACATTTTTTGTCAATATCCATAAATATTATATTTTTAAAAAAAAGTTTTACATGTTTCCAACCTCAGTCCAATTTTCTGCATCTTTTAAGGTATAAAGCCACACTATGGAAAATCAATTACTGATAGAATGCCAGCGGAACGACCGCAATGCCCAGCGGAAGATTTACGAGAAAATGGCGGGCAAACTTTATTCAGTCTGCAAACGTTACCTGAAAAACGACGAAGATATTGAGGAAGTTTTGGCCGATACTTTCTATAAGATCTTCACAAAACTCAACCAACTTCATAATCCTGAAATTTTTGAAGCATGGGCAAAAAAAATTGCTGTAAATGAATGCCTTCAGAAGCTGAGAAGTATGAAGGCGCTTCATATTTCTTTAGAAGATGATTTTGTAGAATCTAAAGATGCCCCCACCGACAGTATTTCGTTTGAAAAAGACATTTTGAAGCTGCTCAATTTTCTACCAGAAGGTTGCAGAGCGATTTTCAATCTGTTTGCGATTGAAGGTTATCCTCACAAGGAAATTGCTACCATGCTTTCCATCACTGAGGGAACATCAAAATCCCAGCTCAATTTTGCGAGAAAAAAACTGCAGGAACTTCTGGTTAATCACAACATTTAAAACTTTTACAATGGAAAACAATCACGATATAGATAAAAAATTCAACGAGGCTTCTCAATCTCTGGAAGAACCTGCGACTTTTAATGGTTTTGATAAAGTCTGGGCTAAAGTTGAAGAAAAATTAGATCAAAAAGAAAACAAAAAGCGAATTGTCCCAATCATGTTTCCATACGGAATTGCGGCGAGTTTGATTATTGGTCTGGGAGCTTTTTATTTTATTGAAAAAAATGAAAAATCTCAAATTGAGAGACCTGCAATCGCTACAAATACTGTTGTACCTGAAGTTAAATCAAATGTACAGACCACCGACAGTCTGATAAAATCTAATATAGAAAAAGAATTGAGTTCGCAGAAAGAAATTCAGAAACCTGAAGTTGTAGCGTACGAAAATGCCTTACCAGCACAAATTCCTGTTCTCAGCCCTCCTGAATTACCGCGTCACAGTTCTGATCTTGCATATGAAAAGATTGCTGAGGCACCCGTAATTGCTAATGTTATCACGGAAAATGATGTAAGAGAAGTTCTTGTAACAGGAGCATTAGGACTAAAGAAAAGACAGGATGTGATTGTCAGTTCCAATGCGATTGTTGATGATTCTTACATCAATAAAAGTAATAATTCCAATACTTACAGCACATTATCGAGCAAAGCAACCGGAATTGCGATCAATTCCTCAGGTAAACGAAAAAAGAGCAAAAATGATTCAAATTACACATTACAGCCTCAAGTCAACCAAATTGCAGGGAATGAAAAAGGCTATTTCGACAAGACGCCTTACAACAACAATGTAATAAATTCCCTTCGTGGAAGCGTTGGTGGCTTAGAAATTAATTCAGGATTCAATCAAAATATTACCATTCGTGGAGCAGGAACTTTATCAGGAGGAAATCAGCCAATATATGTTGTAAATGGTGCAGTACAAACGGGAAATGTTTTAAATAAAATCAATCCAAAAAGTATTGAAAGCATTCAGGTGTTAAAAGACGCTTCTGCAACAGCTCTGTACGGAAGCCGTGCCGCAAATGGAGTAGTTGTTGTGACCACCAAAAAACTTTCAAGAAAAGAGAAAAAAGCGTTTAAAAAACTGCAGAAAGTTCAGGACAGCATCAACCGTGCAAGACAGATTCAGCAACAGAATTCTGAAGAATATGATGCTTTTGTTGAAAACCCTTTTGAACTGACGAAAAATCAGTCCGTTTCTACATTTTCGGTTGATGTGGATAAGGCGGCGTATTCCAACATCCGACGAATGATTAACAATGGCGAATATGTTAATAAAAACGCTGTGAGAATAGAAGAAATGATTAATTATTTTAAATACAGTTATCCACAACCAAAAAACAATCAGCCATTTTCAATCAACACGGAGTACAACGATTCACCTTGGAATTCTCAGCATAAATTATTGAAAATAGGACTTCAAGGCAAAGATTTACCGATGGAAAAACTGCCGAATTCAAATTTTGTTTTTTTAATTGACGTTTCGGGATCGATGAATGCTGCGAACAAATTGCCTTTATTGAAATCGTCTTTCAAAGTCCTTCTGGATCAGTTAAGACCGACGGATAAAGTCGGAATTGTAGTCTACGCAGGAAGCGCAGGAATGGTTTTACCACCTACTTCAGCCAATGAAAAAAATAAAATCATCGAAGCTTTGGATCAGCTCGAAGCTGGCGGAAGTACAGCAGGCGGTGCAGGAATTGAGTTAGCTTACAAACTCGCTCAGGAAAATTTCATTAAAGGTGGAAACAATCGTGTGATCATCGCAACCGACGGAGATTTCAACGTGGGAACTTCTTCTACAGGCGACCTGCAGACTTTGATTGAAGATAAAAGAAAATCGGGCGTTTTTCTGACCTGTTTAGGTTTCGGAATGGGTAATTTTAAAGACAACCGCATGGAAACTTTAGCCAACAAAGGCAACGGAAACTATGCTTACATTGATAATCTTCAGGAAGCCAATAAGTTTTTAGGAAAAGAGTTTGCCGGAAATATGTACGCCATTGCAAAAGATGTAAAAATTCAGATTGAATTCAATCCGAAATATGTGAAATCTTATCGTTTGATCGGTTACGAAAACCGAAAACTGAAGAATGAAGATTTTACCAACGATAAAATTGATGCAGGAGAACTGGGAAGCGGTCATACCGTAACGGCTCTATACGAAGTTATTCCAATTGATGTGAAATCTGAGTTTTTACCGAAAGAATCTGATTTAAAATACACCAAAAACACAAATGATGGAAATTTCAGTGATGAACTGGCGACCGTAAAATTTAGATACAAAAAACCTGATGGTGATACAAGTTCGGAGATCGTTCAGGTCGTGAAAAATTCTAATGAAAGCTTTTCATCGGCGAGTGAGGATTTTAAATTTGCTTCTGCTGTCGCGTGGTTTGGTTTGGTTTTGAGAAATTCAGATTTAATTAAAAATAAAGATTTGAAGGAGGTTGAAAAACTGGCAAAGAAGGGCAGTGGAAACGATGATGAAGGTTACAGAGCAGAGTTTGTAAGATTGGTTGAGGCTTACAGAAATTTAAACAGATAAGTGAAACTTAAAACAGAAATTTCTTCGGAGATTTCTGTTTTTTTCTCTATTTTTAGACATATTATTGATGATGAAAAAAATCTACCTGTTTCTTCCTTTTTTAGCGACTCAGTTTTTGTTTGCTCAGAGTTCGCAGCAGTATTATTCCGGAATATTTTTAGCTAAAGACAAAAAACCCAAAGCTTTTCTCAAAGTTTTCAATAAAAACACGGGTGTTTACGAGGAAACTGATGAAGAAGGTTTTGCCATTATTCAGGCGCAGAAGTACGATACTCTTGTCTGGAACAATGGTAAAAACACGCAGGTTGTTTACGGGGTTCAGGAACTGAAATATATTCTGGAAAACCGTGTTCCCCTAAAATCAGTTGAAGCATTAAAATCGAAAGATTACGACAGTCTGATTACAAAACCCAAATCAGATGAATACAGTATTTCCAAGCCGGATTATTATCTTTCAAAAAACTTAGATTCTTATTTCGACAAAATCAGAAAGCTGAAGCAGAAAAACGGCGATACTATAAAAATAAAGAAGCAAGAGCAGAATAAACTCATCATCAACGGGAGTTTCAATACATCATTTGAGGTTAGAAACCGAAATTCAATTCCGCAAACCCAAAACCGATATGTGCAGGGAAGATCTCAGAGCGGAAATTTGATCTGGCGCGGTCCGGAGACCAATGAAATATTCAGTTATGGTCCAGATATTTCAACCTTAGCCTACAATTTTCAGCCTTATGATTACGATGTAAACGGTCAGTTGATTCCTGTTTCAGGAGGAGTGAATGCTGCGAGACCGTATGATAATTCTTTGTTTTCTACGACTGTAGGTTTTCACAATCAGCTGCAGATCAATACATTTATAAAAGGAGATGGTTACAACGAAAAAGTTCGTCTTTCAATGGATTTAGGTCAGCATAAAAACCAAACCTACTTCATCAGTCAGTACGACATCAACAATACTTTTAAGGCTAAACTCAATGCGTATGTTTTGAAATTTAAAATTCAGGCACTGTTTGATTTGGATGAAACTAAAGCGACAAATACCAATCGTGCGGCACTTTTCAACCGTGCTTATCAGGAATCTCTGCTCACGCCGGTTTCGTTTTCAAATCAGCAGGGAGGTTTTCTTACCAATGGTCAGAAAAGAAGTTACAGTCAGTTGGGCGATAACCCAGAATTTCTTTTTGCACAGAACAACAGGTATAATTTTCTTTCCAATCAAAAGAAATACAGCTTTAATATTTCAAGAAAATTTGATGATTTTAATTTCAGCGTCAGTCAAACGTACGAAAATGACAAATTCAGTAATTCAGATATTTATAAACCCACTACCAACGGCTTTTTAGGTGGGTTGATCAATGAAAGACTTCAGAATAACGATCTTTACAATGCCAATGTCTCTGCCAATTACTCTTTTGGCGACTATGATTTCAGAAGTACATTCAATCTTAATTTTATTTTAAATGAAAGAAAATCTGATGTTTTTCACAGTTCGCAGAACCAAAAATATTTGTATCAAAGAAGTTCACAGGATTATATTTTTAATTATGATCTGAAATTTGATGACGGTGATTTTGAATTTGGTGCTAATATTGGAAACTCATTTTACGTCTCAAACACTTCTCTGAATAATAAATTCTGGCTTCCCAAAGCCAATGGATTCGTTCAGTTCAACGATATTTTCGACTGGAGAGGCACACGCCTGAAACTTTTTGGAGCATATACACATCAGAGTTCAGAACCTGATATTACCAATTCGTTTTCGTCATATTCGACCACGCAGTTTCTCGCTCAAAACGCAAGTCAGTATTTTCCAATACGTGAGGTTGAAAGTTTTAAAAATTTCTCAACCGTCGATATTGCAGAAACCAAGGCAGGATTTAACTTTAATATTTACAGCCGATTTAATTTTGGCGGTGAATACTTTTCAAGAAAGATTATAAATGATATTTTTCCGGTGTTCGAAAATAACAGATTGTTGCTGAAGAATCTCGCAGATCATACGTACAGCGGCGTTGAACTGAATGCTTCCTATGAGAATTTCAGGATCGCAGAAGATTTTACAATGACGAACCGTGCTTCATTTTATAAATATCGGGATGTCGTTGATAAAGTTGCTTCAGGATACAATAATCTTGCTGTTGCAGGTTTTCAGGATGTTTATAAAACGTTAACTGAAGGCGAGATTTTAGGTGCAGTAGTCGGAAATTATTATGAAACGAATGCTGCCGGCCAAACCCTTATCGATGATTTTGGATTTCCGGTAGCATCAAACACAAAAAAAATAATTGCAGATCCTACACCGGATTTTGTGATGAAATTTACGCACACTTTCAACTATAAAATGTTCACGCTCGATATCAACTGGGAATGGAAAAAAGGCGGACAACTCTGGAACGGAACCCAAGCTGTACTCGATTATTACGGACGTTCCAAAACCTCTGGCGATGACAGAAATCTGAAAAATTATGTCTTTTCAGGTGTTAATTTAAACGGAACCGTCAATCAGATTCCGGTTGATTTTTACGACCCAAACCTGACTGTTTTTGAAAACCGCTGGACGAGATATGGCTACACAGGAGTTGCAGAAAACTATGTGCAAAATGCAGATTATGTAAGAATCAACTCAGTTTCTCTAGGAGCAAAGTTCGATGTCGGAAGTTTCAGAAGAAGTCTTGGAGTTTCTTTGTTTGTGAACAATATCATGCTTTGGCAGGCGAATTCAGGTGCAGATCCGAGTCAGAATTTTTATGATCTGGATAGCGGTCGTGGCTTGGATTTCTTCAATCTTCCGTCTTACAAAAGTTTTGGATGCATGGTTTCATTTCAATTTTAAATTATGAAAAAAAGATTTACCCAATATATTTCGCTTCTGATTTTAGTTTTGATCAGCTTAAATCTCAACGCACAGCAGAAATTCAGCGATTTCAAAAAAGAAAAAACGTACATCCAGACCAATCACGTTTTTTACAAACCAGATGAGGAAATGTACTTTAAAATTTATGTCGTTCAGGCAGAAAATCAGCTTCCTGCAGATCAGTCTAAGGTGGTGAATTTTGAAATGACAGATCCCAGCGGAACCGTCGTTAAAAAAGATAAGTACGAGATTAAAAACGGTCACGCAGAAGGATATTTCTATTTTGGAAATGAAATGAAAGGCGGAATTTACAAACTGAGAGCCTTTACCAACTGGATGCAGAATGAAAACGGAAAAAATGTATTTGAGAAAGAAATTACACTCCAGAAAATTGTTTCGCCAAGAATTTTAATGAAACTTGATTTTCCAAAAAAAGGCTACGGTGCAGGCGATGAGGTTCTGGCTGATTTCTCAATGCGAAGTCTGAGCAATCTTCCAATTCCTTTTTATGAAGCCAGTTTTACGGTAACGCATCAAGGTGAAAAAATTAATGAAGGCACTTTGATTACCGATAAAGAAGGGAAATATCTATTGAAATTTAAGCTTCCGGGTGTTTTAAAATCTTCTGATGCTTTGTTGAATATTAAAGTAGACTTTGATGGTTTTACAGAATCTATTTCAAGAAATATTCCTATTGTTCTGAATAATCTTGATCTGAAATTTATGCCTGAAGGCGGAACTTTTATCAACGGAATCGAGCAGAATATTGCCTTTAAAGTTTTGGATGAGTTTGAAAAACCTGTGGATGCCGTTTTGGGAATTTACAATCAGGATCATCAGAAAATATTGGAAGTTTCAGCCTATAATTTTGGGATGGGAAGCTTTAATTTAAATCCAAAAAATGACGAAACATATTATGCAAAGGTTTTAAAACCGGAAAATATCAGTCAAATTTATCCTTTACCAACAGCGAAAAATGATGGAATTGTTTTAAATCTTAAAAAAGAAAATCAGATCATCAGTTTAAATATCATTTCAACGTCAGAAAGAAACGTTTTAATCTCAGGAAACTTCCGTGAAAAGGAGATTTATTCTAAAAATTTAAGTTTAAAAAAAGGTTTAAATCAAGTTGAAATTTCAGAAAAAGAACTTCCGATCGGGATCTGCAGATTTACGGTTTCAGAAAATAAAATTCCGTTGGCTGAAAGAATTGTTTTTGCCAATGAAAACAAGCAGATGAAGGTGAAAGTTACACCTGTAAAGAAAAACTATTTGCCGAGGGAAAAAGCTGTTGTCAATATTGAAACGACCGACGAAAATAACCAACCCATTCCTGCAAACCTTGCTGTAAGCGTTGTTGACGATAAATTATGGACGTATGCTGATGATAAGCAAAATCACATCCAGTCATGGCTTTTGATGGATTCTGAATTGAAAGGTAAAATTGAAAGACCGCAGTTTTATTTTGATAAAAACGAAGAGAAAGCAACGAAAAGTTTAGATTTGATAATGCTGACGAACGGTTACCGGTATTTTGAAATCATTCCCGAAGTCGAAAAGTCAGGCAAATACAAATATCTTCCGGAAAAGAAAAATCCGATCTACGGAATTGTCGAAGACGAAAATAAAAAGCCTGTTGCCGCTGAAGTTTATCTGTTCAACGGAAAATCTCTGAAAAAACAAATCACCTCAGACAATGGATTGTTTTACTTCTCAGACCTTAATGCCGGTGAGGGAAACAGAGTGATTGCAAAAGCTTTGAAACAAAAAAAAGAAGTCAAAATAAGATTTTTATCCTACAAACTTCAACTCAATCCTTTAGAAAAACAAATTCTGAAAAATATTGACGTTGAGGAGATTATCAAAGAAGCTGAGATTAAAGAAAAGCCGAAAACCAATGCCCAGAGCGTTGAAAGTTTAAACAAAAATAAAGCGTATGTAAATTCAAGAGCAGATACAATCAGTAAAGAAACCAGAATTGAAGAAGTAGTTTATGTGGGAGCAATTTCCAGAAAAACAGAACAAACGTCGGCAGTTCAAACTGTCTGGTCAGACGAAATAAATTCTTCAAACACAATTTCTGCAGTCTCGGGAAGAGTATCTGGCATCCGAATTAGTGAATCTGCAACTCCGGGAATTTCTACTCAATCTATTGTTATTCGTGGAGCTGCAACAATTGGAAGTCAAAATGAACCTCTTTATATTATTGATGGTGTGGTTTCGAATTCTGCAGAATTAAAAGCTTTGAACCCAAAAAATATCAGCGATATTTCTATATTAAAAGATGCTGCAGCGACTTCTGTGTATGGAAGCAGCGGAATGTCTGGAGTGGTGATTATCAACTCAAAAAAATACCAGAATGCGCTTTTGAAGTTTGATATCACGCCAAAATCTCAGTATGCTCTCAAAAATGTGCCGCGAGACAGCCTGACAAATTACGCCTACAGCCGTAATTTTGCCTATCCTGAATACAAAACCACCAACACAGCCTACCGCCACGATTACCGTGAAGCTTTATACTGGAATCCCATCGTAGAAACCGACAAAAACGGGAAAGCTCAGATAGAATTTTATCAGTCTGATGCCAATTCTGCTTTCAGAATTATGACCGAAGGAATATCTGCAAAAGGCTTGATTGGAAGAGATGAAACCACGTATTCAGCTCAAAGTTTAATTTCTATTGATGCCAAAATTCCACAATATCTGACGCGGACAGATCAAATGACCATTCCGGTTGTGATTAAAAATAATTCGTCTGAAACGAGAACTTTAACGATGAACGTCATTGTTCAGAATCATATCAATGTGATGAGAACAGACAGTTTGATCACATTAAAACCTTTGGAATCGGGAAGATTATTTGTGACAATGCAAACCGATAAACTGATTCATTCCAATATTCAGTTTACTGTAAAATCCGGTGATTTCAGAGAAACGGTGATTTTGCCTGTGAATGTTGAAGAAAAAGGGTTTCCACATTATTTTTCGATCATCAACAATAAAAACGAAACCTACAAAATTGATGTTCCGGAATATGTGAACGGAAGTTTTATGTCTTCATATTATGTGTATCAAAATTCTGCTTTGCAGATGTTTGAAGATCTGGAAAGACTTAAAAGAGAACCTCATGGCTGTTTTGAACAGCTTTCTTCAACAGTTTATCCGAATATTTTTATTCTCGATTATTTAAAATCAACCAAAAAAATTGATGCTGATACTGAGTCTAAAGTGATGAGAAACTTGAAAAAAGGGTATCAGAAAATGCTTTCCTATAAAAATAGAGATGGCGGTTTCTCTTATTTTGGGTCGACGGATTCTGATGTTGCACTTTCTGCCTTTGCTTTGTTGGAATTCAGAGATCTGAAAAAATATGTGAATGTTGATGCGAAATTAATTCAGAATTTAAGCTCATTTATTTTGTCTAAAAAAGATGCAAACGGCCTGTTTGAAGTGAGAAAAAGCTACGAAATGAGAACTTCATATTCAGAATATTCATGGTCGAGAAATATGTATGTTTTGTATGCTTTATCGAAACTTGGTTATAAAAATGAACTGCTTCAAAACTATGACTACAGCCTGAAAAGAGTTATGGCGACAAAAGATTCTTACCAATTGGCATTGATGGCAAATACGGCGAAAAATTTAGATAAAACTGAAGATTACAGCACTTTACTTACAATCCTGAACAAACAGTATGCAGCCAAAAATGTCAAAACTAAAACTACGTTCACTGGTTCGGGAGGTATTTCTGCCAGTGCCGAAACGCTTTCGCTTTACCTGATGGCTTTACAGAAAAATGAATCTGCCAATCAGTTAAAAATCGCTGAAGTTGCCGATGAATTAATTAATTACAACGGGTATTACGGATTTGGCTCTACACAGGCAACCGCTTTGGCCTTGGAATCACTTTCAGGTTTTTTTGCCAAAAATGAAAAATTATTTGGAACTGAAAAACCGGTCATTAAAGTAAATGGTGCTGTTGTTTCAGACAAAAATATCAGCTTTTCATCGGCTTTCAGAAAAGGAGAAAATGATTTGAAAGTGGAATATCCAGGTAAAAAAGGTCTGCCTTTTAAATTGGATTATCAATATTATACTTTAGAACCGCCGAAAAGCGTTGATATTCCTGTTACTTTAGAAACAAAACTGAAATCTCAAACTTCAAAAGTAGGAGAGACCAACAGAATGACGGTAGTCGTGAAAAATAAAATTAATGGAGATTTACCAATGACTACTGCGAAAATCGGAATTCCTGCAGGCTTGACTTTACAAAATGCTCTGTTGAAAGATATGGTTGATAAAAAGCAGGTTTCTTACTATGAAATATTTGATAACTATCTGGTTTTGTATTGGGAACACTTGGATGCGAATGAAACGAAAACGATTAATTTAGATTTAAAAGTACAATTTGCCGGAGAATATACAGGAAAAGCAAGCAATGTTTATCTTTATTACATGCCGGAAGCTAAGTTTTGGAATCAGGGACTTCAGGCTAAGATTGCGCCTTAGCTTAATATGAAAAAAAATATATCTTGAAACTTTCATATTTGCTATCCTCCAGCTGAGCAATATTTTTGCAGCAGAAAAATTCTTTACAAAATGGCGTTCCATTGGAGCGCTATCTTTTTTGAAACAATAAAAATCAATAATTTCAAAATAAACTTTCAAATATTATTGAAAATTCAAAAACTATTATTATATTTGTAATAGAAATTTAAAGAAGACAAAATGAAACTTTCAGAAGCCAAAGAAAAATACATCCAAACGTGGGGAACATTCGCAACGAGTTGGGGAATCAACCGGACGATGGCACAGGTTCACGCCTTGCTTTTGGCCAACGGGAAACCACTTTCCACCGATGAGGTGATGGAACTTCTGGAGATTTCGAGAGGTAACGCCAACATGAATCTCCGTGCGTTGATGGATTGGGGAATTGTGAAAAAAGAATTTATCAAAGGCGACCGGAAAGAATATTTTACTGCAGAAAAAGATGTTTGGTTTCTTTTTAAACAAATCACAAAAGAACGCAGAAAACGTGAAATTGAGCCGGTTGTAGCATTTTTAGATGAACTGAAAAACATCGAAGACAACGACTCAGCAGAAGCAAAAGAGTTTATCAAATTAATGGACGATTTTAGCAGCGTGACGAGTAAAATCAATAATATTATGGATCTTGCCATCAAAAGCGACGATCATTGGCTGGTAGGAAAGATTACCAACTTGTTAAAATAGAAATGAACTCAAAATCCATTTTTATTTCAAATTAACTTTCAAAAATTACTGAAAGTATAGTAAATAAAGTAATTAAGCTATAAAAACTGGAGTCATGAAACTTAAGATTTTAACTGTAGAATTGGTTTTTCAAATCTTGTTGAGTATCGGAAGTACTCTGTGTGTCGTCTATCAATACTTTCAAAATGATTTTCTGATGGCATTTTTGATCGCATTATTTTTTGTTGGAATTGGTAATTTGATTGGCTTTTTTATCAGACTTTCCACAATTCAGAGTCCTTTCAACAAATATTACTTCTACGGAATTGTTGTGTTTTTCGCGATGACTTTTCTTCTCTATAAGTTTGATTTTGGCGAAGAAACTATATTTAATTTTTTAGGAATCGGTGGTGTACTTTTCAATTTGTATTATCTGATGTACGTATTTATCAACGTTAAAAAGTTATCAGACGAAGCGAAAGTAATACTATAGCACTTTTTTATTTAAAATTTCCTTTCAAAAATTATTGAAACTATAATAACTATAAAATGTTTAATATTATTTCATACATTATTTTCCTCGCCATCACCTCTTACATCACGGTCGATGTGGGCAGAAGATGCTTCAATTCAGGGAAACTATATCTGGAATATTTGATTAAAGACAAAGATTTCTGCCTCACCGTCAACAGAATTCTACTCGGAAGTTACTATCTCGTGAATCTCGGCTACATTTCCATCAGTTTAAGTTTTTGGGGTAAAATTTCGAGTATAGAGGAACTGATTTATACCGTTTCGAACCGCATCGGAATTATCATATTAATCCTATGTACACTACATTTTGTCAATTTGTTCACGCTTTATATTTTAAGAAAAAAATTAACAATAAAATAAATTATCATGACAGCAACCATCCTTACCCAAACGTACAATTTTTCAGCGTACATGATTTACCTACCAATCGTCATCACACTCACCGTGCTGGTTTCACAGTTTCTGTTTAAAAATTCCAAAACTTTTATGATCGATATTTTTCATCAGAAACAGGACATTGCTATGGCAACCAACTCGCTTTTTAAAATTGGTTTTTACCTTCTCAATCTTGGTTTTGCCCTCTGTATCATTGAGTTTTTTCAAATTGAAACGGTCGAGAGACTGGTCGTGGCACTGAGCAAAAAAATAGGAGGATTCTCAATTTATCTCGGCGTAATGATGCTTTTAAACTTACTCCTTTTCCTTAAAGGCCGCAAACATGCGATGAATAAAGACAAAGTACACACTGAAGAAACTGTAGAATTATAATTTTAAAAATTTAATATTATGAAAAACCTGATCGTTCATCTGTTCCTCATCTTTTATTTCGGAGGAAAAACGAAGAGAATTAACTTTTAAAATTGAATGCAATGAAGACTTTTCTTAATATCGATTACTACATTCAAATCACCGTATTCTTCGGTTACATCATTTTCGCTTTGATAAATTCACAGTTGCAGAATGGATTTGCTCAGGTTTGGTTTTATTTCTATTACGTGGTCGGAGGATTTCAATTAATAAGTTATTTATTAAGAATTTGTCTGGGATTCTGGAAAGACCTTTTTATCAAAATTTATGGAATAATGATTTTACCAATTTGGCTTATACTTCTGCTTGAGAAATTTTATATTAACATTGATCCGCTCTTTTTTATTTTGTTTTATGGATTGTTTACCAGTCCTGTCATGGCTTTTTTTTATCTTTTTTACTGTCGTGATAAAGCGAACAATCCTGCAGTACAACTATAATTCTATTATTTAAAATTAAAATATAGTGCCATGAAAACTTTTCTTACAATTGATTATAAAATTCAGATTTTTGGATTTATCTTCATACCTGTCGCTTTCGCTCTGTACAGTTTTATAATGAAGGAAATGTTAGTTTTTAAAGCATTTGTATGGATATCCTTGTTGCAGTTGGTAAGCATGATAATTAGACTGATGATCAATCATAAGAAAGATCTTTTCTTCTGTTTTTATCTGCTGTTTTTCATATCATTTTGGATGTTTGTTTTGTACGAAAAATCAAGGTTTAAATTTTCATATTCATTTGAAAGTATTTGGCTTCAGCTGAGCGTTTTCAGCGGATTTATTTACTATTTTTTTTTATTCTTCTATCCGTTTTATCTGCGTGAATTATCAAAAATAAAAACTTAGAATTTTTATTTTCGATCTGCCAGTTCTTCCAAAGTTGACATTCTGAACGACTAAATTGCTAATGTCTAATATGATAACCTTTAAAAACTAAAAAAAATGAACCACCTCGAACTGACAAAAAAAGTAGAATGGAAAGACCTCAAAACTCTTTCCACAAAAGAAATGTTAATCGAAAACAACATCAGTCTCCCTTGGCTTCTCATCTCTCTTTTTCTGGCTTACAAAGGATATTATTGGGCAGCGCTTCCGTTTTCAGGATTTTATTTTCTTACTGCTTTAAGGCAGGTTCACAATGGCTTTCACAATTCGTTGGGAACGGGAAAATTCCTCACATGGCTGTCGATGTATTTAAACAGTATCTCAATGTTGGCGTCGATTCACGCCGTTAAATTTAATCACATCAGGCATCACAAATATTGTCTTTCCGATGACGATTATGAAGGGAAATCTGCCTCAATGAAATGGTTTCAGGCGATCTTATACGGCCCGAAACATATGTTTTTAATCCATTGGATGACGTTTAAACTGGCGAATAAAAGCTACAGAAAAAATTTAATTTTAGAGCTGCTTTCAATTTCAGTTTTTGTTGCTGTGACGCTCTGTTTCCAAATCAATTTCCTGATGTATCATATTGTAATTATGTTTTTCGGAGAACTTCTCATGGCGTTTTTTGCAGTCTGGACGGTGCATCACGATACCCACGACACTCCGAATATCGCAAGAACACAGCGTGGATTTTGGAAAAATAAACTAACTTTCAGCATGTTTTACCACATGGAACACCATCTTTTTCCAGCCGTTCCAACCATTAAATTACCCGAACTGGCAGAAAGAATAGATAAAGTTTTACCGGAATTAAACAAGAGACAGACGTTCTAAAGTCCGAAAGGGAGGATTTAACAAAGGATAGGATGCAATCCTATCAAACATATATAATTTTTCTGCCCATAAATAACACAAAATGTCAAAAATCCATTTAACCACAATCATCAATTCAGACATACAAACCGTTTTCGATTTGTCAAGAGATATTGATCTTCATCAGAAATCAACTTTCAAAACCGGAGAAAAAGCCATAGCCGGTCGCACATCCGGTATGATTGAATTGGGAGAAACGGTAACATGGAGGGCAAAACATTTAGGGTTTTATCAAACCCACACTTCAAAAATTACCGAAATGGAAAAGCCATCTAAATTCACAGACGTCATGCTGAAAGGAAGATTTAAATCTTTTAAACATCAGCATTTATTTAAAACAAGAGGCAAACAAACCATTATGACAGATATTTTAGAATTTGAATCTCCCGCCGGAATTATCGGTAAATTGTTTAATTACTTTTTTCTAAAAAATTACATGACTGAATTCCTCACCGAACGCAACAAAGTAATCAAACTCACCGCCGAAAAATAAATCCATAATCTTTACCCCGAATCCCGCACCCCGTACCCAAAAAAAACCGAATCCCGAATCCCGAATCTCGCACCCCGAATCCCGAATCTCAAATCTCAAACTTCAAATCTCAAATCAAATGAAATTCCTACAAGCCGAATGGCGAAAATTAGCCATCATCAACTACGAAATAGACCCGGAAATTCTTACAAAATACCTTCCCAAAGGAACCGAACTCGATTTCTATCAGGAAAAATGTTATGTAAGTCTGGTCGGATTTATGTTTTTAAATACCAAACTGCTCGGACTGCCGATTCCATTTCACAGAAATTTTGAGGAAGTGAATTTGAGATTTTATGTAAAGAAAAAAGAAGGAAACGAATGGAAGAGAGGCGTGGTTTTCATTAAAGAAATAGTTCCGAAATATGCCTTGAGCATCGTTGCCAATTCGGTGTATAAAGAGAATTACAAAACCATGAAAATGACAAATCAAATGCATTACAGCGAAGATGATCTGATTGTAAAGTATTCATGGAAAGACAAAAACTGGTACTCCATGGAAATCACTGCCGAAAGCATATCCCGAACAATGGAAGACAAGTCCGAATTTGAATTTATCACAGAACACTATTGGGGTTTTACCAAAAGAGGAAACAAAACTTCAGAATACGAAGTCTGCCACCCAAAATGGGAATGGTATCCGGTAAAAAGTCATCAGTTGGAAATAGATTTCAAACAGGTCTACGGAAAAGATTTTGAATGCCTGAATCATCAAAAACCAATTTCGGTTATGCTCGCCGAAGGTTCTGAAATTGAAGTAAGAATGAAAAAATATCTTTTGGAAGAAACAAGACAGAAATAGAAAGAATCAAGTAAAAAGTAAAAAGAGCCAGAGGTGAAGCCGGAATATTTGTATTCAAACAAATTTTATATCAAGTCCAAAAAGGTGTGTTTGTATTAAAATAAAACTTACATTGAGTTCAACCAGGTGTGTTTGTACTTAAAATCAATTTACATTAAGTCCAAACAGTGCTGTTTTAATTAAAAATCATTTGACATTTAATTAAAACAGGGGTGTTTGTCCTTTAATGCAATTCCATGAGCGTTAGAACAAGGGTGTTTATACTAAAACATAGATCTGTTTAAGTTAAAACAGGTGTGTTTGTCCTTTCACAGAATTCTGTTAGAATTAAAACAAACCTCTTTGCACTCTCACAGAAAATCTCAGATTTTCAATCTTATGTGCTCTAAATATTCTCAATCATTTAAACTAAAACTAATGTGACTCATGTGTCAAAAAACTTTTGCAGTTAATTTTTTAGATTCTCTGTCCAGATATTCGACATGTTTGCTCTCCCGGAAAATCTCAGATTTTCACTCTCATGTGCTCTGAAATATCCACAATCATTTAAACTAAAAACTAATGTGACTCATGTGTCAAAAAACTTTTGCAGTTAATTTTATAGATTCTCTGTCCAGATATTCGACATGGTTTGCTCTCCCGGAAAATCTCAGATTTTCACTCTCATGTGCTCTAAAATATTCTCAATCATTTAAACTAAAACTAATGTGACTCATGTGTCAAAAAACTTTTGCGCCTTTTGTGATGAAACATTAATTTAGCAAAAACTAAACTTAATGTTCACCAAATCAAAAACGAAAACTCTTTTTCTCTCCTCTTTATTACTTTCTTCCACCTTTTTTTCACAGGCACACAACGTTTCAGACGGTTATCAAAAACCGACAGATCCATTGGTTGTACAGAATCTTGAAAACTGGCAGGATTTAAAATTCGGACTTTTTATGCATTGGGGAACGTACAGCCAGTGGGGAATTGTGGAGAGCTGGAGCCTTTGTCCGGAAGATGAAGACTGGACGAAAAGAAAGCCCGAACATGGAAAATCGTACAGTGAATATGTAGAAAACTACGAAAATCTGCAGAAAACGTTCAATCCCACTCAGTTTAATCCACAAAAATGGGCTGATGCTGCAAAAAAAGCGGGAATGAAATATGTGGTTTTCACGACAAAGCATCACGATGGTTTTGCGATGTTTGATACCAAAGAATCTGATTACAAAATTACTTCTCCCAAAACTCCTTTTTCCAAAAACCCCAAAGCGGATGTGACGAAAGAGATTTTCAATACCTTCAGAAAAGACGGTTTTAAAATCGGAGCTTATTTCTCAAAACCCGATTGGCATTCCGAAGATTATTGGTGGCCGTATTTTCCACCAAAAGACAGGAATGTAAACTACGACCCGAAAAAATATCCTGAAAGATGGAACAGTTTTAAGAAATTCACATTCAATCAACTCAACGAAATCACTTCCAATTACGGTAAAATCGACATTCTCTGGCTCGATGGAGGCTGGGTTCGCCCGTTTCACACGATCGATCCAAGTGTTGAATGGCAACGAACCATAAAGGTCGAACAGGACATTGACATGGATAAAATCGGAATGATGGCAAGGAAAAACCAGCCCGGAATCGTCGTTGTCGACCGCACTGTTCCCGGAAAATGGGAAAATTACGTGACACCCGAACAGGCTGTTCCGGAAAAAGCGTTGTCGATTCCATGGGAAAGCTGCATTACGATGGGAGATTCCTTTTCATATGTTCCTAATGATAATTATAAATCGTCTCAAAAAATCATTGAAACTTTGGTGAAAATTATTTCAAGAGGCGGGAATTATCTGATGAACATTGCGCCCGGACCCAATGGTGATTACGATCCGGTTGTTTATGAAAGATTTAAGGAAATTTCCGGCTGGATGGATCATAATCAATCGGCGGTTTTTGCAACAAGAGCGGTTGCACCTTACCACGACGGAAATTTTTATTATACCCAAAGCAAAAACGGTAAAACGCTGAATGTTTTTCATTTGGATGAAAAAGCAAACTATCAGTCACCATCTACTTTAAGCTTTATAATTCCTGATAACTTTAAGCCAAAATCTTTGAAAGTTTTAGGTTTAAAACATAAAATTCAGTGGAAAAAATCAGGAAATTCAATTGAAATTACTTTACCGAATGAACGAGCTCAATTGAAATATTCAACTGTAATTCAAATAACACAATAATGAAGTTTAAATTAAAATTAATTGCAATTTCATTGTTATGTTCTGTAATTATTTCAGCACAAAAACCTTTATACAAAGACCCAAAACAACCGGTAGAAGTACGAGTTCAGGATTTGCTGAAACGCATGACGCCCGAAGAAAAATTCTGGCAATGCTTCATGATTCCCGGCGATTTGGACAACGTTCCGAAAGGTCAATATTCACATGGAATTTTTGGATTGCAGGTGAGTGCAGGAAATCAGGGTGGCGGGGTTGCCGGACAATTGCTGAAATACAATGCCAATGAAGATGCGGAAAGACTGGCGAAAAAAATCAATGCCATTCAGAAATATTTTGTGGAAGAATCCCGATTGGGAATCCCGATTATCCCTTTTGATGAAGCTTTGCACGGCTTGATGCGGGAAGGGGCGACGGCTTTTCCGCAGGCGATCGGTTTGTCGGCGACGTTCAATTCTGAGTTGATGAAAGAGGTTTCAACGGCGATTGCAAAAGAATCAAAACTGAGAGGAATCCGTCAGATTTTGACTCCGGTGGTGAATCTGGCAAGTGACGTTCGTTGGGGGAGAACAGAAGAAACGTACGGAGAAGATCCGTTTCTGACTTCCGTGATGGGTGTGAATTTCGTCAGTTCATTTGAAAATCAGGGAATAATTACTACTCCTAAACATTTTTTGGCGAATGTTGGTGAGGGTGGAAGGGATTCTTATCCGATTCATTGGAGCAAAAGATATCTGGAGGAAACGCATTTGGTTCCTTTCCAAAAAGCTTTTCAGCAGGGAAAAAGCCGTTCGGTGATGACTTCTTATAATTTGTTGGATGGAAGACCTTCAACGGCAAATCATTGGTTGCTGACCGAAAAACTAAAAAAAGAATGGGATTTTAAAGGCTTTGTCATCAGCGATGCAAGTGCGGTGGGAGGTGCAAATGTGCTGCATTTTACAGCAAAAGATTACGATGATGCTTCTGCACAGGCGATGAATGCGGGGCTTGATGTGATTTTCCAGACAGAATACAATCATTACAAATTGTTTATGCCACCGTTTTTGGATGGAAGAATTTCTAAAGAGAGAATTGATGATGCGGTTTCGAGAGTTTTGAGGGCGAAATTTGAACTGGGTTTGTTTGAAAATCCGTACGTTTCAGATAAAAATATCAATGAATTAAAGAAATTAAATCACAAACCTTTAGCGGAAAAAGCAGCGATTGAATCTTTTGTTTTACTTCAGAATAATAATCAGACACTTCCGATTTCGGAAAAGGTAAAGAAGATTTTAATTGTCGGAACTGATGCTGTTGATGCTCGACTGGGTGGTTATTTCGGACCTGGAAATAAAAAGGTGAGCATTTTGGACGGAATTAAAAATTTCGTCAAAAATAAAAATGTTGAAATTATCTATTCTAAGGGGATTGACTGGAATTTGAAGGAGTTTAAAACGATTCCGTCCGAATTTCTGTCTTTCGAAAATCAAAAAGGTTTGTATGGAAAATACTTTTCAAATTCTGATTTAAAAGGAAATCCTGCGTTTCAAAAACAAGACGAACAATTGAATTTTAAATGGACTTTATATTCCCCAAATCCTGAAAAACTGCAGCCGGACAATTACAGCGTTCGTTGGACAGGAGAACTCGAAGCTCCGAATTCAGGAAAATATCAATTGGGACTTCGTGGAAATGATGGTTTCAGATTGTTTTTAAATGGAAAACTGATTATCGACAACTGGGAAAAGCTGAGCTATTCAACTAAAACTTTCGATGTTGATTTTGTCAAAGGTCAGAACTATGATATTGCGATTGAGTTCCATGAAAACAGAGGAGAAGCAAATATTGAATTGATCTGGAATTATGGATTAAACAATTACCAAAAGGATTTTGATGAAGCGTTAAAATTGGCTCAAGATGCAGACTACATCATCGTTACCGCGGGAATTCATGAAGGTGAATTTCAGGATCGTTCTTCACTGAGTTTACCTGGAAATCAGGAAGAATTTATACATAAAGTTTCAAAATTAAATAAGCCGACAACTGTGGTTTTGGTTGGAGGTTCAGCGATAAAAACGACAGATTGGAAAGATAAAGTCGGAGCGATTTTAGATGTCTGGTATCCCGGCGAAGAAGGCGGAAATGCCGTAGCAAAAGTGCTTTTTGGAGCAGAAAATCCTTCAGGGAAATTGCCTGTTACATTTCCAATTGAGGAAGGGCAGTTGCCTCTGACGTACAATCATCATCCGACCGGGCGGGGAAATGATTACCACGATTTGAGTGGCGAGCCTTTGTATCCGTTTGGTTTTGGAATGAGTTATTCGACTTTTGAAATATCTGATTTACATTTAAACAAATTGAAATTTAATGAAAATGAAACGATTGTAGCCAAAATTAAAGTTAAAAATACAGGTTCAAAAGCCGGAAGTGAGGTGGTACAGTTGTATGTAAAAGATTTGCTGGCATCCGTTTCCAGACCGATTCTGGAACTGAAAGGATTTCAAAAAGTATATCTAAAATCCGGCGAATCACAAGAAGTTTCAATTGAAATTCCGGTCAAAGAACTTCAGTTTTTAGACGAAAAAATGAACTGGATCGTGGAAAAGGGAACGTACAGAATCATGGTTGGAAATTCATCAAAAAATCTTCCGCTAAAACAAAATATTGAGGTGGAATAGTGTTTTGGATCAAATATGATGATTAGCTGTAATGATAAAAAAAATAGTATTTCCTGATTTAGTTTACGCCTTTGTATATCTTAACAGCAGCCCATATTAAAAATTTTTTGTCTGACTTTGCGTTAAATTAAAAAATTATATAAAATTCTAATTCAACAATGTAAAACCATTTTCTTTTAGGGAACGGTTTTTGCAACTTTTGTGCAAAATAATTCTCACACATCACATCATTAAATTTATGAAAAAATATCTTCTACCGGCAGTCGCTGTGCTGTGTTTCAGTTGTAAGGAAAATAAAAATCAGAATACTTCAGAAACCGAAGTGGTGACCAAAACAGATACTTTAAAACTTCCCGCGCCAGATGAGAAAGGTGCTAAAAACAAATTCAGCAACGTCATCGGATGGCCAGCAGGAAAGACGCCAACAGCTCCTGAAGGATTTACGGTAACGCGTTTTGCGGAAAATATTAAAAGTCCGAGAAACATGATTCAGGCTGCAAACGGCGATATCTTTGTAGTACTTTCCAACTCTGAAAGAACAAAAACCGAAAAAATTAAAAATGACATCAGCGGAAAAAGTGATGCTGAGGTCGGCGGGAAATCTGCGAACCGCATTATTTTGTACAGAGATGCCAACAAAGATGGCGTTGCAGAATCATCTTCCGTTTTTCTTGATAATTTAAATCAGCCGTACGGAATGCTGATCATTAAAGATAAATTTTATGTCGCCAATACCGATGGACTTTGGGTCTATCCTTACAAAGAAGCTGATACGAAAATTACACAGGCGGGAAAGAAAATTGTTGACCTGCCAGCGGGAGGTTACAATAATCACTGGACGCGAAATTTAATTGCCAATAAAGATCAGTCTAAAATCTATATTTCCGTTGGTTCCGGAAGCAATGTCGGCGAAAACGGAATGGAATATGAAGTGAGAAGAGCCAATATTCTGGAAGTCAATCCTGACGGAAGCGGAGAAAAAATCTACGGATCCGGACTTCGAAATCCTGTCGGAATGAGCTGGAATCCTTCTACCGGAGAACTGTGGACGGTCGTAAATGAAAGAGATGAATTGGGCGATGAGCTCGTTCCGGATTATCTGACCAGTGTAAAACGCGATCAGTTTTACGGTTGGCCTTACGCTTACTTTGGAAAAAATGAAGACCCCAGAAGAAAGGGTGAAAAACCTGATTTGGTTGCAAAAACCATTGTTCCGGATGTTCCGTTGGGATCGCACACTGCTTCTTTAGGACTTACGTTTTACACAGGAAATCAGTTTCCTGAAAAATATAAAAACGGAGCTTTCATTGGGCAACACGGTTCTTGGAATCGTTCCTCGTTGGTGGGTTATCAGGTCGCTTTTGTTCCTTTTGCCAACGGAAAAGCTTCAGGACCGTATCAGCCATTTTTAACCGGATTTATTGCGAATGAAGAGAAAGGTGACGTGTACGGAAGACCTGTCGGAGTACTGCAAATCGCCGACGGTTCGATTCTCGTTGCTGATGATGTAAGCGGGATTGTATGGAGAGTGGCACACAATAAAAAATAATTTCACTCCTAATTTTAATTTAGATAAAATGATAAATTCAGCAATCAAAATGTGGTATGAAATCTGTAATACTTCTTTTAAAATACAATTGATTTTCTTTAAAAGAGATTCAATTATTAAAATGTAAAGTCATGAAAAAGTATTTAATATCAGCACTTTTAGTCGTAGGATTATCTACTACAGCTTTAGCACAGAGACATCCACCTCGTCCTACGCCACCGCCGCATCCGTCAAAAACTCAATTGACAAACAGTAAAGCGAGTGAACTGGATAAACGATACCGAACAGAAAAGAAAATGATTATGAACCATCCGCTGGCAACGAAGAAAATGAAAAATGAGCAGCTGAAGGCTTTGAATCTGAGATATCAGAATGAGAAGAAACTTCTCAGAGCTGCAAGATAATTTTAAATTAAAGTGAAAACAGAAAAAAGAGAATGCAAATGTGTTCTCTTTTTTAGTTATCGGTGAAAATCCACATGACTTTTTTCCGAACGTGCTCACATCCATTTGCTGAAACGCAAAACATCCAATATTTTTCCTTAAATTCGCATAAAATTTTAAACTAATGAATTACGATATTATTGTCATCGGTAGTGGTCCTGGTGGATATGTTACAGCAATCAGAGCAGCACAGTTGGGTTTTAAAACTGCAATTATCGAGAAAGAAAATTTAGGAGGAATTTGCCTTAACTGGGGTTGTATTCCAACGAAAGCTTTGTTGAAATCTGCTCAGGTTTTTCATTATATCAATCACGCTGAAGATTATGGTTTAAACAAAGTGGAAGCGAGTTTTGAGTTTCCGAATGTGATCCAGAGAAGCCGTGGTGTTGCCTCTAAAATGAGCAAAGGAATCGAATTCTTAATGAAAAAGAACAAGATCGACGTAATTCTTGGTACTGCTAAAGTTCAGAAAGGTAAAAAAGTTTCTGTAACCGATAAAGACGGTAAAGTAACTGAGTATTCCGGAACCAACATTATCATTGCTACAGGAGCGCGTTCAAGAGAATTGCCAAACCTTCCACAAGACGGTAAAAAAGTTATCGGATACAGACAGGCATTGTCTCTTCCTGAGCAACCAAAATCTATGATCGTTGTAGGTTCGGGAGCTATCGGAGTTGAGTTTGCTGATTTTTATAACACAATGGGTACGAAAGTAACTGTTGTTGAATTCTTGCCAAACATCGTTCCCGTAGAAGATGAAGAAATCTCAAAACACCTCGAGAAATCTTTGAAAAAAACAGGGATCGAAATTATGACCAACGCATCTGTTGAAAGCGTAGACACAAGCGGAAACGGTGTGAAAGCGACTGTAAAAACAGAAAAAGGAAATATCACTCTTGAAGCTGACATCCTGTTATCTGCTGTGGGAATTGCTGCGAACATCGAAAACATCGGTCTTGAAGAAGTAGGAATTCAAACAGATAAAGGTAGAGTTTTGGTGAACGAATGGTACGAAACTTCAGTTCCTGGATACTACGCCATCGGAGATATTATCCCGACTCAGGCTTTGGCACACGTTGCTTCTGCTGAGGGAATTACCTGTGTAGAAAAAATCAAAGGAATGCATGTTGAGAAAATCGACTATGGCAATATTCCTGGATGTACTTACTGTCACCCTGAGGTAGCTTCTGTTGGTCTTACCGAAAAGCAGGCTAAAGAAAAAGGTTACGAAATCAAAGTTGGGAAATTCCCTCTTTCTGCAAGTGGAAAAGCCACTGCAAACGGAAATACAGATGGTTTCATCAAAGTAATTTTCGATGCTAAATATGGCGAATGGTTAGGTTGCCACATGATTGGTGAAGGCGTTACCGATATGGTTGCTGAAGCTGTTGTTGCAAGAAAACTGGAAACGACAGGACACGAAATCATCAAATCTATTCACCCGCATCCAACGGTTTCTGAAGCCATTATGGAAGCTGCTGCAGCTGCTTATGGTGAAGTGATTCACATTTAATTAGAAATTTTTATTCTAAATATTCAAGCCACAGATTCGTCTGTGGTTTTTGTTTTTCCTAAACAATTTTTCTCTTTTATTTCACTTATTTTCTTAATTTTATTCCATCAATAAACTACAAATTAAAATAAAATTATGTTTAAAAAATTAGCTGCGGAAGCTTTAGGACTGGGAGATATTGGTAAAATTATTCCTGCTCAGGATTATGATAAAGTAGATTCTGATGATTATATTTTATCTGAAGACAATGAGAAAATTTTCTTTCTGATTAAATCCCGTAGAGACGAATATTGCTTCACCAACAGAGCTTTAATTCACATTGACGGTGCAAGTGCAATCGACAGAAAAAGGGTTTTAAGAAGATACGAATACTACCAGTTTCCATTTTCGAATTTGACTTTGCAAACTGCGGGAACCATCGATCTTGATGCTGAAATTTCATTCAATATCGGGAATGTTCCTTTAATGATCAGCGTTGCGAAAGCTCAGATTGATCAGCTGAAAGATTTGTACAAAGCATTATTGGCAATTCAGCAGGAAGTTCATCACAATCATTCACTGTTGAATTTTTCTAATGACAGTATTTTGAAAGCCATCGGCAGTGTCGCTTCAGGAAAGCAGGAAAACGTTTCAAAAAGTCAGGAATTAAAGGCAATCAACGAATATATCTTTGCATGGAACACCAACAGTTTCGACAGATACACTCAGAAAGATTTTTCTAAAATTTTTGAAAAGTATATTAATAATTAAGAGTTTCACACAACATAAAGCGACCACAGATTTTGTCTGTGGTTTTTTTAATCTAAATTCCACAAAAGGGTTATTGCAGAGGAATAAATAACTGACTAACTTTATCTCAACCAAAAAACAATAATTATGAAATACTTCGACTTCCACTGTCATCCGATTTTGAAGCAATTATTTAGCGACGAACCAAATATTGATTCATTTATTTCTAAAAACGATTTGGGAGCAATCCCAGACTGGTGCTCAGAGCTCAGAAATGTGGTTCAGACACAGACCAATCATTCTCAGCTTGCGGAGTTTAAAGATGAAGTGGTTGTAGGTGCAACTCTCTACAGTGTTGAAAAATATGTTGCCGAAGTGGTGAATCCTTTGCGCAAAAATCTTAAAAAAGAAGCACAGTTTAAACTTTCACAGACTCTGCTCAAAAGCATTGCTGACAATACCTACAAACCTTTTTCCGGTTTTTTAATGGAGAGAACTTTGGGAGAATATCTGCGGGCCTCGTCGTCATACAATATTCTTACAAAAAACAGCTTTAATAATCCACTTCCTAAAAATAAAGTAAATATCTTCTTTACCATTGAAGGTTGTCATTCTTTAGTTGACGAAAATAATTATTGTGACGCAACACATACTTATAAGCCAGCCGAAATTCTGTCAAATTTAGATAAAGTGCTCGAAAAAGTGAATATTCTTTCCATCAACTTGACGCATCTTCAACAGTCAAGTCTATGCAACCATGCTTTCGGGATGCAGGTTGCGAACATTGAGCCTTTTGTACCCAAGGGTAACGGACTTGAAAACGATGGCAAAGAAGTTGTTCAGGGAATTTTTGACAGAAAAATCTGCGTGGATGTAAAACACATGAGCTATAAATCCAGAAAAGATTTAATGAATAAAATTGATGCCGGAGAATTTAACGGTGTTCAGCCTGTGGTTTGTACGCATGCCGGATTTACAGGAATTACATTTAAAGACTGGACAAAATTCATTGATTTTAAAACTGAAAAACACGGAACATGGAGTCTTGATATTGCTAAACCGATTAATGCTAAGAGTAATCCGATGCGACCAGGATTCCCTGGGTTTAATGCTTCATCAATTAACCTTTTTGACGAGGAAATCGCCTGGATTGTTAAAAACAAAGGCGTAATTGGAATTTCACTTGATAAAAGAATTCTTGGATTTTCTAATGATAACTCAGGAAGTAATCCAGATGATGCTGCGCTCGATAAGGAATATTTTTCAAAAGCTGAATGGGATTCGTTGGGACTTAAAAAGCCTGTGAACAGACTGGAGGTTTCAGATGATTATTACCTTACTGTAAAGGAAGCAGAAGACAGCCCGGGCGACGAATATTTCCAATACAGTCATTTTTTCAATCATCTGAAGCATTATTTTCAGGTCTGTGTAAACAACGGTATTTCTATCGAAACTGCTCAAAAGCATATTACCATCGGTACAGATTATGACGGCTTGATCAGTCCATTCGGAGTTACGCCTACTGTTAAAGATATATTTAAACTTAGAAATTATACGAGTCTACATTTCAGAAATTTTCTGGAAGATCTTAGTGATGCCAAAATATGGTCAGACCAGATCAATATGGATGTCTTTATGGAAAACCTTTTTTACCGTAATGGATATAATTTTATCAAATCAAGATTTTAAAAAGCATTAAGATTCTAAACTTTTGATTTTTAATTTCACAAGAAAACATCTGTAAAAGCCAATCTTTGCAGGTGTTTTTTTTAGCCTCAACCTAAGTTTAAATTTAACCTAAACCTCAATCTTAACTTACAAAAACATCTGTAAACTCAAAACTTTTCCCGTTAAACAAACCTTTATCACTCAGTTTTAATTCAGGAATGACTAAAAGTGCCATGAAAGATAAACTCATATAAGGCGCTCTCAATTGGCTGCCCAATTCTTTGGCTCTTTGATTCAGTTTTATGTACAGTTCAGCCACCTCTTCAGCCGGAAGGTCGGTCATTATCCCTGCAATGGGTAATTCTAAGATCAATTCTTCGGTTTCTGTAGCTAAAGAAATTCCCCCTTTTGCTTTGATGATGGCGTTCACAGCTTTACAAATATCACTATCATTTGTCCCGACAACAACAATATTGTGGCAGTCGTGGGCAACACAGGATGCAATAGCTCCGCTTTTTAGACCAATGTTTTTAATAAAGGCAGTCGCAACAGGCGCATCATTGTATCGGTTGACTACAGCAATTTTCAGAATATCTTCGTCAATATTGGATTCCGCAAAACCATTTTTCACAAGTGATTGTGCGTGAATTTCATGCGTGATCAACTGTCCGTCAAGTGCTTCTATCACCCGAATGGTATCGCTCTCATTTTTAATTTTAAAATCAGAAGGTTGCTTTAAACTGCAGTTGAAATTATTCACAATCGGAGCTTCAACAGACTGAAGGAAAGATCGTCCGTTTTCTGCAACCAATTCTCCATTGATGTAGGTTTTTAAAATATTAAAATCTTCTGGATTATCAATTTCAATAAAATCTGCGTTGTCACCAACTTGTAATAAACCAATTGGTAAATTGTAGTGTTTAACGACATTGTAAGAAGCTGCACGAAGCACGTCTAATAAGTCATAACCAGCTGCTAAAGCACGTTTTACATGATCATTGATGTGAGATTCAATTAAATTATCGGGATGTTTATCATCACAACAAAACATGATCTGGTCAGGATAATCTTTCAAAAGTGGAATTAAACTGTCGAAATTCTTTGCCGCACTTCCTTCCCTGATCATAATTTTTACACCATGTTTCAGTTTTTCCAAAGCTTCGGTGTGACCGAAACATTCATGATCAGTGGTAATTCCGGCATCGAAATACATTTTCATGCCTTCGCCCATCAATCCCGGAGCGTGACCGTCAATGGGTTTGTTATGCTTTTTAGCAAAATCTATTTTCTTTAAAACTTCTTCATCTTTATAAATAACACCAGGGAAATTCATCATTTCAGCCAGGTAGACGATTTCTTTTCTGTTCAATAATTGGTTGATATCATCAGCATCAATCACAGCACCTGCCGTTTCAAAATTTGTAGCCGGAACACAGGAAGGAGCCCCAAAATAAAAATGAAACGGAACTTTCCGGGCATTTTCAATCATATAATCAACACCTGAAATTCCTAAAACATTGGCAATTTCATGCGGATCGGAAATGGTTCCCACAGTTCCGTGTTTTACGGCAATTCTGGCAAATTCTGAAGGGACGAGCATGCTGCTTTCAATGTGAACGTGCGCATCGATGAAGCCTGGAAGGATGTACGAGTCTAACTGCTCGTCAATCCTTTGTATTGAAGCAATTTTTCGGTTTACCACAGATACTTCAGCAGGAAAAATTTCCCTGGATATGATGTCTGTTAAATTTGCCTTTACTGTAAAATTCATTTTGATTTGATTAAAATAAAAAATTCCTAATCGTGAAATTAGGAATTATTATTGATTTTGTTTTAAATTAATTTTTCACAACCTGCGCATCCTGTCTTACGATAGTTTCGCCATTATTATCTATTACCACCAATGTGTACGGTGCTTTTTTAGAAGAACTGGTAAGATAATTTCTCCAAACCTGATAAAGGGTTCCGTTATTATTAAATTCAAAATAATAATTTCCTCCTGATCCATCCGGAATGACATCTCCGTCGGAAATAATCATCGCTGGCTTGGCAGATATTTTCGTATTCGCTCCCCAGGACTGATAGAGATAATTTCCGTTGGGTTGTTTGTCAATTTTTATTTTAAACTTTTTAGTTTTAATAATAACCGTTTTCGGTACTTTTTCCTGTTTCGGACTGGTGACTTCATATTTGGAAGTTGTCTTAATGTCACTTGGAGTGGAAAAGGCCAGACCTGACAAAATGCCTAAGCATAATATTATTTTCGAAATCATACTATTTGATTTTATTTTTAAAATGGAATCAAAACTAAAGCCAGTTGTTATTTCACATAAAGCCTCATCCTCGCTTCATATTCAGGTTTTACTTTGATAAATTTCCATATTTTTCTGTCATCGGGATTACTCATTCGGTAAAAAATAATCTTATCTGCAGAATATTTGAAATAGGGATGATTTTTCAGCCATTCTTCCGGAGCTTCTGTAAGTGAATATTTCTGCACCTTGGAAACATCGAGAGGAGCCGAACTGACTAGCTTTTGAGTAAGTTCCTTATCAATATTATAAGTATCCAGGATCTGTTCTTTGGTAACAAATCCTCCCAGTTTTTTCCGAAAACCAACGAGTGAACCGGCCGCTTTTTCATCAAAGCCATACTCTAAAAGTTGTTTAAATGTAATTGAATTTAAATCTGTTTTGGCGAAATCGGTCTCTTTAAAATTTTCAGATTTTGAAGCATTTTTTACCTGAGCAAGCTTGATGTAAGGTTTCATCTCATTGAATTTATCTTCATTAATGACGAAACAGTTTTTAATATCATCCAAACTTTTGAAACTGCCTTTGAGATTTCTGTCACGGTAATTGACAATTACATTTGCCTGTTTTTCAGAAAAACCTAAATTTTGCCAGCCTTCTTTATCCAGAGTATTTGGATCGAAAGGTTTGTAGTTAATTTTTTCTCTAATGGTATCTTTCTTAAATCTGTTTTTAGCAAAATTTTCGGGGGTTTTTGCCGGAAGAATGAGATAAGGCTCAAGTTTCAGATAATTTTCATCACTGATAATAAAACACTCTCTGAATTTTTCTTTACTTACAAAACTTCCGCCTAAAAACTTTTTATATTTCAAAATTGCCTCGGCCTGCCTTTCAGAAAAACCCATACTCTCCCAGTTCGATTGAGAATAATGATCAGGATTGAATTTTCCAGCAATGTTAAGTTCTTTCTTTTTAAAATCTCTGTTTTCAAAGTTGGTGAGTTCTCCCTCTCTATTGGTTTCCGGCAACAAAATGTATGATTCAATTTCACTGAATTTTTCCTCAGAAATAGAATAGCATTTTTTAAGTTGCTCCTTGGAAATGAATCTTCCGCCAACAATTTCTTTATACTTTAAAATTGTAGCGGTCTGTTTCTCAGAAAATCCCAGTTTTTGCCACTGATCGGCCGAAAGTTCGTTTGGATCAAACTCAGAAAGAGGTCTTGACTTAGGAGTTTCAGTCGTAAATCTAAGTTCGGGGAATTTCTCATCTGTACTTTTGGCGTATTTGCTGTACATCGACAGAACCGCCAACAGCATTGCAAGAATTGCAATCTTTTTGTAATAATTTTTTCGCACCATGAATTAAAATTAAGAATTATTTCAATTCAAAATTCAATATATGATGATTAATTTATGTAAAAATTTAGAAATTATTCGGAATCCCTTTCTGTAAGCGAATCTTTGAGTTTTAATAACTCAGCTTTCACAAACTCTAAACGGTCAATCAAAGTGACGGTCTCAGAAATTTTAGAATTGGTGGTTAGTGCGATTTTTGCACCGTCCAGTGTATAACCCTTTTCTTTTACCAAATGATAGATGATCTGCAGATTTTTGATGTCTTCCGGAGTGAAATAGCGGTTGCCTTTTTTATTTTTTTTAGGTTTAATGATTGGGAATTCCTGCTCCCAATATCTTATCAATGAAGTATTTACGTCAAATGCCTTGGCGACTTCGCCAATAGAATAGTAGAGTTTGTCTGGTAAATTGATCTTCATTCCCTTAATTTTGTCTGTAGAGCTCTTGCTGTTCACAACCTTGTCAAAGTTTTCTGCAAAATGCCGATAATTTTGTCAAAGTTTTCGCAAGAAATCCTTCTTTTTGATTTAAACTGAATTTCCAAAGATAATTATTTTTTAAACCACTTCACAAATCGTAAATTGTAAACTTTAAATTCAGAAGAATGAAAAATATAATGATTGGAGGGCTGGTTGGTTTGTTTTTGGTATTTCAAGGTTGCCAATCAACAAATTACAATGCTATGTTTGAAAACACCGAACCGAAATTAGTTTCAGATCAGTTTAAATTTACCGAAGGTCCCGCAACCGATAAAGCAGGAAATGTCTATTTCACAGACCAGCCTAACGATAAAATTTATGTCTGGAACTGGAAAACAGATAAAATCGAGCTCTTTTTAGACAAGACAGGTCGTGCCAACGGAACTTATTTCGATGAAAACGACAATTTAATTACCTGTTCAGACAACGAAGGCGAAATCTGGAAAATCAAAAAAGATAAATCGGTTACAGTTTTATCTAAAGGTTTTGAAGGGAAAAGATTAAATGGTCCCAACGATCTCTGGCTCGATGGAAATGGCGGAATTTACTTTACAGATCCGTTGTATCCAAGAGATTACTGGGAGAACTTTAAAGTAGAAATTCCTGAGAAAAATTTATACTACAGAAATAAGGAAGGAAAAATTTCCAAGCTTGAGACTTTCACTCAACCCAATGGAATTATAGGAAGCATAAGTCAGAAGAAACTTTATGTTTCAGATATTGATGCCGGAAAAACGTATGTTTATGATATTTTAGGAAATGGAAAACTTTCTGAAAAGAAATTATTCTGTGAAATGGGTTCAGACGGAATGACTCTGGACAAAGAAGGAAATCTATACCTGACGGGCGATGGTGTAACTGTTTTCAACAACAAAGGAGAAAAAGTTCATCACATCAAAATCCCTGAAGACTGGACTGGGAACGTAACTTTCGGTGGGGAAAAAAATAATATCCTGTTTATTACCGCTTCAAAATCGGTGTACACTTTACCGACAAAAACGTCTGCTATGAAATAGGTTAAGGTTAAGGTTAAGGTCAAGGTTGCGTTGCTCAGCCTTAACCTTTGCCTCAGCCTAATAAGCCACCTCCATTTTTACTTTCTTACCTTTTAATTTTTCGGTGCTTAATTTTTTTAGTAACTCTCTTACTTTGGTTCTCGAAACTGCTACGTAAGACGTTGTATCTTTCACCTCAATCAGACCTAAATCTTCTTTCTGTAATTCTCCTTTTTTCAGTAAATAACCAACGATATCTACTTTATTGACTTTATCTTTTTTTCCGGCACTGATGTAAATCGTTTGAAATGGCGGGTTCGCAGGAACTTTAGAAAATTCTTTTACCGATTCTTCAGGAGTATCTTTTCTGATGAAAGGAAATTTTTCTTCCTCAGTCATTACAAGATAAGCAAAACCTTTGGCGTTCATTCTCGCTGTACGGCCGTTTCTGTGGATGAAAGCATCTTCCGTAGTCGGCAACTGATAATGAACAATCGATTCGACTTCAGGAACATCTAAACCACGCGCCGCCAAATCGGTTGTGATTAAAACTCTTGCCGTATCATTTCTGAATTTCAGCAAGGCGCGTTCTCTTTCGTCCTGTTCCATTCCCCCGTGGAAGGTTTCTCTGGCGATTCCTTTATCCAAAAGCAGATCGGCAATACGGTCAACGGTTTCTCTGTGGTTACAGAAAATCAGCGTTCTTTTATTTCCGATTTTACAGATCAAATGAAATAAAGTGTCGAGTTTCTCCTCGGAAATCGTCATCACTTTTCTCAGCTGAATATCAGGTTTATTTTCTCCTAATTTTAAGAAATCAACGATTTTTTCATCTTTTAAACCGGTAAACTTCGGAATTTCATCCATCGGAGTTGCTGAAGTCAGGATTCTTTGGTAAAGATTGTACATGTTTTCGATAATGTATTCCATATCTTCATGAAAGCCTAATTCCAAAGCCTTGTCGAATTCGTCTAAAACCAGATTTCTAATGGTTTTTACTTCAATATTTTTATTTTTAAGATGATAAGCAACTCTTCCGGGAGTTCCTATTAATACAGCAGGAGCTTCTTTAAGATTGTTCATTTCAATCTTTTTATCGTGACCTCCGTAGCAAACTGTCACCTTAAAATCGGTACCCATCGATTTGAAAACCTGCTCAATCTGCAAAGCCAGTTCTCTTGCCGGAACCAAAATTACAGCCTGAATTCCCGTTGCTTCCTTCTTTAAATTCCTAAGAACCGGAAACAAAAAAGCCAGCGTTTTTCCCGAACCCGTAGGCGAAAGTAAAACAACATCGGTATTGTTTTCCGTAGTTTTGTATGTAGATTTCTGCATCTGATTCATATCCTGAATCTGCAGTTTTTTGTAAATAGATTCTAATTCCATTTTGCAAAGGTAGGGGATTTTGGTTTGAAATGTTTGATGACTTTCAAAGTGTTATTATAGTAAAAGTAGTAATGATTTTAATTTAAGTGAATACAATATTTATTTTTGATTTGTTATAGCTCTAAATACTTTTTTATTGTGCTTCCTATTATAGATTTTGCTTGCCGTTATCCAATAAATAAATAGGCTAAATAATATTGTTAAAAGGATGGGAATCCAATGGATTTTAAAAATTAGATAAGAAAATAGTAAGATTAAAATTAATAAAAATTCAATATAATATTTGTCCTTATCCGATATTCTTTGTTTTATAATTATTAGATTTCCTTTTCTTTTATTAATTCTTTCCTGAACTTTTTTTGTCAATTGGGTAGTACTATAATAAGGATTGTCTAAGTCTGAAAGTGTAAAACAAATTGAAAATTCCAATTCTAGACTATCCATAAATCTATAAAATCTACGAACACCTTTAAATGAATTTTTAATCTGACCTTTATTTTTAGGTGGAAAAGTTAAATAATCCAGAAAGTGAGATTCGTCAAAACTTGTATTTGGCTTTTCCCGCTTTTCATTGAAAATTTTTAAAATCTTTTCTTCTATTTCGTTTTCAATCATTTTTAGTAAGTTTATTTGTGTTTTACCAGAAAGAATTTTTTTCAAATATAAAAAATATAGGAGGTAATAATAAGCAAAACTAAAAAGACTATTTTAAAATAATTTGAAGAAATTTGTAAAACCTTAAACCTAAATCCAACATGTCTCCCGAAAAAACAAAACTCATGACCGACAGTTTCAACCGCTCAGAAACGTTGAAATTCTACAACGCCGAACTTCTTGAACTGGAAACCGATTTCTTTTCCATTAAAATTCCAAAAATGGAAATGATGACCCGAACTGCCGGAATGTTTAACGGTGCCATGATTGCTTCTTTGGTAGACGTTTCTTCAGGTTACGCAGCAGTAAGCCATTATCCTGAAGATGTCTATGTAGTGACAGTCGAATTGAAAGTAAACTATCTCCGTCCTGCCATCGGCGATGCTTTGGTTTCAAAAGCGTTTGTCGTAAAAGGTGGCTCAAAAATCTCTGTTATTCGCACAGAAATTTATACTGTTAATGAAAATCATTCATCAGAAAGTCACGTTGCAACTTCTCTTGTAACTATGATGAAAATAAAATAAATTTTATTGGAATAAATTTTGTTAAAGCAAATCCATTAAATTTAAAATCAATCAAAATTTTCTAATGACTTAGGAGTTCGAGGCGTTAAGAAATCGTAGATTCGACGTAGTCAAATTTGAAAAAAAATCCGTTAAGAAATTTCCACTGTTTGAGTGGCGGCAACAATAATTCTTATGATTAAAAATCGTAATTTCCGCCCGAGTTTGGAAATTTTAGGAGTTTTTTTTAAATTTTAGCTGAGAAATCCAGACTTGAATTTTTGGTTCTTTTGTTTGACTTCGTCGAATCTTTGATTTAAAGACAAAAGAACAATTAATATTAAAAATATGAACATAATCATTCGACTTTTCATCACCGCAATCGTAGCATTTCTACTAACAAAAGTGCTTTCAGGTGTGCATTTCGACGGCTTTACCGGAGCTGTAATTTTCGCTGTTGTTTTAGGTGTTTTAAATTTAATTCTAAAACCAGTTTTAAAACTTTTCGGACTTCCGTTGACGCTTATTACTTTAGGATTCTTCGCTTTGGTCATCAATGCAATCATTATTTTGGTAGCTGATTATTTTATTGATTCCATGAAAGTCGACGGCTTTTGGTGGGCATTTATTTTCAGTATTTTGCTATCTATCATTACATCTCTGGCGAATTCAATGTTTGCTGACAAAGATTAAATAATTTAGATACAATTCTAATATGATGCAACCCTGCCAGCGTTCAGAACGCTGGCAGGGTTTTTAAATTTGCTTATGACATTTGTGAAAATAATCGCTGGAAATTAATGTTCAAACTAAACTAAATCCACGATTTCCTCGCTCAATTTTATTTTAAATATTAACTTTGGCAATCTTTGAATTAAATGAGAATTAATGAATATTATGTTCATAAATTCTTTTAAAATGAAAATTATATGAAATTAAAACACAGTCTGCTTGCTTTGGCAGCACCTCTTTTAATGAATGCACAACAGGTAATGACTCCTGAAATTCTCTGGACTTTAAAGAAAGTTGGAGTTCAGGCAGTTTCTCCCGACCACAGTTCGCTGATTTATAAAGTCGGACAGGTCGATTTAAAAACTGAAAAAACAAAAAACGAAAACTATTTTTTAAATGCTGTCAATAATCAGGCTTCTAAAATTGATTTAGGAAAAAAAGCACTCGTTCAGTGGGATAAAAACGGTCTGTATGCGCAGGAAGGCGACAAAATTTTCCTTTCAAAAGACAGCGGAAAAACGTGGACGGAATTTTACACCATCGGCGAGGTGGACAATGTTGTCATTTCTCCGGACGGAAAGAAAATTGCGTTCAGCAAACAGGTTTTGGTGGAGAAATTAATGGGAAAAGATAAATATTCCGATACTCCAAAAACGACTGCGCAGGTTTATACAGATTTGAATCACAGACATTGGGATTATTTCAATGAAGGAAAATACAATCACGTTTTTGTCGTAAACATTTCGTCAAACGTAGATTCTGCGAAAGATTTGCTGGAAGGAAAAACCTGGGATTCTCCGCAAAGACCTTTCGGTGGCGCTGAAGATTTCGTTTTCAGTCCGGATTCTTCACAACTTTTATATGTGACTAAACCAAAAAGTGGTAAGGATTATTCTACCAGCACCAACACCGATATTTTTTCATACGATTTGGCTTCGGGAACAACTAAAAATTTAACTGAAACGAATAAAGGCTACGACGTCAACCCAAAATTCAGTCCGGATGGAAAATCTTTGGTGTGGCAGAGTATGGAAAGAGACGGCTACGAAGCCGACAAAAATGACATCAAAATGATGGACTGGAAATCTGGCAAGACTTCAAACTTAACAAAAGCCTGGGATGAATCTGTTTCGGGCGATGTTTTCTGGAGCGGAGATTCGAAATCAATCTATTTTACAGCGGCTTTCAGAGGAACGAAGCAGTTGTTTTCTTTAAATCCTAAAGATTCAAAAGTTCAGCAGATTACTAAAGGTGATTTTGATGTGAATGAAATTTTTGCAGACCAAAAAACCTCACTTTTAGTTTCAAAAACAGACATCAATCATGCATCAGAAATATTCTCGGTTAATCTGAAAAATGGAGAATTAAAGCAGATTACCGAAGCCAATAAAGATACTTATGCAAAATTAGCACAGGGAAAATCTGAATTGAAAATGGTGAAAACAACAGACGGAAAAGAAATGGGAGTATGGTTTCATTACCCGCCGAATTTTGATCCAAACAAAAAATATCCAACTTTAGTGTATTGTCAGGGCGGTCCGCAATCAGCATTAACCCAATTCTTCAGCACCAGATGGAATTTTGCATTAATGGCAGCCAACGGATATATTGTGGTAGCACCAAACCGTCGAGGAATGCCGGGTTGGGGAACAAAATGGAACGAAGAAATTTCAAAAGACTGGGGCGGACAACCGATCAGAGATTATTTATCAGCAACAGATTTTGCCAAAACGTTACCGTATGTTGACGGTGAAAGGGTAGCAGCAGTTGGCGCGAGTTACGGTGGTTACAGTGTTTTTATGTTAGCCGGAGTTCACAACAACAGATTCAAAACTTTTATCGCTCACGATGGTTTGTTTGATATGAAATCGTGGTATTTAACAACCGAAGAACTTTGGTTTGCGAATTGGGATTTAGGTTCTCCATGGGAAAAACCCTTACCGAAAGCGTACACAGAATTTAACCCAAGCAATTTTGTTGATAAGTGGAACAAACCCATCATGATTTTTCAGGGTGGTATTGATTTCAGAGTTGGATACGAACAAGGTCAGGAAGCTTTCCAGGCTGCAAAACTGAGAGGGTTAAAATCAAAATTTGTTTATTTTCCGAACGAAAATCACTGGGTACTTCATCCACAAAATGGTTTGGTTTGGCAGAGAGAGTTTTTTGATTGGCTAAAAGAAACGCTGTAATCATAAAATAGTCGTCAAATTCCCCTTTAAGAAAGGGATGGCAAAAATCTTAGATTTTTAACGGGATAATTATCCAACGAAAGAATATATTTAAAACGGGCATCGAAAGAAGTCCGTTTTTTTTCTTAAAATCATATCAAGAAGACAAAGGCAAATTTTTAATCTCCCAAATCAGATTTTCTCTCGCCATATTTTCATATTTATTTCTAAAATGCGTGGTTTTAAAAATAAAATCGAATTCTAAAAATGCACTAGTGCTTTCTTGCGTCCCGGTTTGTAAAGGAAATCCGGATAAACTGAATATTCTTTACGGATTTTTTCCGTGTATTTTTGATAGGTATTTCGGTCTGCTCCCAGAATTGAAAGATCGGCATCTGTAAGAAAATTGACATCCTGATCTGAAGATTTTTCATGCTTTTTTGTAGCTAAAATCTGTTTACTTATTCTTTGAAGTTGATTATCAGAAAGATTGTAGTTTTTCAATCTTACAACTGCCAATTCAGCACTTTTTTCCTCATTGTCCTTTGCAGTCGATTTGTAAATTACATCATGGTAGAAAACTGAAAATGTTATTAAATCAAAATCTGTAATTTCAGATTTCACTTCTTCCAGTTCCGAGAATATGTTTTCAAGATGTTCCAGATTATGATAGTGTCTTGAAGTTTTTGAATACTGTGTTTCAATCTCTGTCCAAAATTCTTCAGTCAGTTTCTTATCTGAACTGTAGTTTTGTGAAATCTCAAGAAATATGTTTTTCAGCACCATTGAATTTTAGTTTTTATAGTAAAAAATAAAAATGTTATATGGTTTTTGACATAGGAAAAGGAGGCGTAAAGAAATTTTAGAATATTTCCGTAAAGAAACTTCCACTGTTTAAGTGGCGGCAAAAAAGCAAATTGAGAAATAAATCGTCTGTCCGCCCGAGTTTTGGAAGTTTTAGGAAATATTTTAAAAATTTAGCCGGAGTTTCCAAGTCTTGAATTTTTGGTTCTTTTGTTTCAAGACAAAAGAACAAATAAAAAAAAGGAACTTTTCAGTTCCCTTTACATTTTACAAAGCCGATTTCAACTCAGCCCATCCGCCACCGTTGTAACCTTCTTTCAAACCTTGAGAATTAAGGTATTCCAACGCTTTTCCGCTTCTGTTTCCGCTTCTGCAGAAAAGAATTACCGGTTTTTCGATAGAAAGAATTTCATCCTGTCTGTCTTCCACCTCGCCCAAAGGGATATTTTTAGCACCTTCGATGTTTCCGTCCATTTCCAGTTCCATAGGTTCACGAACGTCGATTAACTCGTAGTTTCCGGATTTTATTACTTCTTCCAATGACATAATTTTAGTGTATTTAATGTTGATAAAATGATTTTATGGATGCTTTAATTAATGTAAAATCAAAGTCACACAAATTTATAAAATAATCTTAGTTTTGCAAGGTAAATAATGAATGCCAACGCCGAAAAATACAGTCAGCTCATCAAATCCAAAGCAAAAAGTTTTGGCTTTCAGGATTGTGGCATTTCGAAGGCGGAATTTTTGGAAGAGGAAGCCAGACCACTCGAAAACTGGCTCAAAAATAACTACCATGGCGAAATGAAATACATGGAAAATCATTTCGACAAAAGGCTTGATCCGAGATTGTTGGTGGAAGGTTCGAAATCTGTTATTTCACTGTCTTATAATTATTTTCCTCAAGAAAAAATCTCCACCTTAGACAATTTTAAGATCTCAAAATACGCCTATGCCGAAGATTACCATGAAGTCATCAAAGAAATTTTGAGAGACATGGTTGCTGAACTTCAGGAAGAAATAGGGGAGTTTGCTTTTCGTGTTTTTGTAGATTCAGCGCCTGTTTTGGAGCGGAGCTGGGCAAAAAAATCAGGAATTGGCTGGGTTGGGAAAAATGCCAATTTAATTACAAAACAAAGCGGTTCGTTTTACTTTTTAGCTGAAATTATCTGTGATCTCGAACTTGAATCTGACTATCCTACAACCGACCATTGCGGGAGCTGCAGAAAATGTATCGACGCGTGCCCAACGGACGCTATTATTTCCGATAAACTTATAGACGGAAGCAAATGCATTTCCTATGCAACAATTGAATTGAAAAACGAAATTCCTGATTATTTTAAAGATAAAATGGATGACTGGATGTTTGGCTGCGACGTCTGTCAGGATGTCTGTCCGTGGAATCGTTTTGCCGCTCCGCACAATCAGTCTAAATTTAAACCAAATGATTTCCTTAAAAACCTGAAAAAAGGGGAGTGGAAGGAAATTACTCAGGAATTATTCTCTGAAATTTTTAGAAAATCACCTGTAAAACGTACAAAATTTGCGGGTCTGAAAAGAAATATTGATTTTTTAAATGGAAATTCAATTTGAACAATTTTAAACCATTAAGGTCATTAAATTCTTAAGTTTTATTAAGGATTTGCGAGCAAATTTTAAGCGAGATGTAAATATGGTTTAGTATATAATATTCAAATTCTCAAGTCTTTTCACGTAGTTTTAACGACATAGGAAGCGAAGGCGTTAAGAAATTTTGAATTTTCGTTAAGAAATTTCCACTTTTTGAGTGGCGGCAAAAATATTTCTTAATGATTTCAAGACGTTGTTTCCGCCCGAAACCTTTAGGTTCGACGACTGGAAGGAGTCAATTTGGAAATTTTAGGATTTAATTTAAATTTTTAGCGGAAGTTTCCAAGTCTTGAATTTTTGGTTCTTTTGTTTGACTCCGTCGAATCTTCGATTTCAAGACAAAGGAACAGAAAAAGCTGCCCCAATACATCAAGACAGCTTACGAAAAAAAACAATGATAATGATTATCTTTTAATGATGTTTGGGTTTGCAACAGGTTGCTGATCCCATCCACCGCCTAAACTTCTGTATAAACTTACAGTGGCTTTCAGTTGTTCTACTTTAGTTTCCACCAGTTCAAACTTAGCTTCCAGCGCATCTCTTTGGGTAAGTAAAACTTCCATATAATCTGCTCTGGCATATTTGAAAAGGTCATTAGAAATGTCAATAGACTTCGTTAAGGCATCCACTTCCTGAGATTTCAGCTCATAACTGCTCTGCAGATTTTTGATACTGGAAAGCTGATTGGTGACTTCCACATACGCATTCAGAATTTTCTGCTCATACTCAAAAGCTGCCTGTATCTGTCTTGCATTGGCGTTTGCATAACCTGCTTTGATTGCATTTCTATTGATGATCGGTGCGGTAAGATCGCCTACAAGATTAAATACCAAAGATTTAATATCAAAAATATAAGCAGGATTGTAAGCATTAAAACCAACTCCTGCGGTAATATCTAATGAAGGATAAAATCTCGCTTTTGCAGATTTCACATCAAATTTTGAAGCTGCCAACTGAAATTCTGCCTGTTTGATATCGGCTCTGTTTTCAAGTAAATCTGAAGGCAGTCCGGCAAAAACAGTTTGCGGAACAAGATTATCAAACTGATCTTCTGAGCGTTCCACGTGTTGAGGAAATCTTCCGACCAAATAATTAATTTTGTTTTCAGTCTCTGTGATTTTCTGACGGATTTCAAACTGCATAGATTGGGTTTTCAACACCTGAGCTTCAAATCTTTTTACGGCAAGCTCATTTCCTCTGGCATTTTGTTTTAAAATCTTAACGACACGAAAAGCATCATTCTGAATTTTAATATTTTGCTCCAGAATTTTTAATTCATTATCTAAAGCCAAAAGTTCATAATAGGAATTGGCAATTTCAGAAATAATATTGGTGACCATAAAATTTCGTCCCTCAACCGTTGAAAGGTATTTCTGAACCTGTGCCCGTGTTGCATTATGAAGTTTCCCCCAAATATCGGTTTCCCAATGGGCATAAGCACCGATTCCGAAATCAAAAAGAGGCTCCGGCATTTCTTTTCCAGGTCTGATTTCAGTATTTTTCTCCATCGCCCCGATATTGGTGTAGCGACCCACTTTATCAACGCCAACTCCGGCTTTTCCGCCAACAAAAGGAAGATATTCTCCTTTTCTCGCACGGATTTCATTTCTCGACATTTCCACTTCCTGAAGAGTGATATTCAGTTCCTGATTATTTTGCAAAGCGGTTTCTATTAAACTCTGCAGCTTTTCATCGGCAAAATATTCTTTCCAGCTCAGTTTTCCGGTGTTGGTGCTGTCGCTCACTGCTGTCCCGAAATTTTCAGGAACATTTTTGTTTTCTGCATGTTTCGCAACTTCCATAGGTTTGCAGGCAGCTAAACTTAGCATTAGAACCGAAAGGCCTGCGTATTTATATAATTTTTTCTTATTCATAATGGATCATATCATCTGTTAGAGGTAATGATTCTTCATTTTTAATCATTTTTCTGCCATCAGCCATTTTTCCGAATATATAGTATAATCCAGGAATGATGACAACGCCGAGCACCGTTCCGAAAACCATTCCGCCCATTGCTGATGCTCCGATGGTGTGATTTCCGATAGCTCCCGCTCCGTGTGCAAAGATCAGCGGAATCAAACCTGCGATAAATGCAAATGAAGTCATTAAAATAGGTCTGAAACGTGCTTTCGAACCTTCAATCCCTGCTTCAAAAATCGAAAGTCCTTCCTGCCTTTTATGGACGGCAAATTCTACAATCAGAACAGCATTTTTACCCAAAAGACCAATCAACATAATGAGCCCGACCTGTGCGTAAATATCGTTCTGAAGTCCCATCGCTTTCAGTAAAAAGAAGGAACCGAAAATCCCGACGGGTAGCGATAAAATCACGGCAAACGGAAGGATGAAACTTTCGTACTGCGCCGCCAAAACCAGATAAACGAAAATCAGAACGACTAAAAAGACATAGACAGATTCATTTCCTTTTTTAGCTTCGTCAAAAGAAAGTCCTTCCCAGGCCACTTTATAACCATGAGGTAAATTTTTTGCGGCTACTTCATTAATTGCTTTAATCGCATCTGCAGTGGTGTAACCGTCAGAAGGAAGTCCACGAATCGCTGCAGAATTGTACATGTTGTAGCGCGTGATTTCATTCGGTCCCTGCGTTTTCTTCATGCTCATAAATGCGGAGTAGGGAACCATTTCGTCTCTGTCGTTTTTTACATAAAGATTTAAAATGTCTGTAGGCAGTTTTCTGAATTCAGGACCGGACTGTACATATACCTTAAAGAATTGCCCGAATCTGATGAAGCCCTGTTCGTAGGTACTACCCACTAAAATATTCAGGTTTTCCATTGCTTTTCCGATAGAAACGCCTTTCTGCATAGCGGCATTATTATCGAAAACCAATTCATATTGCGGATAATTTGCTGCGAAAAAGGTGAAAACTCCGGTCAGTTCTTTTCTTTTTTTAAGTTCATTGATGAAAGATTTATTTACTTTATCAAAATCCTGATAATCTGTAGTTCTGTTCATGTCTAAAAGTCTCATCGAGAAACCGCCAGACGATCCAAAACCGGGAACAGCAGGAGGTTCAAAGAATTCAATCGTGGCACCGAGTCCTTTGGTTTTTTCTTCCATTTCTTCCATTACTTCTTTCACAGAATGTTCACGGTCGCCCCAGGTTTTAAGGTTGATTAGGCACGTTCCGGCATTCGAACCACGACCTTCCGTCATAATTTCGTAACCGGCAAGTGAGGAAACAGATTCCACACCATCAACCTTCATACAGATGGCCTGTAAATCTCTCGATACCTTGTTCGTCTGCTCTAAAGTAGAACCCGGCGGCGTCTGGATAATCGCATAAATTGTTCCCTGATCTTCACTTGGGATAAATCCACCAGGTAACGTTTTGTTTTCAATAAAAATCCCTACACAAAAAACGGCAAGAATTCCCCAGGTAAGTCCTTTTCGGCTCACAATTTTTCTCAGGAATGAAGTGTATTTTCCTGTCAGTTTATCAAAACCTCTGTTGAAGGAATCGATAAATCTTGTAAACAGATTCTTTTTCTTTTCCTGACCGTGATTATTCTTTAAAATCATCGCTGCAAGAACCGGAGTAAGCGTTAAAGCAACTACTGCTGAAATCACAATTGCACTCGCCATCGTTATAGAAAACTGACGGTAGAAAGTTCCCACAGGTCCTGTCATAAATGAAATCGGTAAGAATACTGAAACCATTACTGCAGTAATTGCGATAATCGCTCCTGAAATTTCACCCATTACCTCTTTCACAGCTAAATAAGGAGTGAGGTGTTTTTCTTCCATTTTTGCGTGAACGGCTTCCACGACGACAATGGCATCATCCACCACAATTCCAATGGCGAGAACCAAAGCAAAAAGTGTCACCAGGTTTATTGACAATCCACACAATTGAATGAAAAAGAACGCTCCAATCAGTGAAACAGGCACGGCGATAATCGGAATTAATGTAGACCTCCAGTCACCTAAAAAGATGAAAACCACGATGGCTACGAGAATAAAAGCATCTCTCAAAGTATGAACCACCTGCTCAATGGAAGCGTCCAAAAACTGAGAAACGTCATAGGAAACTTTGTAATCCACGCCTGGCGGGAAGTTCGGACGCATTTCTTCGAGTTTGGCTTTTACTTCTTTGATAACGTCATTGGCATTACTTCCGTAGTTTTGTTTTAAAACAATGGATGCCGACGGATGCCCGTCAAGATTAGAATAAATATCGAAAAATTCACTTCCCAGCTCAACTTTTCCAACGTCTTTTAATTTTACATTTTCACCTTCGGAATTGGCTCTTACGATAATGTTTTCGTACTGTTCAGGAGTGTTGTACTGACCTTTATAAGTTAGAACATATTCTAAAGACTGAGCTTCAATCCCTGAACTTTGACCAATTCTTCCGGGACGTCCGATGATGCTCTGTTCGCCAATAGCCTTCATTACTTCATCTGTCGAAATATCGTAAGCACGCATTCTATCGGGATTCAGCCAGATACGCATCGCATATCTTCGGCTACCTAAAATTTGAGATTTTGCAATTCCATGAATACGGTTGATTTCAGGAATAATATTGACTGTGGCATAGTTGTAAAGAAACTTCTCATCCATGCTTTTGTTTTTGCTGTAAAGGTTCACATACATCAACATACTCGGCTGAATCGGGTTCACTACAACACCTTCTTTCTGTACCAAAATTGGTAGAAGCGGCATCACCTGGTCAATTCTTGTTTTAACCAAAACTACCGCCTGGTTGGGATCTGTTCCAGGCTCAAAAACTACGTTGACGGTAGCTTCGCCGGCACTTGTTGCGTCACTCGTTACATAACGCATTCCCTGCACACCGTTGATGGCATTTTCGATGGTAATTAAGGAAGATTTAACCAAAACATCAGCACTTGAACCTGGATAAGCTATGGTTACAGCAACTGTAGTCGGGGCAATCTGCGGAAACTGCTCGGTAGGAAGCTGTTTTATGGAAAGACCACCTACAAAGAGGATGATCACCGATATTACTATTGCAAATACCGGTCTGTGTATTATTTTTTTAAACATGATTTTCTGATTGGGTTACTCTGCGTACAGATCAAGATTTGACAATACTTTCTGTGGAGCGATGAACTGGGTTTTGATTTTCTGGTTTTCTGAAACCATTCTCAAACCTTCCAGTAAGATTCTGTCATCTTTCTGCAATCCGGACTGTACAACATAAATGTGCGGAAGTTCTGCAGCAACCTTAATTTCACGGGCTTTTACCACGTTGTCTTTTGTGATGACATAAACGTATTTTTTCTCAAGCTCTTCATAAGTTGCTTTCTGAGGAATCAGCATCGCATTTTTGAATGGAGTAGTGATCATAATGTTACCCGTCTGTCCGTAACGAAGGAGTTTTTCAGGGTTTAAAAATGTGGCTCTGTAGGCAATATTTCCGGTTTCATTGTCGAAATCTGATTCGATGGTTTCCACGATTCCGTCCTGATTAAACATTTGTCCGTTGGCCATCTGGAGTTTAACATGAAGTTTTTCTCCATTTTTACTGTTTCCTAACTGGCTTAAATATTCAGCTTCAGGAACATTGAAGTAAACCCACATTTTGCTGTTGTCTGAAAGTTCGGTAATCAAATCTCCATCATCGACAAGACTTCCAACTCTCACGTGGAAACGCCCAACAATTCCGCTGAACGGAGCACGGATTTCTGTAAACTGAAGGTGCGTCTGCATCGTGGCAACTTCTGCCTGAGCCTTTTCATATCTTGCTTTTGCCATAGCCTTTTCCTGTGGAGCAACAATGTCTTTATCAGCAAGATTTTTAGTATTTTGATATTCAATCTGAGAATATCTGGCCTCCGCCTGAGCTTTGCTTACGTCTGCCTGATACAGATTTGCCTGAATTTTAAAAAGAATTTGACCTTTCTGTACAAACTGACCTTCGTCAACGTACACTTTTTGAATATAACCTTTTTCCTGAGCCCGAAGCTCGATGTGATTGATAGAACGGATTTGCGCCACATAGGCTTTGTCGATGAGTGTGTCCTGTACGAGCGGACTTGTAATTTTGTAGGTCGTCGCTTCGGTTTTTTCCTCTTTTTCAGAATGACAGCTTGCCAAAACCAAAGACAGACACATGCTTACATACATAAGACTTTTCTTAACCATTATCATGAGTAAGTTTTTTTTACGGTAAATTATTTGAAATAAACTGAGAATACTTCTGCGACAACAGATATTGATGTGCAGGAAAGTTTTAGTAAAAAATACTCATGAAATCACAATCTGTAAACGCTGTACTGTATATACAGTGGATCTACAGGAAAGTTTTGAAAATCTGAATGTGCAAAGTAAACTGCACTTTTGTTGGTGTGAAATGTATTGACAAATGCAAAAACGGCAGTCCGGAGATGTGCTTTTGCAATTTTTAAAAATTCGGAACTGGATTCTGTTTCAGAACTGTCTTCATCTTCAGAATCAGAGTCTGTCAGTTCTCCCAAAATGTGCTGCTGCTGAGGATAATCTCTTGTGTATTGAGACGAACTTCTGTGCGGAACTGCAAATTTATTGTGTTGGGAATGCTGTTTTTTTTCTGCAGATGCACTGCGGAAAGTGGGAATCTCTCTTTTGGAAACTGCCTTTACGACGTGTTTGCGACTGTGCAGAGAACCCGTGCCTCCGCAAGCCAGAATCACAAGCAGTAAAAAGAAAAAATATTGGTAGAGACTTCTTTTCATTCCGGCAACAAAGGTAGATAATGCTTTAATTTTGAATTTAAACTAAAGATTAAAAAAATATTAAAAATGAAGGTCGGGGAAATTTTTAGGGAGACAATTCCCTTAAAGCTGTTGAGAGACAGTTTTTTGTGTAAAAATAAAAGGGGTTAAGAATCCGGACAATATTTTTTGATATTGTCATTTCCCTTTCAGAGAACGTAGAATAAAGAATTTATCTGGCCAGATAAAAATTTAAGAAGAAAAAAATCAGCGTCTTGTCTGTTTTCTTTTTGGAGCAATTTTCACTCTTAACTTAAATTTTTTCTGAGATTTGCTTTTTTTCTGCATATTTGTGGAGATTTGTTTTCTAAAGATAAAAAATTCTCATCTTTTCGCAAAACTTTTCGTGCAAAACTATTTGTGAAATTTTATTAATAATTCAAGATGAAAAAAATGATCTTTATTCTATTAAAAGCAATAGGAATATTGTTAGGTATTATTCTCCTTTATGCTCTGTTGGCGTGGCTTTTACCATTCATTGAAACTTCCGAAAAGAAAACCAGCGATCCTAAAAATATCCCGATCTACATCTACACCAACGGCGTGCATACAGATATTGTGATGCCTGTGAAAAACAATATCACAGACTGGAGTGAAAAAATCAGTTTTGAAAATGTAAAATCAAAGAAAACTGATTATAAATATGTGGGAATAGGATGGGGTGACAAGGGTTTTTATCTCGACACGCCAACGTGGGCAGACCTTAAAGCTTCAACCGCTTTCAAAGCGGCTTTTTGGTTGAGTGAATCGGCGATGCACTGCAGCTTTTACAATGAAATGAAAGAAGCAGATGACTGTAGAAAAATAATGGTTACTGAGCAGCAATATCAGGATTTGGTGAATTTTGTTGATGCTAAATTCGATAAGGATGCCAAAGGAAATTATATGTTTGTAAAAACCGATGCCGTGTACGATGATAACGACGCTTTCTATGATGCCAAAGGAACTTACAGTTTTCTGTACACCTGCAACACATGGTCGAATGATGCCCTGAAAGCTGCCGGACAAAAAGCTGCATTCTGGACGGCTTCAGATGTCGGGATTTTCCAGCATTATAAGTAGTTTTTTAAATTAAAAACGATAATTTATTTAAATTTTTCAGTAAATTTTAGTTTTCGTTTAAATTTTTTATTAAATTTATTCAACTAATCAACAAACATTTACCATGAAAAACTTTAAATTATTTGTAACCGGAATGATCCTTTTCACTGCTGGTTTATTAATGTCATGCACAGGATCTGGAACGAAATCGCTGGAAGGAACCAGTTGGAAAGGGATGGCCAATATTCCTGAACCCAATGAAATTGTGTTGAAATTTACGAAGACGCATTGCGAAGCTTACTTAAAAGATGCCATGATAGAAAGCATGAAATATACACAGAAAGGAAAAGATATTCATTTTGAAAAAGTATCCGGAGGCTCGCCCTGCGCTGTTGGATCGGAAGGAGATTACACTTTTGAGATCACAGGAGATAAAATACATTTCACCTCTGTGAATGACAAATGTGTAAACCGCGTCAATACTTTTAAAGAAGCCGTTTTTACAAGCCAGAATTAATATTTAAATAAAATGAAAATTACAAAGACTTCCGTTAAGAGGTCTTTTTTATGTTTTAATACTGAAAATAATTCCGGAACTGAAATAGTCATTTTTAAAACTAAAAGTTTAAATCTGAAAACTTTTCTGTCTTTTTATTGCTCGGTTGGCTTTTCTGATTGCCTTTCTCACTTTAAAATCAAACCATTTTTCTTTAAATAAATTCCGCATTGCATTATCAAAATGGCGGATGAGAACCAGATTTTTAAAACCACGCCACTTTTCTAGCCAGCTGGAAGGCAAAGCCCTTACCGAAACAGAGTAGCCTTCGGTTTCATATTGAATATAATGCCACCATCCGGACGGAATGTACAGCGTTTCACCAGGTTTTATAACTGCTTCGTAGCCATTCACAAACCTCAAACCTGGAAATTCTGCATAATCCGGCTCTTTTACATTGGTGATGCTGTGAAAATTGTAGGGAAGTTTATACAGCAAATCCGACTGTTCCCAGGGAAAAAGTCAGATCTTTTTAATGCCCTGAAACTGTGTAATAAACACGTGAGACATATCGATGTCGACGTGATTTCTCGTTATGGATCCTTCTCCACCAAAAAACATAAAGGGAAGCCATTTTAAAATTTTTCCATTCGTAACATCATTGTAATGAATGTCGTCTTTGAGTTCTGGCTTGATATTCAGTAAATTAAAAAGAAACAGACGGTTCTCAGTAGGTGTTGAAACAATGAGATCAAGATATTCTGAGAAAGTACTTTGACCAATCGGTTTGCTGGCGACGCGGTCTAAAGATTCAATTTCGCTTCCGTAAATATTGATTTTTTGATTGCCGGCAATTTCTTTGAAATATTGATAATTCCATTTTTGAAATGCAGGACTTTTGGGATCAACAAAATCTTCAAGAATTATAGGTTTTGCACGGTTCAGATGGTTTTTTAAAAAGTCTTTGGATGATATATTTTTGATTTTTTGTACCTCAGATAATCTCATTGTATGGATTTTAAAGAAGCAAATATAACAAATAGTCTACCAAAATTATAGACTAATTAATAAAATTAATCATGTATATTCTTACAGAATGAGATGATAAATGGGAGGAGTTTAGTCTGATTTTATTAAATTAGCACACCTAAAAATTATCAAAAAATGATCTCTACAAAGTATCTTGAAAACCTACAGAACGAATTACAGAATATCGAGAACGATGGTCTTTTTAAAAAGGAAAGAATCATCACGTCACAGCAAAGTGCCGAAATAGAAGCCAACGGCAAGAAACTTCTGAATTTCTGTGCCAACAATTACCTTGGTTTATCAAACAATCCGGAAGTAATGAAAGCTTCTCAGGATATGATACAGTCTCACGGTTACGGAATGTCTTCTGTACGTTTTATCTGCGGAACTCAGGATATTCACAAGCAGTTGGAGCAAAAAATTGCAGAATTTTTAGGCCTTGAAGATACCATTTTGTACGCAGCCTGTTTTGATGCCAACGGCGGTGTTTTCGAACCACTTTTTACTGAAGAAGATGCGATTATTTCGGATGAATTGAACCACGCATCGATTATTGACGGCGTTCGTTTATGCAAGGCAGCGAGATACCGTTATAAAAATAACAATATGGAAGATCTTGAAGCACAGTTGATTGCTGCTTCTGAAAAGAATCACAGATTTAAAATCATCGTTACAGACGGCGTTTTTTCTATGGACGGAATCGTTGCAGACTTAAAAGGTGTTTGTGATCTTGCTGATAAATATGATGCTTTGGTAATGGTAGACGATTCTCATGCAACAGGTTTTATCGGAAAAACAGGTCGTGGAACGCACGAAGCCAACGAAGTAATGGGTAGAGTAGACATCATTACATCCACTTTAGGAAAGGCTTTGGGTGGAGCTTTGGGTGGATTTACTTCCGGTAAAAAAGAGATTATTGATATGCTGAGACAGCGTTCAAGACCGTATTTATTTTCAAATTCATTGGCGCCTGGAATTGTTGGGGCAGCTTTGAAAGTTTTGGATATGATTTCAGACGATACTTCGCTTCGTGACAAGGTAATGGAAAATGCAGAATATTTCAGAGCTGAAATGAAATCCAGAGGTTTTGATATTCCGGATGGTGACGCTGCGATTGTTCCGGTGATGTTGTACGACGCGCCTTTGGCTCAGAAAATGGCTGAAAAGCTTATGGATGAAGGCATTTACGTGATCGGATTCTTCTATCCCGTTGTTCCGAAAGGAAAAGCGAGAATCAGAGTTCAGCTTTCTGCAGCGCATACGAGAGAACACCTTGACAAAGCAATTGCTGGATTTACAAAAGTAGGGAAAGAGCTTGGTGTGATTTCTTAATTAAAAAGACATGTTCTTCTACATTTGTAGAATAAAACAGAATTTCTATATTTACAGAAATTCTGTTTTTTTATGTTTAAAACTTTAATAATCATTTCTTTGTCCATTTTCATTTTTGTTTCGTGCCAGACAAAAAAAAATAAATCAATACAAGATGCTTTCAGATAAATCCCAACAACGCCACGGAAAGTGGAAGCTATAGTATTCTGGGGCAGATGGTAAATATACAGACATAGGCAGATACAGAAAAGGTGAAAGGGTAGGTGTTTGGAGAACTATTTTTCAAGATAAATTATATCAAAAAGATAAAATCAGAAAGTCGATTACCAAAACTAAACTGTACTATCCAAACGGGAAACTGATGGAAAAAGGTCAATCTAGAGTGGATGTTTCCGACAATGAAAGACACTGGTATTATTTCGGTAACTGGAAATTTTATGATTAAAACGGAAAATTAAAATATATCAAAAAATACGTTAAAGGCAGACCAGTTGACAGTATTTCTTTTGTTAAAGAAAGGTAATATCCGGCATACTTTTTAATTTCTTAACCATTTTAAAAACTTTAGCCAGATTTAATTTTAAGCTGTCAGATAATTTGAAATAAAAACCAACTTTACTACTAAAAGTTCATATCTACAAACTTGGTAGCAACAATTAAACATAATTTTAAGTTCAATCATTTTAATTTATATTTTATTGATTTTCAAAATATTAATTTCGTAAACTAATTTTTAATTTTCATTTTTCATCCATCAGAATCGTAGAACTACTACAATTTTTAATTTTTTTAAAAAAAGGGTTCTAATTCTCGCAAAGGTTATTTAATTTTAGTGAAGATTTTTAAACCAAACACAAATCGATATGAAAAATAGAATGACCAATGCAGACAGAATTGCAGAAAATCACATTGCAGAAATCAGCGTGTGGTGAAATTGGAAATTATCGTAGAAGGAAAAGTTATAAAACACTTCAAACATTTTAAGCTCAATCAAAGCGCAAAAACTCACCACCAATTCGAACTAACTTTAGCCCATGATTCACTTGGTGACAGACAAAATCATGACCTTCAGGAGGCTCAGAATTTTTTAGGAAAACGTCTTACCGTAGTCTTTAAATATAAAGATGCAGAAAACGAAAGCCCGGAAAGAACTTTTGTCGGCATTATTACCAAAGTAGCTTACAGCCAGGAAAAAATGAGCTTAGGAAATGTGGTACTCAAAGGTTTCAGTCCGACTATTTTAATGGATTCCGCGCCCCATACACAGAGTTTCGGAGGCGATCAGAGCGTGAATACTTCAATTATTGCTGAAAAAATCATCAAAGAAACCATGGGCTCCAATAAGTTTGACTATGTGGTTGATGCCCAAAACAAAGCCTACATCAATTACAGTGCGCAGTATAAAGAAACGCACTATAACTATTTGGCGAGACTGGCAGAAGCTTATGGAGAGCAGTTTTTTTTTTATGGTGAAGTGATTTACTTTGGTAAACTTCCGTCAGGCGACAAACCCATTCGTCTGACCTACGGAAGTAATGTGGGAGATATTTGTGTAGAATTAAAAGCCGTTCACACAAAACCAGAATTTTTCGGCTACAACAGCAGTAAACATGAAAAACTGCAAAGCTCGACGGCACAAATCAAACATTTGGGACAGCTGGCGAATCAGGCCTACCAGACGAATCAGGAAATTTTTAAAACAAATTCACTGGTTCCCTCTCCTGTGAATGCCAACCTTCCCTTAGACTTAGACGACTCTCAGAAGGGAGCAGCGGGAAGTGCAGCCGTGGAAGTATTTACCATATCGGGAACCACTAGTGTTCCTTTCCTGCATCCCGGCTGTGTAGCTGATATCGAGATGCGAAAATCAGACAGCAACAAGACCTCTTATTTTACAAAACTGATGATTACAAAAGTTTCTCATGAGGTAAATACCAGAGGTTTTTACACCGGATCTTTTGAGGCCATCGCAGAAGGCACGGGCTTTTTGCCAAAACCCGACTTCACCATTCCTTCAGCAGAACCACAGATTGCAACAGTCATCTCAAACACAGACCCTCTAAACCAAGGTCGCATTCAGGTAAAATTTGACTGGCAGATGAATGACACCACCCATTTCATCAGAATGATGAGCCCCGATGCCGGCGGTACAGATGCCATCACCCGAAACCGAGGATATGTTGCCATTCCCGAAGTGGGCGACCAGGTAATGGTAGATTTCGAATACCATCACCCCGATTTTCCTTTTGCCATGGGTGGTATGTTTCATGGGCAGGTTGGTCTTGGAGGCGGTGTGAATAATCACATGCGCTCTATCCAAACCAAAAGTGGTATCAAGGTTTTAATGAATGATGACGAAAAAAGCGTAACCATCTTAGATCCTAGCGGAAATACGTATTTTATGGATGGGAATGGGAATATTACCGTTACGGCACCGAAGAATATGACCTTTAATGCGGGTGAAAATTTAAACATTAACGTTGGAAAAGATATGAAAACCAATGTAGGGAATGATAACAGCATCAATATTCAGAATAACCATCAGTTTAGCTCACTTAATTATAAGCAAACCGTGAGTGAAAATAAGACCATTAATGTAACAGGTGACCTGAAAGAAACAACGTCTACTACCACACATCTGGCAAAAAACGGAGATATTTTAATTCAAAGTTCTGGAGTTGCCAAGATATTAGGAAAGATTGATGCTAAAGTAAATAAAGGATAAAACTTGACTGAAGGTTTTTTAAAATTTTAAATTATTTGAAAATTCATGAAATACTCAATTCTTACAGTTCTTTTAGTGCTGTTCACTTCAGCTTTCTACAGATCACAACAGATAAGATTTCCTGAGGGTTTTATTTTGGGAAAGCAAGATTTTTTAAAAGATCAAATTTTTATCTCAACAAACTTATTAGTACAAAACGGATTTGATGTCAAAAAAAATCCGGACGTCACAGAAAACAAAAAAGTAATATCACAATTTGCAGAAAATTTCAATTTAGAAGATATAAGCAAGATTTATTTTGAAATTTATGCAGATAAAGTAAATCAAAACGAAGAAGGCATCTCTATAGCTGTACTGGAATTTAAGACCATAGATAAACTGAAAAATAACATGAAGACTGTAGATGAAATTGGATTGTTTATTCCAATCTATTTTGTGATTGATAATTACGTTATTGTGATATATAGCGAAAATCGATATTTAATAAACAAAATATCCAATTTTTATACGGAAAGATTAGGGGCAAAATATTATTCTCCTAAAAAGTGAAGAATTTCTGTTAAGAGAAAATTACAGAGAGTGAAAAGTGAAAAAAAATGAAATTTAGTTTCGGAATATTTTTCGATATTAATAAAAATAATCTTAAACAATAATAAGTAAAGCAATTACCTATTTATTGAGCCTACTATTCTTTATCTCCATTTCATGTCAGGAAAAGAATACGACTAAAAAATTAAAAACGATGACAAAATATGAATGGACAGAAGGTACATCTGCACCTTTAGGTTATCCTATGGAAGTATACAAAGGTGGAATGGAGTATGAAGGCAACGGCTGGGTTAGTTTAGGTTTTGGGATTGTCCCTGGACGTTACGGATGGGGGTCTGTGAATCATGGGATGAACAGCGGTCTAAAGGGGTTGCCAACACGTTTGGATTTTATTTGGATGTCTTATATGGAAAACCAGTTTTACCTGATAGATACCGATATCGATACCGAAAAAATAAGAGAATATTTTAGTAAAGGATATGACATTAAAGGGGCAAGTGGGAAAACGCAACATTTAAATTATAATGAAATATGTGTTGGGATGGCTCCCGGCGGTGTTGTGGTTGTTTGGGTAGTAGGAGTTGGCTGGCAAAAAGAAGTTGGAAGGTATCAAGGAAAAAAAGTAACTATTCCTGAATCTGAAATTGCCACATTAGACAGTCATCAAAATCGTTTTTGGAGGAAGGATTATTTGGATATAGTACATACAAGTGATAAGATTATTCCTAAAAAAGTACAAGAAGAAAACAAAGGAAAACCTATACCATTCGGGATTTGGGATGTTTATAGAACAAGATTTTCTTGGAAACCTGTATTTGAACTTCCTGTGGGCGTAAAACTTCATCCATCAACAATGGTTAGTATTGATTTGATAAATGGTGAGCATGAGAAATTTGACGGATTAAAAATGCCATTATCAGATTATGATAAACGGGCCATTCCAACATCTGTCTCCATGACAGTTTTAGACAAAGATAATAATAGATATGGAGCCTCTTGCGAAATGAATGAAAATTCGAGTTTTGAAGCGTTCAATAAAGTTTTTGGAGATGATCCTGAAAGTACTAAAGCAGAACTTGTCGTAAATGTGAATGAAGCTTTCAGTTTTTTTACCATTAAATTAAAAGGTGAAAACGGGAAAGAGGCATTCATTAAGACAGACAGTGTAGAAATGTTTAAATCTAAGAAGAAATAATTAAATATTAATTATCATAATATGGGAAAAACATTTGTTTATAACACAGGCAATGCAAAATCTTCAATTGATAATTTACAACTGGAAGTAGGTGTTTTCTTTGATGGTACCTTAAATAACCTTAAAAATACGGAGCTTCGACAAAAGTATAAAGACGGGAAGAATAAAATAGAAAGCACAGATTCTGATGAAGAGGTCTTGAGAAAAGAAAAATTATTAAATGAAGCTACACAAAATCAACAAGAAGAATATGAAAACAGAAAAATGAAGAGGGATGATCCTGAGACTGGGAGCGAGAGAGATCAATATCTTAAAGCAATCTACAGAAGCAAACTGGATAGGCAAGGCGTGGATAATAGTTTTAGCAATGATTTCACAAATGTTGCCAGGCTGTATAAATGCTGCGAGCAGGATAAATATGCAATCTACGTTGAAGGAATAGGAACAGTAGATAATCGAAGAGATGTAGATGACGGTTTTCAATATGGATCAGGATTTACAGGAGTAAGAGGAAAAGTGAGACTTGGATGTTCAAGATTAGCTGACAGAATAAAAGTATTAATTGATCAAAAATCAAATGAAAATAAAGACTTAGATATCATCTACATTGACGTTTTCGGATTCAGCAGAGGAGCAGCTGCTGCCAGAAATTTCTCTTACGAAATCAACGGAAACAAAAGACCTGAAGACATAGAAATAAAAACTGCCAGAAAATTAGTTGGTTACAGAAATAGCAGATCCTACGGAAACGATGGCGTTATCCCTGAATATGAAACCATTTGGATTGATAAAGATAATACAGAAGTAGATCCGGATTTCCTTGTAGATGGAAGGTTGCCAAAATTTGGTTTTTTAGGATACTATCTGTTAAGTAAGGATATTTTGACTAAGGAAGAACTCAATAATTTAGATTTACAAGTCCGTTTTATAGGAGTTTACGATACTGTTTCCTCGTATGAGGAATTTGGTAATATGGGTACAGTAAAAAGAGTAGGTGTAAAAGGAACAGTTCATTCAACAATGGGTTCTGGTCATTATTTCGGAAATGATGTAGAACAGCTACAATTAAAAAATCCCGGACCTTTTTTGAAAGCTGTACATTTTACGGCAATGAACGAACATCGTGAAAATTTTTCCCTTACCAAATTTCCGGGCAGTCTGGAAAAAGAATTCCCGGGTGTACACTGCGATATAGGTGGTGCTTATGAAAGCGGAATGGAAGTAGTAGATGAAATTGAGACTTCCAATCATAAACCTCTGTGGTTTCTTAATAATAGACGACAGCATTTAATAGATGAACATTGGTTTAAAGACGAACAAATAGAGATCAATAATAAACTTTGGAATGCTCTTACCATGGGTACTGTGTATAGCAAAATTACAGGTAAACGTTTTTTGAGAAAAGAATATAGCTACATTCCGCTTCATTTTATGGAAAAGTTGGGTGAAAATTATTATTCACATCAAATCATTTTGCCGATAGAAAATACTTTTTCTATTGAAAGTGACCAATATTTACCATCAGCTAAAAATTATTTATACCATTATGTTTTTGAAAACGGAGAGAAATGGAATTTTAAAACAGATGAACAAGTAAAGCTTGAAAGAGAATTAAAAGAAACGGAACGTCTAAAAGCAGAAACAACTGCTGCTGCGATTGATAACGTGTATGTAAAACCACGATTGGAAGTTCCTATACTACTTCCAGAATCAGAGAAAGAAATCATCAAAAATCAACCAAAATTCGATGAAAACGGAAATGAAATTAAAACGGTTGAAATAGAAGGTGTTACCGTGACAGGATATTCTAAACAAACTCTATTAAGAATCTTAAGGAATAAATATTTGCATTGGTCGGCAAACAGAGATTGGTTGGGGATGGATCCTAACAGTAATTATGAACGACAAATATATTAGCAAAAAATAATGGATATTTTGCAGAACTTACATCAAAAAGTATACAGGTTGGAAACTATTGTTAAAGAGCAGAAAAATATATTTTACCTGATTGAGAAGAAATATGTAAGAAATGTAGAGATTTATTATTTAGGAAATATTGATGAAAGACATCATTTTCAAGTTTTGGTTGTTGAATTCGAATTTTCTGAAGAAGATACAGCAAGGACAAGATTACTGAAAAAAGTCAGCTATTTATTTGATGAATTGGAATTGACAGTCGACGATTCAGGAAATATTTTAACAGTAGAAAATTTACTGTTTCTACGTTTAAGGTGGGCAAAAATACAGTCGGAATTATTCGAATTTCATAAAGGAGAACCTATAAATAATTATTTCAATGAATTAAACAGCGTATTGAATAGTGAAGCTAAACTGATCGAGTTTTTGTCGGGTTATAAAATGTTTGGTTTGCTTTTTAACGGATTGTTGAATTCATTTCAGAATACAAAAAACAGACATTCACCAGAAGGTTTTACAGAAGTTCTATCAATAAATACGGATGAAGAAAAAAGACGAATTAAAATAACAGCAGAAAATATTCAAAATACAGAAATAAATCAGTTTCAAGGAATATTGAAATACAGAAAGAATATTTACGAAGAAGGTTTTATAGAAATTAAAAAACACAATTACCATTTAAAACATTCATTATTATGGATAGGTTAAATAATAACGAATCCGGTTCTTTGGAAAACATCACTGACAATGAAAATCAAAACCAATTTTCTGATGAATCTACGACATTAAATGATACAGATTTAAAATACGACATTAAATGATACAGATTTAAAATCTGAAAACAGCCGTAAAATGGAAGAAAAGCGTGCTGAAAGAGAAGAGGCGGATAAAAAATCAGATGATTTGCTTTTGGCAATAGATGGAGCCAAAATAAAATTCAATGCTCATTTGGGTAAGTTTAAGGTTTTAAGTGATGTCCCTACAACACAGGGAAAACTTACCGGAACAGTTGTCGAAAAACAGATTCCCAACTTTACGTTTTATGATGGTTTCAAAATGATTTCCCTTACAGAATGGCAGGATTTTGGAACCGCATTGGTACAGGACAATTACGTGTTGTTAAAGAAATCAAAGCTTCCGGGAATTGGAAAAATGCCCGGAAATATTCCACCGGAAACGGGAATGATTGAATTCGTTGATTCTGGACAAATCAATGAGCCGGAAAGCCTTATCGCAGAAGGTGCGCCGATTCCGGAAAATAATGAAGATAAAAGATGCTATTGTAACAGAGATTTTACGGAAGAAGAAATAAAAAATATTATAGTAGCATTAAGGAAAGGGGAAATAGTAGGATATAACTCGAAAAAAGTTAAAAAAATAGTTAATGGAAAGGAGGTAGTAGTTACTGAAAAAATACCAATTACTGTTTATGATTCACCTAAGACCAGAGATTCTTTATTTGCCAACCAAAGTGATGTAATTAGATCTGAGCATATTTCAGTTGTCGATTCTTCTTATTCAAAAATTACTCAATCTTTTAATAATATTTTTATTAGATATGGCATAAATACATGTATTAGAAAAATACATTTTATAGCCCAAACATATCATGAGTCTCATCGGTTTAGAGCAACTTTTGAAGGTAGGAGTGAGAGTAACGTACCCAAAAATTATAAAGGTGGTTTTAATTTTCAAGGTAGAGGAATAAAGCAAATAACTCATGACTATAACTATTTAGAATATTACGATTTTGTAAATGGAACTTCACTATTTAAAGATAAGTATGGCCAACATAAATTAGGAGAAGGTGTTTCTGAGTTTGTATTACGGGTAAAAGATAAAGAACTTAACTCTGAATTTATTAATAACAAATTAGCACCATTTGCAAAAAAGCTTTCGTCAGAATTATATCATGTTTTTAATTCTGCTGGATGGTTTTGGAGTTCTAGAAAAATAAATAGTTTAGCAGACACCGACGATGTATTGGGTGTGTCAAGAAAAATTAATGGAGCTTCTGGTGGGATACCCAATGGTATGAAAGAAAGAACAAATTATACTAATAATTTAAAGAAGATATTCAATTATGAAAAATGTGTTAATAAGTAGCATTTTTATAATTTTTTCTTTTTGTATTGCGCAAAAGGAAAAAATACATCACGGTAAATATATTATAACCCTTGAAAATAAAAAATGTTCTGATCAGGTTATTTTAAAGAATAATCTATTCCATAACAAACTTTTATTAATATGGGATGGTAAAGACTGTGATAAAACTATCAGGAGTTATATCAAAAATGTTGATTATAGAAATGATACCATTATAGTGAATATTTGGATGGAAAATATCGATGAACTAAAGGTGAAAATTGTTGAAAAAAACAGAAAACTTTACATTTCTGAGTTGTCAAATAAAACGCATTATTTTGATGAAGATAAACAATGTAGATACAATTTAAATTATTTATTACCAAGAAAAACCAATTTGTCACCCATAATATACCGGTGGTTAAATGAGAATAAATGTAACTGATGGAACATAAATTTGAAGACTGAATTATTTCGCAAAGTTAAAAAACTAAAATATTCAACTTTAACCGATTCACGAAGCAAATATCCTTATGGATTAAAGGAGCGACAAGAATTTACTAAAAATCTAAAATTATTATTTAAATATGATTGTAATCTTCCCCAAAAAGCCAATTATGAAAGAGCAAAAATTGCGTTCGGAATTAAAGAGCATTACGAAAATCTAAAAAAATGAGAACTGAAATAAAAAAAACGCAATTCTAATATTAATATTTATAACAATTGTATTGCAGGCTCAAAACGTTTCTGTTCTGAAAGATTCTGTATGTATAAATTCAAATGATTGCCTGCAACTTCAGGAATAAAACGTTAGGCTATATAAAGCTGTGCAAAATACGTTTCCGGTTTTAGATGGATTATTATTTGAAGACCCTGAAAAAAGATTAAATGCAAAAAAGGATACTCTTAGAAAACTGATTGCTAATGAAGCTTTAAAAGAGTCTCAATTTGGTTTTGAAAGGTATACCATCATTTGTAGCAAAAACAACTTGACTAATATTTCTATTGGAATTCAATCTTACGGCTCCTCTTGGGAAGACGAAAAGTACTATCTGTTTGATACCGAAAATTCTGTAAATATTGGTAGTCGATTATTTATCAATTCTAAAAAGCTTTTAAATTTTTGCTACAAAAAATTAAAGGTTCAAGATGATGTGATATGTAGTTCCACAGACTTATCTCAATATTTTTTTGAAATAGATACAAGTGGAAATGTGTCGGGAATCACATTTGTTTTCAATGTTGATCAAAATTTTTTAGTTCAGGCAATCGTAAATGTAAAATTTCATTTTCCTGGAAAGAGATTAAAAAGTTTATCGTTCCAAAATATAAAATTAGGTTTGCTCAAAAGTAATTTTCATCGTCATCCCTCTTGGTAACACTGATGTAATAAATAAAATTGAAAAAGGCTATGTCGTAATCATCATATAAAAATTCGATAACCTGAAAAATCTTTCAACCAGCATTATTTATCCTAAAGATTTCAGATTAAATTCGCTTTTTTTCTGAAATAACTTATCTTTGCCCATAAAATTTTAAGATGCTGTACACCATCATCAAAGCGTTGCATATTATCTTTATGGTCAGTTATTTTGCGGGGATTTTTTACCTCGTGAGAATTTTTGTCTACTATAAAGATACCGATGCGTTTGATGAGCCTAAAAAAAATATTCTCAGAGAGCAATATACTTTTATGGCGCGAAGACTCTGGAATATCATCACGGTTCCGGCTGGTGTTATCATGACTGTCTGCGGTTTAGTTATGATCTTTTTGAATTTCAACTTGATGAAAACGCCGTGGTTTCATTTGAAATTAACATTCCTTGTCGGATTGGCAGTTTATCATTTCTGGTGCTGGAAAAAAGTTTTAAAACTGAAAGAACTCAACGGGAATACCCTAGAAACGGCCAATATAAAACTGAGACAGGCCAATGAGATTGCTACTTTTATTCTTTTCTTAGTCGTATTTACAGTTATTTTAAAATCGATGGCAATTGAATACTGGTGGCAATTAATCTTCGGATTTTTCGTTCTTGTATTTTTGATTATGATGACGGTGAAGTTGGTGAATAGAAGTAAAAGAGCCAAGTAAAAAGTAAAAAGAGCCAGGTAACAAGTAAAAAGAGCCAGGGGAATTGCTTTTTTAGATTATTATTTACAATTAGAAATGTTTATAATTTTAAATTTAAAAGCATTTTTGGAAACCACGAAGTGGTTTAATGTTAGTAGCCGTGGGTGCAAACCCATGGTGCGGTAATCCGAATCGAACACAACCATGAAATGGTTGAATTTGAAAAAGGGTGAAACACATGGAAATTGGTAATTTCTATCAAAATAAAAAAACTGAATTTGAGCACGAAATTTTAAATCTCAAACCTCAAACCTCAAATATCAAATTAATTTATGTTTGCAATTTTAAAAAAAGAACTTTGGAGTTATTTCGGGAACTGGAGCGCGTGGATTATCATCGCTGCTTTTAGTCTGATAACGACGCTGTTTCTGTTTTTCTTCGAGAATGATTCCAATATTTTCGACATTGGTTCTGCTTCACTGCAGAGCTATTTCGTTTTGGTGCCGTGGCTTTTAATGTTTATTATTCCGGCATTGTCGATGAAGACTTTTGCTGAAGAACAACAAACCGGAACATTAAACTGGCTTTTCTCACAACCGCTGAAAATATCAGATTTAATTACAGGAAAATTTCTTTCGGTTTGGGTTGTCGGGATTTTATGTTTAATTCCTTCACTCATTTACCTTTATACAGTCTATGTTTTAGGCGTGCCTATCGGTAATATCGATATGGGAATGACGATGGGAAGTTATTTGGGTTTAATCATATTGATCGCAGCTTTCGCAGGAGTCGGGATTTTGGCCTCATCCATTTCCCAGAACCAGATTATGGCTTATTTACTGGGCGTTTTTATGTCTTTCATTATGTATTTCGGAATCGAACAGTTGGCTAGCTATAAACTTTTAGGAGGTGCAGATTTTATCCTTCAGAATGTAGGCTTCTACCAGCACTTTTTAGGATTTACAAGAGGTTTGATCGACTTTAAAGATGTTGCTTACTTTATTTTCATTATCGGAATTACGTTGTTTTTGTCTAATTATTTTATCACCAAAAAGAAGTAGAACATGAAGAAGATAGATTTTAAATCGCCTCTTGGAATTTTAATTTTTATAATTCTGCCGTTGGTTATCGTACTTGCTTTTTCAGGCATCAGATTAGACCTTACCAAAGAAAAAAGATACACGCTTTCAGACAGCACCGTTAAAGTTTTGGAATCCATCAAAAAGCCTGTAATGGTTGAGGTTTACCTTGAAGGAGATTTTCCGGCAAGTTTCAAACAGCTTCAGAATGAAACCAAATTTATGCTGGAAGAGTTCAGAAAGATCAATTCAAATATAGATTTCAGGTTTACAGATCCGATTAAAAACAGAATTCCTGAAGACACCCTGATGGCGATGGGAATGCAAAAATCTATTCTTCCGGACGAAAAAGAAGGGAAGATTACGCAGATTGAAGTGTATCCTTATGCCGTTGTAAAGTATCAGGGAAGAGGAATTTCAATTCCGTTAATTGTTCAGCAAAACAATATCAATGCGCAGGATCAGCTCAGAAAATCAATTGAAAATCTTGAATATAATCTGGCTTCCAACATCAAAGCTGTTGCTACGGATGAGAGAAAGAAAATTGGTGTTTTGGTTAATCAGGACGAGCTGAGTCCGTCTGAATTTGAAAGTTTCATGCAGATTGCCAATGAAAATTATCAGGCAGGACCGGTGATTCCGAAAAACACAAAAGAACTTTCACTGGAAGATCTGCCGATGCTGAAACAGATGAATGCTTTAGTGATTGCAAAACCACGAAAAGCCTTTACCGATGGTGAAAAACTGATCCTCGATCAATACATTATGAACGGCGGAAAAACGTTATGGATGATTGATGCCGTCAATGCGGAAATGGATACGCTGACGAGATCTAAAAAACTAATGCCTTTCCCAGTCGATATCAATATGACCGACTTCTTCTTCAATTACGGACTGAGAATCAATCCGGCTTTGGTAAAGGATGTTAAAAAGTATGCATTGCTGAAAATTGTTACGGGAGAAATTAACGGAAACCCACAGTTCAGCAGTCTTCCGTGGCCTTATTTTCCTTTGGGAATTGCAGAAAACAATCATCCGATTACAAAAAATATCAATCCGGTAAAATTTGAATTTCCGACATCGATTGATACTTTGGGTGGAAAAAAGTTTAAAACAAAGGTTCTATTTGAATCCAGCGAGAGAACTTTACTGAAACAGGTTCCAAACTATGTTGAATTGAAGGAAATCGCGAGTGTCGACAGCCTCGGGCAGATGGAAAGACCAAGCACACCGAAGATCTTTGCAGTGGCTCTGGAAGGAAAATTCAATTCTGCATACGCTTCAAGAATTGAAAGAAAAGGCTATCCCAACTTTAAATCTGAAAGTCCGGAAAACAAGATGATCGTGATTGCAGACGGAGATTTAGCAAGAAACAAAATTGTAAAAGGTCAGCCTTTACCTCTCGGAATTGACAGATTAACAGATGAGCAGTTTGGAAACGAGCAGTTCCTGAGAAATGCCCTCGACTATCTTTTAGACGACAGCAATTTAATAGAATTACGAAACCGTAACATCGAAGAACGCCTTCTCGACAGATACCGAATCACCGAAGAAAAAGCAAAATGGCAGTGGCTGAATTTGCTGCTTCCATTAGCCATCATCGGTCTTTTGGGAGGATTATTCTTCTGGCTGAGAAAGAAGAAATTTGGATAAATGATATTGAAAAAGAGAAACTTGCGGGTTTCTCTTTTTTGTTTAGGATGCTAACATTGAATCTTCACCAGTCATATTACGCCTCCAAAAATCATTTTTTCGTGCTTTGTAAAATTTATCCTGATTGTAAATTATAAGCTCATTAAGTTGATCTTTGCTAAGGCTGTTTTGTTGTTCCAAAATCATGTTTTTGGTTTCCAGATAATACTTGTTTTGTAAAAGTTGAATGTTAACATTTTTCACATTCCCTGTTTCAACTCGGTAGGTTTCTACAAATTCTTTTTGCTCCTTGATTTTCTTTGATTGTGCCGTGGCAAGTCCTATACCAAGGATAGAAAGCAGAACAATCGTGATTTTTTCATTTCGTATTGATCATTTATCAGATTAAATATAACAATCAAATCTGTTGTGTGTGATTTTTTTTAATTTTCAATCAAACCTTCAAAAATCATTTCAATATCCTTCACGTCATAAGTTATCTCCCCGTAAACAAATTTTACAATTCCGTTTTTATCTAAAATAAGATTTGTGGGAAACGCCGAGATTTTCAATTCATCAATTTGTTTTTTCGAATTTGGGATATGTTGAAAATTAAAAGGTTGATTCTTCATAAATTCCTCAATTGTTTTATCATCATTGAAAGTGATCGTAATAAAATTTGCTTTATCTTCGAATTTTGCTTTTAACTCATTTAGTAAAGGGATTTCTTCAATGCACGGCGGACATTTTGTAAACCAAAAATTAATAAAAGTAGGTTTTCCGGAAAGAAAATTTTTGTCGAAATTTTTCTGGTTTTTATTTAAAAATTTCTCAATCTGAAATCTTGTTCCAATGTACTTCTTTGTTTCTCCATAAGGATCAAAACCGTCGGGAGTGGTAGATATAGTGGTCAATCTGATATATTGAATCACTGAATCTTTCTTCTTTTCTGTTTTCAGAAGGAGTTCTTCCAATTTTCCACTTTTTGAAGTAGTTGCTTTCCGCTTTAAGTAACTGGTTTTGTCAACAGGTTTATCGCCATTTATTTTATAATACATGGTTTGAGCATAAGTACTTAAACTGATTGACAGCATTGCGGTGAATGATAGTTTTGTAATTTATTTCATCAATATTCTTTAAAATCTAGTAATTACAATCAAATATAAAACAAATACATTTTAAAATCACTCTCTCAAGAAAAATTATATCGAAGTTCCGACAGTCTCAAACAGACTGATTTTCGCTTCTTTAGAATTCCCAACGATATCATATGAAAAAATTGAGAAATACTATGAAATGCAAAATCATTTCATAAGATTTGAAGGTTTTGTCTTGGATGTACGATTTAGAATATCAGCTTAAATTTAGGTCAAGACTACTTCCATTGATAGTTCTCAGACCAGGCATAAAATCTCTCAATTTCTTTACTGTTTTCCTGATGATATTTCAAAACATCATCACTCTGCGTCGGATAAGAAATAATGTAAGCAAACGCTTCTACCAATTTCTTCTCTTTCATTTCAATAAAATAAGGTGCGAGAAATTCTCTGTAGAAACCTTTTTTTCCTTTTTGAGATTCTTGCAGTACAGATGTGATTGTGTCTATTTTATACTGTAATTTTTGACAGTCGGTTTTGTCTATATTTTTTTCATCATAATCAAGCGCTACAGCAAGAGGTAAGATAAGTTCAACAACCGAAAAATCGTCGGGAGTTTTTTTATTTTTTTCAGACTTTTCTAATGTTTTAGCATCTATTGATACAGAAACGCTTTTGTCACTTTTTTGATCAACACCTTTTTTAATTTGATTTTGCAAAAATTCTAATTGTCCGGCAGCACGCTGAGATTTATTGTCAACGCTTAAATATCGTAGGGAGCATAACATAGATATTGCTCTGTTATTTTCATTTAGTACGGCTAATGCATTCAGAGTTCCGGGATGATCAGGATTAAGCTGAAGCGATCTTTGGAAAGATTCTAATGATTTATCAATCTGTTTGTTATTCACTAAAGTGATACCTTTATTAAAATGGAGTTGGTAAAAATCCGGATATTTTTTTAATCCTTCATCATATATTTTCAAAGCTTCCAAAGGTCTTTTAGAATGATCCAGACTGTTTCCATAGTTCAGATAAACGATTTTGTTATCTTCATTTTTAAAATTAGCGATGATGAACTGACAGATTTTTATAGCTTCATCGTAGTTTTTTGTAGCTTCAAGAGTCATGGATTTTTCCGTAAGGGCAAGTAAGTTATTCTTGTCCAGAATCAACGCTTCATCATACTTTTTTAACGCTTCATCATATTTTTCCTCGTCATGCAGTTTGATCCCTTCTGTCACTTTTTCTTCCGCACCGATTTTATTTTGTGAAAATCCGAAAAACGGAAGTAAAATTAAGAGCAGTTTAATTTTTCGCATAATATTATTTTAGTAATTAGTTTTGTTTTTCTAAAGATAATTATTTGCAATGAAAAATCTCAAAGATTATTCAAAAGACATTGATATTTTTAAACATCCTTTATAAAATCCTCATATTCATAATAAAACCTTTCAAAACCATCCATTTTTTCAACAAAGAATTCAAAAGCTTCTCGCCATGTATTTTTGTTAAAAACAGAAACTCCTTCTTTTTCTACCCAGATTCTGCTGATGACTTTTCCGTTTTCCAGAGTGTAGAATTCTTCTTTTTGAAAATCACCGATAAAATCTTTCAGAATGTCTTCCAGCGACCAGATTTTGTTGTAATAAGCATCGCGAAAAACTTCATCCTTCATCTCGATATCCAGAGAAACCTCGGCTTTTTTCTTGTCGGCGAAAAATTTAAACGAAAAATCCTTGATTTTGGTATTGTACAAAATCCATTTTCTCGGAAAAGATTTCCCGAATGCCGTCCAAAATTCTTTCTTTAATTGCTGTGCTTCTTCTTTACTGAACATGAGACAAAGATAATATTTTTGCTGGAAGAGGGAAGAGGGAAGCTGGGAGTGAAAATAATTGTAAATAAAATTAATAGGATTAATCTAAGCTCCCTTATGCTTCGTGCTTCCATCTTCAACCTTCCATCTCCTAACATCCAACTTTTTTTCCTATTTTTGCTGTAATGCTGTCAAAAAAATCTCAATATGCTTTTAAGGCACTTTCATATCTCGTGGAAAAGAGAAATGAAGGCCCAATTCTTATTTCAGAAATTGCAGATCACAAGAAAATTCCATTGAAATTTCTTGAAAATATTCTCCTCGAACTGAAAAAAGCAGACATCCTCGACAGTAAAAAAGGAAAAGGCGGCGGCTATCTTTTCAAAGAAAATCCTCAGAATGTAAGTCTTGCAAAAATTATAAGGCTTGTCAATGGTCCAATTGCGATGCTTCCCTGTGTAAGTCTGAATTTTTATGAAAAATGTGCCGACTGCAACGAAGATCACTGCAGTTTACACGATGTTTTGATTGAAGTAAGAGACGCTTCACTGAAAATTTTGGAAGAAAAAACATTATTAGATTTGAAAGATTAATATGGCTTTTATTTAATTTTAAAAGTCTACTTATTTGGTAGGATAATATTTTTGTTGGATATTTGCTGGTATCAAACAGAAAAAATGTTTTCAAAAGAAGATATAAACACCTTACAGCAGCTCACTTTAGAAGACGGATTAGAATTTATTTCGTCTAAAATTTCAGAAGGAATTGTTTTCTCAACTTCACTTGGTCAGGAAGATCAGGTCATTACCGACGCTGTTTTTAGGAATGATTTGCCGATTAAAGTTTTCACGTTAGATACGGGAAGGCTTTTTTATGAGCACTACGATTTACTTTCAAAAAATAATTCACGTTATAAGAAAACTACAGAAGTTTATTTTCCTGAATCAGCAGATGTAGAAAAATATGTTGTTGAAAAAGGAATCAACGCTTTTTATCATTCCATAGAAAACAGAAAAGAATGTTGTTTTATCCGAAAAGTAAAACCACTCAACCGTGCTCTCGAAAACGCTAAAGTCTGGATTACCGGACTTCGTGCCGAACAATCTGAAAACCGTGAAAATATGCCGATTCTGGAGTGGGATGAGGAGAGAAATTTATACAAATACAACCCTTTAATCAACTGGACTTATCAGGATGTTTTAGATTATTTAAAACAAAATAATGTTCAGGAATTGTCTTTACATAAAAAAGGCTTTATCAGCGTTGGCTGTCAGCCTTGCACCAGAGCCATCGAAGAAGGCGAAAACCCAAGAGCAGGACGATGGTGGTGGGAAACTTCACAAAAAGAATGCGGTCTGCATTCAAATTAATTCAAATTTAATCTTTCAAATAATAATGAGCGACTATAAACTAAATTATCTCGAACAACTGGAAGCCGAAAGCATCTACATAATGCGTGAAATTGCGGCTCAGTTTGAAAAACCTGCTTTGCTTTTCAGTGGCGGAAAAGATTCGATTACACTGGTTCATCTGGCGAAAAAAGCTTTTGCTCCGATGAAAATTCCTTTTCCTCTCGTACATATTGATACCGGACACAATTTTCCGGAAGCATTGCAGTTCAGAGATTATTTTGCTGAAAGTCTGGGAGCTGAACTGATTGTAAGAAAAGTTGAAGACACGATTAAAGCTAAAAATTTAACCGAACCAAAAGGAAAATTTGCATCAAGAAACTGGTTGCAGACGCATACTTTATTAGATACGATTGAAGAATTTCAGTTCGATGCGTGTATTGGCGGAGCAAGGAGAGATGAGGAAAAAGCAAGAGCAAAAGAAAGATTTTTTTCTGTTCGTGATGAGTTCGGGCAATGGGATCCAAAGTTACAGCGCCCGGAATTGTGGAATATCTACAACGGAAGAATCAACAAAGGCGAAAACGTAAGAGTTTTCCCAATTTCAAACTGGACTGAACTGGATGTCTGGAATTATATTAAAAAAGAAAATATTCAGTTGCCATCCATTTACTTTGCTCATGATCGTGATGTAATTGAATATGACGGACAATTAATTGCGGTTTCAGATTTTATTCAGATTGATGAAAATGATCAGATTAAAAACAAAAAAGTCCGTTACAGAACTGTTGGAGATATGACCTGTACTGCCGCCGTTGAAAGTTCAGCAGAAACTTTGGATGATGTATTAGGTGAAATTACCGCGTCCAGAATCTCCGAACGTGGCGAAACCCGAATCGACGACAAAGCAACAGAGGCCGCGATGGAAGACAGGAAAAAAGGAGGATATTTTTAAGCTGGAAGCTGGGTGAGGGAAGCTGGAAGTTTATAAAGCGAAGTTTTAAAATTAATGTTAAAATCAAATTTGTTTTCACTCTTAACCTTAACCTTAGCCTCAACCTTAACCTAATTACTCATTACCCATTACTAATTACTCATAAAACAAACACGTGGACATACTAAAATTTATCACCGCAGGAAGTGTAGACGACGGCAAAAGTACGTTGATTGGCAGACTGCTCTACGACAGCAAAAATATACTGATTGACCAGCTTGAAGCATTGGAAAAGCAGTCCAAAAATAAAAATGAAAACGGAATTGATCTCGCCATTCTCACCGACGGTCTGAGAGCCGAAAGAGAGCAGGGAATCACGATTGATGTCGCTTACCGGTATTTTTCGACGCCGAAAAGGAAATTCATTATTGCTGATGCGCCTGGACATATTCAGTACACCCGAAATATGATTACAGGAGCTTCAAATTCACAACTGATTGTGATTCTGATTGATGCAAGGCAAGGCGTGATTGAGCAGACAAGAAGACATTCGATTATCGCTTCGTTATTAAAAATGAAAAATGTTGTGGTTGCCATCAATAAAATGGATTTGGTAGATTATTCTGAAGAAATTTATAATGACATCAAAGCACAATACGATTTAGTTGCCAAGAAACTGAAGCTTGAAAACGTCAGTTATTTTCCGATTTCAGCTTTTCATGGAGATAATATTGTTTCAAAATCTGAAAAAACAGATTGGTACAGAGGCGAACCTCTTTTGAACTTTCTTGAAAATGTTGAAATTCATGAAAATCAGGCTAATGAAAATCCCAGATTTCAGGTGCAGTATGTGATTCGTCCGCAAACGGATGAATTGCATGATTACAGAGGTTATGCAGGAGAAGTGATTTCGGGAATTTATAGGAAAGGTGATGAGATTACAGTTCTTCCACAAAATATTCAGACTAAAATTTCAAAAATTGAAACCGGAGGAAAAGAAACCGATTTTGTTTTTACCAATCAACCTGCGGTGATTCATATTGAAGACGATATTGATATAAGTCGTGGTGATTTTTTAGTGAAAACCAATCAGCAGCCGAAAGTTGAAAATGAGGTTGAAGCCATTGTCTGCTGGCTCGATAAAAAAGAACTGAACGAAGGTAACAAATATTTCATTCAGCATAAAAGCAAAACGCTAAAAGCCATCATCAAAGAAATCGACTATAAAATTGATGTCAATACTTTAGAACAGACACCAATCACTGAAAGTATTAAGCTGAATGAAGTTGTGAAAGTAAGATTAAAAACTGCATCACCCCCCTTGGTTTTTGACAGTTTTAAAGACAGTAAAGCAACCGGAAATGCGATTCTGATTGATGAAACGAGCAATTCGACCGTTGGCGCGATGATGATTTTGTAATTTTATTTTAACACATTATATGGTGATTACTCCGAAAATCCAGTTTAGAATTAATTTGCTTTTGGTGACAATTGCAGTTTTAATTGTTGCGTTTTTTACACTTTACAGTTTAGGATATTTGGATGAACTTCAAATTGTTTTGGCGAAAGACAATTATATATTTTACTGGATGCTTTTGGTAGGAGTTTTTGCTGAAGTTGTTGCGGGCTCAATGGGAATGGGCTACGGCGTGATTTGTACAACGACACTGATGTTCTTGGGAATTCCACCTCATATTGTGAGTGCAAGCATTCATTCTGCGGAAAGTTTTACAACTGCCGCGGGAAGTATCAGTCATATTAAACTTAAAAATGTAAGTAAAAGTTTAGTGAAAAAACTGGCCATTCCTGCCATCATTGGGGCTGTTCTTGGTGCTTTAAGTCTGACATATTTAGGTGAGTATTATTCAAAAATTACCAAAACAGTTATTGCTTTTTACACTTTGTATTTAGGTTTCAAAATTTTCTCAAATGCTTTTAAGCCTAAGCAAAATAAATCTTTAAAAAAGAAAACCAACTTAACTAGACTGGGCGTCATCGGTGGTTTCATCGATTCTTTTGCAGGTGGAGGATGGGGACCTTTGGTGACGGGTACTTTAATTAAAAATTCTTTCACCCCAAGATTTGCTGTGGGAAGTTCAACGGTTGCTAAATTTATTTTAACAATTACCGCAGCTGTAACGTTTTTTTTTACTTTAGGAATTCAGCATTGGAATATTATTTTAGGACTTTTAATTGGAGGAATTATCACAGCGCCATTTTCCGCAATGCTCACCTCAAAACTTCCTGTGAAAAATATGTTTATTATTATCGGAACTTTGGTTATTGTGATGAGCTCGATTACTATTTTTAAATCGGTTTTTTAGTTTCGGGATAAGTGATACGGGATGCGTGTTTCGGGATTTTGTATGGAATTTTATTTTAAAAGTGATTTGAGATAAGAGAGGTGTTTTTTGTGAAAAATTTAGCAAAATTGAATTCAAATAAAAATCAAAATTAATCTACTTTAACAGCCTAAAAATAACACATGAATTTACATATTGTTGCGCTGTTCAGATTCAAAGAGAATCATCTGATGGAAGCTGTAGAATTATTTCAAAACCTTGTAAAAGAAACCAGAAAAGAGGAGGGATGTCTTCAGTATGACCTGATCGAAGATAACGAAAACAAAGGAACTTTTTTCCTCGTCGAGTTGTGGGAAACGGTTCAGCACCACAATCATCACAACGGGACAGATCATCTTCTGGAATTTAGAAAGCATGCTTCTAAAATATCTGAAGAATCCGCACAGGTTTATAAAGGGTTTAAGATTTATTAAAGAGCCAGATTGCAAGGGCCAGGGCAAAAGTAAAAAGAGCCAGGTTGAAAGAGCCAAAGCAAAATTGAAAAAGAGCCAGGGCAAAAGTAAAAAGAATCAGGTAAAAAGGAAAAAAATCAAAGAAAAGATAGGAGAAAATTGTTTTGATAAATTAATTTTGCTAATCATCAATCATCAATCATCAATCATCCAACACCCCGCTCAAAAACAAAAGGCAGTTTCAGAAATTCTGAGACTGCCTTTTTATTAGAAAAAATAGAAAGTATTATTTTTTGATAAACTTCGATTTCTGAGTTTTACCGTCCTTAGTTTCGATAAGGATGTAATAAACTCCTGTTTGAAGTGTGCTGATGCTGAATCTGTTGTAATCTACAGTTCCTGCAGCAACTTTAAGTCCGCCGGCAGAATAGATTTCTACAGATTTTGGAGATTCTTTTCCTACAAACTGTAAAGCTGTGTTTTCTGCATTTACAGCAAATTTAATATCGTTGTTTGATTTTGTAAGATCTGAAGTTGCCAAGACAGCTGCACTGTTATATTTCACATTATCTATGGCTAAAGCCGCGTGAGAAGAACCTGGGAAAGTAGGAGCCGGATTGCGGAATCTGAAAACGATGTATTGATTTGAAGACTGAGGAATTGTAAACGGAGCTACAGTTACAGGAGCAGTTCCGGAAAAAGTAAATGACTGAATCATTTGATAAGAAGCCGGTACGGCAGTATTAGCGGCAAGGTTAGAAGGATTGTCTACCAGACCTACCTCCAATGTCATACCACCTGTAGGAGTTGCAGTAAAAGTAAACTGTTTAGTTCCATCCGGTGCAACAATTTGAGGTGTTATTGCAAAGATATCTGCCGTCAAAGATCCTCCCGCATACATTTGAAGATATTTATTTCCTGTAGCCTGATCAACATAGACGTTTCTGTCTACATTTTTTTTAGCAACCCATCCGCTCACCATATTGTCATAGTTCGCTGGTGTAGAAACCACCGCTGATTCAAAATCTTCATTAAGAGTTGCCAACTGTGCATTTGCTGAAATTGCTGTGAACATTAAAGCTCCAAAAAGTAATTTTACTTTCATAACATTGTTATTATTTAGAATTATTCTACAAAAGTAAATATTTATTTTTAAACATTCTAAATAAAAAGATGATATTTGTCTTGTTTTTATGTTAAATCTACGTTTATGACTCATAAAGAATCAATAGTAGTCTGCTTTGTAAGTACTATGAATAAAGGGTTTTATTTGATTTTTAATCACTGATTATTGACATGGGAATTTTATTACAATCCGCCAACCGGGAAAATGTCATACCATAAAATCTGCTATTTATTTTTATCTGTTCTAAATAAACCATTATATTTGTCAAAATTTTTTTTCCACATGAAGAAGAGAGTACTGTCGATTTTGGCATTATCAGCGATTACGAGCATCTATGCTCAAGAGAAAGATTCTGCAAATCAAAAAAATATAAGTGAGGTAGTAATTACCGGACAATATATGCAGCAGTCGATCAATAAATCAATTTACAAGGTTGAAGTAATTGATGCTGAGATGATTAAAAATATGGCGGTTACCACAGCTGCGGAAGTTCTGAACCAAAACCTGAACATTCAGATTGTTCCAGATGCAGGCGACGGAAGTTCACAGGCCAATATCATGGGATTGGGAGGTGCTTACACCAAAATTCTGATCGATAATATCCCGGTGGTTACAGACAGGGGCAGTGGAAATCAAATGGATTTAAGCAAAATCAACGTCAACAATATCGAGCGTATCGAGGTGGTGAAAGGTGCAATGGGCGTTGAGTACGGAAATAACGCTGTAACGGGCGTTATCAATATTATTACAAAGAAAAACTACAGTAAAAAAGTTAATGTAAACCTTTCACTTCAGGAAGAAACTGTTGGGAAAGATTACGACTGGTTTAAGAAAGGAAACGGAAGACATATTCAGTCTTTAAACTTAGGATATAAAATCAATGCCAACTGGACGGTAACTGCCGATATCAATCACAACGATTTTCAGGGTTATAAAGGAAGATTTAACGGATATAAATATTTCAGCCCTGCAAACGACGGAAACCGTGGCTACGAATGGCTTCCCAAAGATCTTTTAACTACAAATGGAGCGGTAAGATATTCTAAAAACAATACTACATTATTTTATAAGGTCAACTATTTAAGAGAAAATATCAACTTCCGAAATCAGATTGTAAATGAATTTTCTCTGGGCGGAGGTAATAAAACCTACACTTCAGACGACACAGATTATTTCACCAAAAGATGGATTCACCAGTTGAATGTTCAGACAAAACTGGGTAGAATCAATTATATGGGAGATTTTTCTTATCAGACTCAGGAAAGAGAAAGCCAGAATTATAAATACGATGTTCCTAACCGTACAGAGATAACAAGAGACAGTAAAAGCATGTATTATGACTCTAAGGTGCTGTATTCCCGTGGGTTATTCAGTAATTTCTTAGACAGTGAAAAATTCAATTTTCAGTTGGGATACGAGCTCGACAGAACGAGTGGTTATGCAACGGGTTCTACAGTAGCCTACAATCCTCAGGAAATAAATAATGTTAACAGATCTGTATTCAGCTACGCTAATTTTATTTCTGCTGAATGGAAAGTTTCAGACGATTTCTCTTTAAGACCGGGATTCCGTTTGGCGTTGAGCGACAGATTCGATTCTCAGCAAAACTATTCATTAACTGCCAGATACAGCACTTCAGAAAAGTCTGATCTCCGCGCTGTTTTTGGATCTTCTAACAGATTTCCTACCTACGAAGAATTATACACCTATGTAGTTGATGCCAATCACGACATCAGAGGAAATGAAAATTTAAAACCCGAAACAGGATATTCTGTAGGGTTATTTTGGGACTATAAAACTAAAAATTCTAATGCCTGGAATTTCGATGTAAGCCTTTCCGGGATGTATCTGGATGTACAGGACAGAATTGAAAATGTAGTTATCAGCAACAGCCCACTGCGTTTTACTTTTCTGAATATCAACAAATACAGTTCAATGATTTTCGGGGGCGGATTTACTGCAAAACGCAATAATTTCTCTCTGAATGCAGGCGTTTCTTTTATGGGGATTTCTCAGGAGTTAACAGCAGGAAATATCACCTCACCAGACGATTACAATTTTTATGCAGAAGCCAATTTAGCTGCTAATTATACGCTTCCTAAAACAAATACTCTGTTTGCTCTTTATTATAAATATACAGGATCAAGAAAACAGTTTGTTCAGGAATCAAATATCGATCTTTCGGCACCGCCAAAATTTATACTCGGTGAAGTTGGAAGTTTCAGTATGTTAAACTTTACGGTTTCCCAGCCATTCTTTAACAATCATTTTGAAATTGCAGCCGGTATCAAAAATATATTTGATGTCAGCAGTCTGAGAAACTCAATTATACAGAGTGATGCGCACAGTGCAGCAGCAGGAAACCAGAACCTTTTCTATGGCAGAAGCTACTTTGCCAGATTAAATTATAACTTTTAAAATATCGAAAATGAAAAAAATACTTTTTGGATTATTAATGGGAACTCTCACAGTTTCTCAGTCTTGCATCAATGACAACGAAGATATTGTTGCTGTAGCACCAATTGACGGAGATTTAGTGAATGTAAGCGTAGGCGGTGCCACCCAACCCAATCAGGTTTGGTTTGATTTAAGTGAAAATAAATTTGTCTCTACCAAAAGAACAGATTGGGATCTTGCATTTTATTCCGGCAGCCAGTTCAAAGTAGTTTTAAATTCATCCATCATGATGGCAGCAGCTAAAATTCCTAATGCAACCAATATTGATGCTGTAACTCCTGCAAGTGTTCTGTCTCTGCAGACTCAGGTTCAGGTAGCCAATTTTAATCCTGCTAACGAAGTATATATTGATGATGTAAAAGGTGATTTTCCTTCAGGTTATACTGCCATCGGAGAAGTGAAATCTATGGATGCAGACAACGGAATCTATCTCCTTAATTTAGGGAAAGATGTTTATAATGGTCCCGTAGCATTGGGCGCCGTTACATATAGCGGTGATGCCAGAGGTTGGATGAAAATTCAGGTAACCAGATCAGGAGAAGGATATAAGATTAAATATGCTGAGCTTGGTGCAACAAATCACAAAGAGCTTACAGTGGCAAAAAATACTGCTTACAATTACAGTTTTGTAAGTCTTAAAAATAATAAAGAGGTCCTTATTCAGCCTGAAAAAAAGAAGTGGGATCTGTGCTTTTCAGTATTTACCAATATGATACCGGGAGCCGGCAGCTATGCCTACGCAGATTTTGTTAATAACAATAATGTAGGAAATGTTGGTGCTTACGAAGTTACGGTAGCAGCTCCGGCAACAGGTGTAGATGCTTACAACAGCTTTAAAGCTTCAGATATTGATCAGTCTAAATTTATCTTTAACGATCACAGAATTATTGGTTCAAACTGGAGAGGCACCGCTACGGGTCCTGAAATTTTTGGAGACCGTTTTTACGTGATTAAAGATTCAGACGGATATTATTTTAAACTCAGATTTACAAGACTTACAAAAGAAAAAGCAGATGCACAGGGTCTTGCCGGCGAAAGAGGTTTCCCTTCATTTGAATACAAACCTTTGTAATATATAAAAACGATTTAGGAAGCGGAGGCGTTAACATAATTGAACAATAATAAATTAAAATAAAAATGAAAAAATTCATAGTAGCAGCATCCATGCTCATTGCAGTCTATTCTTGCAAAAAAGAAGATACAAAATCAACTGAAAACAATACCGAAGCAAAAGCAGAAGCGCCAAAAACCAACCATAAAATTGTAACCCTAAACGGTGGAATTACAGAAATTGTTGCCGCTTTAGGGCATGAAAAAGAAATCGTTGCAACTGATGTTACCAGCACTTATCCGGAAGGTTTAAAAACTTCTGCTGAAAATTTAGGTCACGTGAGATCAATTACAATTGAGCCAATCATGGCTGTTTCTCCAACTTTGATCTTAGCATCAGACAAAGACATCAACCCTGATTTAATGGGGAAAATAAAGTCTTCAGGAATCAAAACTGAAACTTTCAAGCAGGAATATTCTGTGGAAGGAACCAAAAAATTAATCGCTGACGTGGCAAAAGCCATCGGAAATAATGATTATCAGAAATTAAATGATAAAATCGATTCAGATTTAGCTCAGGTTCAGACGCTGACTAAAAAACCAAAAGTTCTTTTCATCTACGCAAGAGGAAATATGATGATGGTTTCAGGTAGAAATACACCGATGGCAGCACTGATCGGTATTGCAGGCGGTGAAAACGCCGTGAATGATTTTGAAGATTTCAAACCATTGACTCCGGAAGCTGTAGTAAAAGCAAATCCTGACATATTGTTCCTATTCTCAAGCGGACTGGAAAGCTCTGGTGGAATTGAGGGTGTTTTGAAAGCTCCGGGAGTTGCGCAAACCAATGCCGGAAAAAACAAAAAAGTAATTGCTATGGATGGAGGCCTGATTTCAGGTTTCGGACCAAGACTGGGAGAGGCTGCAGTTTCATTAAACAAACTTCTGATTGAAAACGCAAAGTAAACTATATTTTTACATCACACTAAGTACCATACTGCTTGCCTTGATAGCAGTATGGTCTCTCGGCACAGGAGTTTATGATTTCGGAGGGAAATCTGCTTTTGAAGTTTTGGGAAAAGTCATCACCGGAGATTCCACCGTGTCACTGAGCGATAAATATGTAGTCTGGGACGTTCGGGCAGCGAGAATTGTTATGGCAATTCTTATCGGAAGTATGCTTTCGGTTTCAGGAACAAGTCTGCAGGGATTATTCAGAAATCCACTGGCAACAGGAGATTTAATCGGACTTACGGCGGGAGCAACTTTAATGGCAGCCATCACAATTGTTTTAGGAGGATATTTCAAAGACTATCTTCCTGAAGCAGTACAGTTTTCGCTCGTCGGAATTTCGGCTTTCATCGGTTCACTGCTCGCCATGCTTTTGGTGTACAGGATTTCCACCACCGGAGGCAAAACCAATGTAGTGATGATGCTCCTCAGTGGTGTCGCTATTTCTGCCATCGGATTTTCCATTGTTGGTTTTCTTATTTATATTTCAAAAGACGATCAGCTAAGAGATTTAACATTCTGGAACATGGGAAGCCTCGCCGGCGCCACATGGACTAAAAATGCAATTCTGACTACAGTACTTTTATTTTCATTCAGCATCCTTCTTCCGAAAGGAAAGGCGCTCAACGCAATGATGCTGGGCGAAAGAGATGCACAGCATTTGGGAATCAATGTTGAAAGATTAAAAAAGCAGATTGTTATCATCGTTTCATTAATGGTGGGAACATGTGTTGCTTTTTCAGGAACCATAGGGTTTGTTGGCTTGATTGTACCTTATATCCTGAGACTTATATTTAAATCAAATTACGGATTTATAATGCCTTTGTCATCTGTTTTCGGAAGTATTTTGTTGCTCACGGCAGACACTCTTAGCAGAAGTATCGTGGAACCATCTGAATTGCCGATCGGAATTCTTACTGCAATGATGGGTGCACCTATTTTCATCGCCATTTTAATGAAATTTAAAAAGTCAATCTAATGATTAAGGCACAGCAGATCAGTTATAAACACAAAGAATTTCATATTCTCAATAATGTGGATGTGTCTTTGGGCTTTGGCGAATTTTTAGCCATCGTCGGACCCAACGGAGCCGGAAAATCAAGCCTTCTGAGTGTTTTGGCAAATGAAGTGAAGAGTGCACAACAGATTTTATTTAAAGATAAAAACATCACCGACTGGAAAATTACAGAACTTTCTAAACATAAAGCTAAATTTTCCCAGCACAATTCAAACGACATTCCTCTGGAAGTGAAAGATGTAGTGATGATGGGGCGTTATCCCTATTTTGATGCCCAGCCGAAAGAGGAAGATCTTCAGGCAACAGACCAAATGATGCATCAGACCGACGTTTATCATTTAAAAGACAGAGAATACAACACTTTGTCCGGCGGCGAAAAACAGCGTGTTCATTTGTCGAGAGTTTTGGCTCAGTTGCAAAATGAAATCACCCAAAAGCTTCTTTTTCTGGATGAACCTTTGAATAATCTGGATGTAAAACACCAATACAAGGCTCTGGAAATCATTAAAAATTTCACTCAGAATGAAAATTCGGCAGTAGTAGTTCTTCACGATTTAAATTTAGCGGCTCAATACGCAGACAAGATTTTACTGATGAAATCCGGAGAAGTAGCAGCTTACGGAACACCGGAAGAAGTGTTCACAGCAGAAAATATCAGTGAAGCGTACAATTTTCCCTGTACGATTTGCGACCATCCAATCACCAGCAACCCAATGATTATTTTTGGATAATATGGAAGAAAAAGATTTAAAAATATTAGCACAGAATCTCGCCAATCCTGAGGGCGAAACCGGTTTGAAAGTTGCCGAAATGATGAATGCCACCAACATCGGAATGACGGTTGAAAGTATACAAACGCTTTTGATTGAAGATGGCGAAAGCATTCTCGAAATCGGACACGGCAATGCTGCCCATGTCAAAAGCATTTTAAATTTAGCCAAAGATTTAAAATATACAGGAATCGATATTTCCCAAACCATGCACAATGAAGCCCAAAGATTAAATACTGAATTTAAAAATCAGGCAGAATTTGTTTTGTATGAAGGAACGAAATTACCTTTCGAAGATCAGACTTTCGATAAAATATTTACAGTAAATACGGTTTATTTCTGGGAAAATCCTGTAGAATATCTAAATGAAATTTATAGAATTTTAAAAGACAGCGGAACCTTCGTTCTTACTTTCGGGCAGCGTGATTTTATGGAAACTCTGCCTTTCACACAGTATGATTTTAAACTCTACAACTCCGATGAAATGGAAGAAACGGTTTCTAAAAGTCATTTCAAAAGAATGAAAATTTCAGAAAAAGAAGAGCAGGTAAAAAGTAAAGCAGGCGGAGAAACCGTCACAAGATTATACACAGTTTTAACAATCAAAAAATAAATAAATGAGCACTTTAGTTAACGAATTAAAAGAAAAATGGGAAGCTCTGAAAGCTGAAAACCCACATTTAAGAATAAGAAATGCAGCAGATCAGTTAGGCGTAAGCGAAGTTGAATTGTTGGCAACCAACGTTGGAGAAGGCGTTACCGTCCTAAAACCTGAATTTGCAAACATCTTAACCGAAGTTGAGCAGTTAGGAAAAGTAATGGCTTTAACGAGAAACGACGAATGCGTTCACGAAAGAAAAGGCGTTTACAAAAACGGAGATTTCAGCAGCCCGCACGCGCAGCTTTTCGTGAATGAAGATATCGACTTGAGAATTTTCCAGAATCACTGGAGATCTGCTTTCGGAGTAGTGGAAGGCGACAGAAAAAGTCTTCAGTTTTTCGGAAAAGACGGTTTGGCTCTGCACAAAATCTATTTAACGAAAGACAGCAATGCTCAAGCTTTCGATACAATCGTTGAGAAATTTAAAGCTGAAGATCAAAGTGCAGCTTTGGAATTTGAAACTGTTGCTCCAAAAGCAGAAGAAAAAGCTGATTCTGAAATTGATGTGGAAGGTTTCCAAAAGTCATGGACAGAATTAAAAGATACCCACGATTTCTTTATGATGACCAGAAAATTTGGTGTTTCAAGAACTCAGGCTTTGAGACTTGCTCCTGAAGGTTATGCCAGGAAAATCGACAATTCAAAAGTGGTAAATGTATTGGAAGAAGCTTCTGAAAAGAGCTTACCCATCATGATTTTCGTTGGGAACAGAGGAATTATACAGATCCACACCGGTGAAGTGAAGAAAACAATGTGGCACCAGCAATGGTTCAACGTAATGGATCCTGATTTCAATTTACACCTTGATGTAACTAAAATCGCTGAAGCCTGGATTGTAAAAAAACCAACAGAAGATGGTGAAGTTACCGCAATCGAAGTATTCAATAAAGAAGGAGACTTCATCGTACAGTTCTTCGGAAAAAGAAAACCGGGAATCCCTGAACTGCAGGAGTGGAAAGACCTTGTAGCAGGCTTAGAAAACTAAAAAGTTAGATTAATTGATAGGGTCGTCTTGTTTTTGCAGGGCGGCCTTTTTTATCTTAAACAAAATTCTTTTAACACATAGTCACATTAGTATTTAGTTTTAAATATTGAGGATATTTCAGATCACATCAGTTTAAAAATCAAAGATTTTTACGAGCAAATAATATGAAAAAAGTTCAATCATTCATTTTTGAAAATCTTTGATTTTATCTAATGTGATCTAAAATATTCTCAATCATTATCTAAAATCTAATGTGACTCATGTGTTTAAAATTTTTATGTTTAGCTCAATTGTATGATATTTGTAAAAAGCTTCTGCTGTTAAAAAATTAACAATGAAAAACATTTTCTCAATACTGCTGTTGGTTGTTTTTTGTTCGGTATCCGCGCAAAACTTCAAACCCTACCAATTCTACGACAAAAAAGGAAAAGAAATAAAAACCGAAAAGCTGATTAAAGAATTAGCTGAATACGACGTCGTTTTCTTTGGCGAAAACCACAACAATTCCATCAACCACTGGCTTCAGCTCAAAATTACCGAAGCCTTATTTGAAAAGAAAAACGGACAGCTGATTTTAGGCGCGGAAATGTTTGAAAGAGACAATCAAATTCAGTTAGATCAATATTTAAACGGAAAATTTGATGCTAAAACATTGAAAGACTCCGCAAGATTGTGGAATAATTATGCCACAGATTACAAACCTTTGGTAGATTTTGCGAAAGACAAAAAACTGAAATTCATCGCCACCAATGTTCCAAGAAAATACGCTTCCCAAACCTCAAAGGAAGGTCTCGAATCGCTAAACAGATTATCAGCAAAAGAGAAAACCTATATCGCTCAGCTTCCGATAAAAGTTACTTTGGAAACTCCCGGTTATCCAGAAATGAAAAAAATGATGGGCGATCATGCCGACGAAATGAAAGTGATGAATTTCGTCTCAGCCCAAGCCATCAAAGACGCAACCATGGCTGAATCAATTTTAAAAAATTTCCAGTCCGGAAAAACATTCATCCACTACAACGGCAATTACCACAGCAAAGAATATGGCGGCATTTACTGGTACATCAAACAGAAAAACCCAAACCTAAAAATGGCCGTAATCTCAGTCTTCGAATCAGAAGACCCTGAATTAAAAGTTCCTGCGAAAGATTATATCCCAACAGATTTCAATCTGGTTATTCCGGAAGATATGACGAAAACTTATTAGAAAGAGCCAGGTAATAAGTAAAAGGAGCCAAGTAAGAATGTCGCACAAAGTTTGTCATTCCGCAGGAATCTCGGCGTTGTACAATATGAAGAGCCAAAGCCAAAATTAAAAGAGCCAAGCGGGAATGTCGCACAGATTCCACAGATTCCACAGATTTAATCTGCTAAATCTGCCTGATCTGCGTGAGTTAAAAAATACACACAACGTTTGTCATTCCGAAGGAATCTAGGTATGGATATGAAGTTTAGATCCTTTCAGGATGACAAACTTTGTATTTAAAAAAACAGGCTCTATATTTGCTCAACATTCTTCAAAAATGAAAAAAATCTCCTTATTCTTTGTACTTTTCATCGGGTTAATCAACGCCCAGAAATTCACTCCCGATGAACTGAAAATCATCAATCAAGGCGACATTACGACCGCTTTACCTATTTACCAAACAACAGAAGATCATCAACATCAAACATTACTCAATATTTCCGCCGACATCGATCCGCTTGATAAAAATACAGCGGTTTTGGTCAGCAGAATGAAAGCGTCGCTTCAATCCACCGACGGTGGAGTAGGCATTGCCGCACCGCAAGTGGGTATCAACAGAAAAGTAATCTGGGTACAGCGTTTTGACAAAGAAGGCGAACCGTTGGAATACTTCCTAAATCCTATCATCACATGGAAATCTGAACTTCAGAATCTCGGTCCCGAGGGCGATCTTTCCATCTCCGATTTTTACGGTCAGTTTTACCGAAGCAAAGTCATCCAGCTGGAATATGTTGATTTAAAAGGTCAGAAATATACCGAAATAGTTGAAGGTTTCACAGCCGTCATCTTCCAGCACGAAATCGATCATCTTTTCGGAATTTTAATTTCAGATAAAAATGAGAAAGAAAAGAATGATGCTTATTTGAAAGTGGATGCGTTTAAAAGGAGTGATTTTAAAAAATAATTGCTTAGTTTAAAACCTGAAAATGTGAATCTTTTAAAATGAAAAGCTTATCAGATACAACATGATCTCCTTCTTTATTAATTTCGATAATTCTGTTTTTGAGCTTTTCAATATTTTCTAATTCATTACTCCCTGTTATAAAAACCAAATCTCTGGAGGGAATTGCAAGAATAATTTCTCCATTAACCGGAAAATTATCTTCGTTCCAAATGTCGAATAAAATTAAACTCGATTCATAGTTTCCTCCCGCAAGAAGCATAAAAATACCGCTATCTCCGCTTCGTTCAATTTCAAGTAAAGATTCTAAGTTATTTACTGCTAAATCTTGTAAATCTTTTACATTTAAATTTAACACTTCCAAATCATTAGTAGTTAAATAAGAAATACTATCCTCTTTATCTTCTGCGTAGAAAATGTATAAGTCTGTATTATATTTTTCAAAAACGTGATTTTTTAAAAAGTCTTCATAAAGATTAGAGCACTCATCAAAAAATCTTTTATCTTTTATGATAGGAATTATATGATTTGCATCAATTGGTGTTTTTTGATAATATAAGTTCGAAGAAGATGTTGTGTATCTGTCAATTATTTCATCAAGATCTGAAGGTTCATAATTATATTCAGCGAATGCATTATTTAAAAAATGAGTATATATTTCTCCTTCAAGATCTATTATTTTAATTTCAAGTTCTTTGATTTCAAGACAATCAATATTTTTAACTTTTGAGGTTAAATTTTCATAAAATAAATTGGTAAAATCGATTTCCGAAAGCAAATTTTTAGATTGACTCATTTTTTAAAATAAAGAAATTTAATATGAACTCAAAGATAAATTAATTCTTGTCACTATTTAATTTTCAAGTAGAAATTAATACAATAATCAAAAAAAACACGAATCAAAAAATTCGTGTTATTACCTAATTTATATTTAAATTATTCTGTAGAACTGGTTTTCTCCCCATACAAACTCGTCCTGTAATTAATTCCCCAATTCGCCACTTCATCAATAATCGGAGCCAAAGTTTTACCAAACTCAGTGATTTCGTATTCTACCGTGACAGGTTTTGTGTCCAGAACTTCTCTTGTAATCAAATGATTCATCTCCAGATCCTGAAGTTCTTTTGAAAGCATTTTTGCGCCAATTCCGTCCACTTCACGGAGCAGATCCATAAATCTCATCTTATTACTCTGCAAAAGCGTCCCCACAATATGGAATTTCCATTTGCCTGAAAGCAGTTCTACAGTATCTTTTATTGCATTCATGCGATGCTTGCAGATAGCGTTATTGTTGACGGTTGATGTTTTTTTCATATTGTTTTTATTTAGAGTTCAAAGATACAAATTTTCAGATAGGTAGTTTCTTCGAGGAAACCGGTTTCCAAAGTGAAACTCATGGTATTTTAGAATTTTCATTGTCTTAGATTTGCTGAAGTAAGAGAATTTCTAATGAGATTTTATAGAAATTTGATCATCTGCAGCCTGAGCATCCTGTCTTTATCCTGCAGTGGTCAGACCGACAAAAAAAAGAATAAGAAAATGAGTACACAGACAAACAACCCACTTCTTTGCGACCCTGAAACAGGAGTTTGTGGAGTTTCGGGAAGTGAAGAAAACGGTTCAGTAACTATTGATACAACCGAAAAATCTGTCAAAGTAATCTATTTTACAGACCCAATCTGTTCATCCTGCTGGGGAATCGAGCCTCAGTTGAGAAAAATGAAACTCGAATACGGAAAAGAAATCGACGTAGAATACCACATGGGCGGACTTCTGCCAGACTGGAGCTACAATAGTGGAGGCATCAGCAAACCGTCTGATGTCGCCCATCACTGGGATGAAGTAAGCGGTTACTACGACATGCCGATTGATGGTGATGTATGGTTGCAGGATCCTTTGGATTCTTCCTATCCACCATCGATTGCTTTCAAAGCAGCGCAGTTGCAGAGCGAGGAAAAGGCTATTCTTTTTATGAGAGAACTGAGAGAATTGGTTTTCCTAAAAAAGAAGAACATCGCCAAATGGGAAAATATGGCTTTGGCTGCTGAAAAAGTGGGCCTTGATGTAAAACAGTTAAAATCAGATTTTGAAGGTAAAGCAAAAACGCTATTTGAAGATGATCTTAAAATGGCGAGAGAATTGGGTGTAAGAGGATTTCCCACTATCTTTTTTGTGAATAATAAAGGCGAAAAACAAATGGTTTACGGTTCAAAACCTTATCCTTTTTACGAAACTGCAATTCTTACAGTTAATCCAAAAGCTGAAAAATCTGAATTTGCAAAAGACTGGAAATCGTTATTTAAAAAATACAGTTCATTAACTGCAAAAGAGTTTACAGAACTTTCCGGAAACGGAAGAAAAGACAGCGAAAAAATGCTGAACGAACTGACTTCAAAGGGAAAACTGGAGAAGACAACCACAAAAAACGGTTCGATGTGGACCATAAAATAGACCAAACATTTTATTTATATACTTACTAAAAAACATTTCTTTTTTGAACGTCGCAGTTTTTCTGCGACGTTTTTTTCTGGAAAATTGTACTGAGTTTATGTTTAAAAACCTTTTGTATCATTTGTTTTTTGCACAATGAAAACAAAGGTTTTTCACTAAGTTCACAAATTTCCAGTGTTCCTTGTGAAATTCATAGTGCTCTTTGTGGTTAAATGCGCAAAGCCTTTTCGGATATAATAATACACGCAAAAGTTTTGCACTTGCTATGTTGAAAAAATCAAAATATACATCATCTTTTCACTTAAAATTCCGCCAGTTATAGTTTTTAAAACCTCTTTCAATTCTCATCAAAAAATCTTACTTTTGCATATCTATAAAAAAGTAAAAATAAAGAATGAATTCCTACAAAAATCCTTTGGAAGAACGCTATTCAAGCGAAGAGATGTTGTTTAACTTTTCTCACAACAACAAATTCCAGAACTGGAGAAAGCTTTGGATCGCTTTGGCTGAGATTGAAAAAGACCTGGGTCTTGATATTACAGACGAGCAAATTGCAGAGTTGAAGGCCAATGTTGACAATATCGATTACGATAAAGCTGCTGAATACGAGAAGAAATTCCGTCATGATGTGATGGCTCACGTTCACGCTTATGGTGATGTCGCGCCTTCAGCAAAGGGAATTATTCACTTGGGAGCAACTTCAGCGTTTGTAGGAGACAATACAGATTTAATTCAAATCCGTGACGGACTTTTAATTTTAAAGAAAAAGTTGGTCAACGTAATGAAAAATCTTTCTGATTTTGCAATTCAGTACAAAGACCTTCCAACTTTAGGATTCACACATTTTCAGCCGGCTCAGTTAACAACTGTCGGAAAAAGAGCAACACTTTGGCTACAGAGTTTGGTTCTTGACATAGAAGAATTGGATTTTTTCTTAGAAACATTAAGATTCAGAGGGGTAAAAGGAACAACCGGAACGGCTGCAAGTTTTCTTGAGCTTTTCAACGGCGATTATTCTAAAGTAAAACATTTAGATAAAGAATTATCAAAAAGATTCGGTTTCGAAAAAGTTTTCGGAGTTTCGGGTCAGACTTACGACAGAAAAATCGATGCGAAAGTGGTGGCTTTATTAGGAAATATCGCACAATCTGCACATAAGTTTACCAACGATTTGCGTTTGCTTCAAAATTTGAAAGAAGTTGAAGAACCATTCGAGAAAAACCAAATCGGTTCATCTGCAATGGCTTACAAGCGTAATCCAATGAGAAGTGAAAGAATCGGAGCGTTGGCAAAATACGTAATGTCTTTGACAACGAGTTCCGCAATGGTCGCTTCAACACAATGGTTTGAAAGAACATTGGACGATTCTGCAAACAAAAGATTGACAATTCCTCAAGCATTCTTGGCGGTTGATGCAATTTTATTGATTTGGAACAACATTATGAATGGAATCGTGGTGTATCCAAACAGAATCAACAAACATATTATGGAAGAACTTCCTTTCATGGCGACAGAATACATCATCATGGAAGAAGTGAAAGCTGGTGGCGACCGTCAGGAAATCCACGAAGTGATCAGAGTTCACTCTATGGAAGCTTCCAAGCAGGTAAAAGAAGAAGGTAAGGAAAACGATTTGATTGAAAGAATTTTAAACGATAATTCGTTGAAATTAGACAAATCAAAATTAAAAGAAGTTCTCGACCCGAAAAACTTTATCGGTTTTGCACCAATTCAGACTGAAGAATTCATTGCCAATGAAGTTCAGCCGATTCTGGATGTGAACAGAGAATTGATTGGTTTAGAATCTGACCTTAAAGTATAAATATTGTGCAGTCTTTGGGCTGCATATTTAATTTTATAGTAAAGTCTTGTATTTTAGTTGAATAACACTTCAAAATGATAGAAAGATTATAAAGAGACTCTGACCTTAAGAAATTTATGAAAGAAGATAATCATTTGTCTGCCATTGATGAAAATCTGATTGAGAACATTAAATTTATTGTTCTCAAAGCTCGGGCAAATACTTATCAAAGAATAAATAAAGAATTGATCCTTACCTATTGGGAAATTGGGAAAGAAATTGTGGAAGCGGAAAGAAGAAATAATATTGATTATTCCACATCAAGACAGATTATTCTAAAATTATCTAAACTATTGACGAAAGAAATTGGAAAAGGGTTTTCCCGTTCTAATTTATTCAATATGAGGAAGTTTTATTTAGAATACTCAAGTGTCCAGTCAGCGACTGGACAGTCTGAAGAACTCTCATTGTCATCTATACAACTTACCTGGACGCATATTTGTGAATTACTCATCATTGAAGATAAAAACAAAAGAAGTTTTTACGAAAAAGAAACGGTGAATGCGCATTGGTCGATTCGGGAACTGAAAAGACAAATTGACAGTTCTCTTTATGAAAGACTTTTGCTGTCTCAAGGAAAGTCTAACAAAGAAAAGGTTTTTGAGCTTTCAAAAAAGGGACAGGAACTTAATAAGGCTGAAGATATTCTCAAAAGTCCTTATGTTTTTGAGTTTCTCGGAATACCGGAAAATAAACCTTTGCTTGAAAAAGATTTGGAGAAAAAACTCATTCGCCATATAGAAGATTTTCTTTTAGAATTGGGAAAAGGTTTTATGTTCGTAGGTTCGCAGCAACGAGTAACTATCAACAATACACATTATTACGTTGATATGGTTTTCTATAACAAAATTTTGCAATGCTATATTTTAGTAGAATTGAAAACCACAAAATTAAATATTTCAGACGGCGGGCAACTGAATACCTATCTCAATTATTACAAGACAGAAGTGAATGATGAAAATGATAATCCACCCATCGGAATTATTTTGTGTACCGAAAAATATGAAATTACGGCAGAATATATTTTAGGAGGGTGTGAAAATAATCTTTTTGCCTCAAAGTATATTACTGTTTTGCCTGATAAGCAGAAATTAATAGAAGAAGTTGAAAATGTGATGAATGTTACTAAATAAACTTATTTTTCATCTCAATAAAATTAATAAATCTAATAAATGATTTTAGGATGAAAACTAAAATCTCATATCTATAAAAATGAATAAAAGAATTTTCGTAGAAAAAAGAGGAATTTTCGATGTAGAAAGTCCAAAAATTTTTGATGAAGTAAAAGCGGTGGTTCCGTCAATCCAAAGCGTAAAAGTGTACAACGTTTACGATATTTTTGGTTTAAATGATGGTGAATTCGAAAAAGTGGTAAACAGCACATTTGTCGATCCGGTTACTGATATCCTGATCGAAGAAAATCCTGCAAAAGGAACTCATTTCGCACTGGAGTTTTTACCTGGACAGTACGATCAGCGTGCCGATTCTGCTCAGCAATGTATCGCTTTACTGACTGAGAATGAGAAGTCCAAAGTAAGAAGCGGTAAACTCATCGAGTTTGAAGGTGTTTCCGAATCTGACTTGATTAAAATCAAAGATCTTCTCATCAATAAAGTGGAATCTCAGGAGAAAGATTTATCAATTTTAGATATTCCTGCTGAAGAAACCCCATCTAAAGTGATTGTTCACGAAGGTTTTATCAATTTTGATGATGCTCAGCTGGAAGAATTCTTTAACAATCACGGTTTTGCTTTAGGCTTGGATGATTTAAAATTCATTCAGGAATATTTTAAAACTGAACAGAGAAATCCTACGGAAACGGAACTGAAAGTTTTGGATACATACTGGAGCGACCACTGCCGTCACACCACATTTGAAACAGAACTGTCAAATATTGAGTTTGAAGGACAGTTTAAACATACATTGGAAACGATTTTCAATGATTATATCGAAAAAAGAAAATTCTTAGGACGTGAACTGAAGCCCATTTCTCTAATGGATCTGGCAACAGTTTGCGGAAGATATTTTAGTAAAACTGGAAAGCTTGAAAATTTGGTGGTTTCAGATGAAATCAACGCCTGTACCATCCAGATCGAAGCTGAATACGATGGTAAAAAAGAACCTTGGTATTTATTATTTAAGAACGAAACACACAACCACCCAACAGAAATCGAACCATTTGGTGGTGCATCAACGTGTTTAGGTGGTGCGATCAGAGATCCTTTGTCGGGACGTTCTTTCGTTTTCCAGGCGATGAGATTAACTGGAGCTGCTGATGTTTTGGAACCGGTTGACAAAACTTTACCAGGCAAATTACCTCAGAAAACAATCACAAAACAGGCAGCAAACGGATATTCTTCTTACGGTAACCAAATCGGTTTGGCGACTACGATGGTTTCTGAGATTTACGACGAAGGCTACAAAGCAAAAAGAATGGAAGTTGGTTTCGTTGCCGGCGCCGTTCCTGTGGATTGGGTGAGACGTGAAAAGCCTGAAGCTGGCGACTCAATCATTATTTTAGGAGGTGCAACAGGTCGTGACGGTGTTGGCGGAGCAAGCGGAAGTTCAAAAGAGCAGGACGAGACTTCCATTCACACAATGAGTTCTGAAGTTCAGAAAGGAAATGCCGTTGAAGAACGTAAAATCCAAAGACTATTCAGAAATCCTGAAGTAACGAGATTAATCAAAAAATCAAATGACTTTGGAGCTGGAGGTGTTTCTGTTGCTATCGGAGAAATCGCTGATTCTTTGGAAGTTAATCTTGATGTTTTACCTTTAAAATATGAAGGTTTAAATGGAACCGAGCTTGCCATTTCTGAATCTCAGGAAAGAATGGCGGTTGTAGTTGAACCAAAAGACAAAGAACAGTTCATCAAATTCTGTGAAGCTGAAAACATTGTGGCTGTTGAAGTGGCAAAAGTGACAGATTCCGGAAGAATGCAGATGTTCTGGAAAGGAGATAAAATTGTTGATCTTTCAAGAGAATTTCTCGATACGAACGGATGTTCTAAAAGTCAGGAAGTTAAGATCACGCATCTTAATGAATTAAAAGAAGAAGCACAGACTTTTAACGAAGAGAATTTCTTAAAAATATTAAGCGATAAGAATGTAGCCTCTCAAAAAGGTTTATTGGAAATGTTCGATTCTTCTATTGGTGCGACTACGGTTGCGATGCCTTTAGGTGGGAGATACCAGCAGACTTTAATGGAAGGAAGTGCTCAGACGCTGCCGATTTTAGGCGCAAAAGATATCGAAACCGTGTCTTTGGCAAGTTGGGGATTTGATGCTGAAATTTCAAAGCAAAACTCTTTATTGGGAGCTTCTTATGCAGTCGTTGAAAGCGTTGCGAAAATCGTCGCAATGGGTGGCGATTATAAAAATATCAGATTCAGTTTTCAGGAATATTTTGAGAAACTAGGTCAGAATCCTGAAAAATGGGGCAAGCCTTTGGCGTCTCTTTTGGGTGCTTATGATGCTCAGATTAACTTCGGTTTAGCAGCAATCGGAGGTAAAGATTCAATGAGTGGAACATATCAGGATTTGAATGTTCCGCCAACATTGATTTCTTTCGCTTGTGCTAACGGAGAAAAGAAAAATGTCATCTCTCCGGAATTTAAACAGGCAGGAAACAAACTGTATTTCTTCAATCATATTCCGCAGGAAAACGGACTTCCAAACTATGATAAATTGAAAGATGTTTACGAACTTATTTTTGAAAACATCAAGGCTGGAAAAGTGGTTTCTGTGAAGACAATCAAAGAAGGCGGAGTTGCAGTTGCTTTAGCAAAAATGAGTTTCGGAAACAGGTTGGGCGCTGAAATAAATGTTACTGACAAGAGTGTTTTATTAGCTAAAAATATTGGAAGTTTAATCATCGAATCGACCGAAGAAGTTAGTTCTGTTGATCTTCAACTAATCGGTGAAGTTGAAAATTCAAATATTCTCAAAATCAGTGGTTTAAATTTTGAAGTCGAAAAATTACTTGAAGCAAATACAAAAACTTTTGAAAACCTTTTCTCAACAGTTGAAAAAGAAAAAATAACAGTTGAATTGGATTCAAAACTGAACTCAATCAACCCTAGAAATATTCAAATTAAAAAGCACGGAATTGCTCAGCCAAGAGTTTTCTTACCAATTTTCCCAGGAACAAATTGTGAGTATGACACGCTAAATGCTTTCCAAAAAGAAGGTGCAATTGTTAGCAGTTTGCCTCTAATTAATATCAATCATCAGTTGCTTGACGAAAGCATCGATGCGTGGGTAAAAGAAATTAAACAGTCGCAAATTTTAGCTTTCTCTGGAGGCTTCTCTGCGGGTGATGAACCGGATGGTTCTGCTAAGTTTATCGTGAATGTTTTGAAGAATGAAAAGATGAAAAATGCTGTTCACGAACTGCTCGACAGAGACGGAATGATCATCGGAATCTGTAACGGTTTTCAGGCTTTGGTAAAATCAGGATTGTTGCCTTACGGAAGAATTAAGGATCTGGATGAAAATTCTCCGACGTTAGCTCACAACGCGATCAGAAGACACATTTCTCAAATGGTCAATGTGAAAGTATTAAATGACGAATCTCCTTGGTTAAAAGGAATGAAAGATCAGGTTTTTACTATTCCAATTTCTCATGGAGAAGGTCGTTTTATGGCTTCGGAAGCTGAAATTCAGAAGCTGTACGAGAACGGACAGATTGCTACTCAATATTTAGATTTAGATGGAAACATTGCTCACGGAATGCCGTTTAATCCAAACAACTCCTTGTTCGGTATTGAAGGAATAACAAGTCCGTGTGGAAAAATCTATGGTAGAATGGGTCACCCTGAACGTTTTGCAGAAGGCCTAATGAAAAATATTCCATCGGCGAATTATCACAATATCTTTAAAAACGGAGTGGAGTACTTTAAGTAAGCAGACGGCTTTTGGCAATTTGCTTTTGGCTTTAAAAATACTTAGTTTAAATACAACTATCAAACCTAACGGGTTTTCAAAACCCGTTAGGTTTCCAGATAACGACTTGTTGAAATATTTATATTAATTTGGATACTTCAAATAAAAATAACAAAAAACCGGCTGTCATCAATGGCAGCCATTTTTCTGATTTATCAGGTTTCTACGAAGAAGTTTCTCAGATTTTAATAAAAGATGAAGACTGGAAAGTAGGAACGCTCGACGGATTTGATGACATTCTATATGGGTTTCAGGGAGAAATTATCTGGAAAGAATCTGAAAAATCAAAAGCTGATTTAGGTTTTGAAGCAACGAAAGAATTTTATGAAAATAAGATCAAACAGGGAAAGCCTTTCAATATCAATCTGGCTCAACAAAAACTGGATGATTTAATTGCCGGAAAAGGGCAGAGCTTATTTGAAATTTTAATTGAAATTATAGAATCACACAAAAATATTTCGCTGATTTTAGAGTGAATTTTGAAACGAATTTTACCATTTTTATAACGCGATGATCTGTGAAAATCTGTGAAATCTGTGCGACAAAACTTCACGCAAAAATATACTTCCAATACACCAAAATTCCCACAATCACAGAAAGAATAGCCATTAAAACCACTGCACCCGCAGAAATATCTTTTATAAAACCAATCCTCCTGTCAAATTCAGGTTGAATAAAATCACATATTCTCTCAATAGCTGTGTTGAAAATCTCAGCACTCAAAACCCCAAAAGAAACTGAAAGAACCAAAACAGTATCCAGATTGGAAAGTTTCAGATAAAAAATCAAAAAGATATTAATAAGCAACGCCAAAACTTCAAGCTGAAAATTTCTTTCAGATTTCAACATCAGAAAAACACCTCTGAATGCATTTGATAAACTTTTATGGACAGGAGGCTTGCGCATTATTTTAAATTTAAACAAAAATAAGAACTTTAGCCGAAGCATCGATCTTAAAACGAGTATTGCCCGCAATTCCGCATCCAATGAAAGCGAATTATTTGATGTATGTTAATAACTCTGAGAATTATTCTTTTCCATCTGTTTTCTATTTGTTATATTTGTAAAAACTTATTTTAAATCTATGAAATTGCGTTTGTTTTCTAAAATAAACTTTTGTTTTAGTTTTGCGATTACATATGACCTATTAAAAACAATAATAATCTACATATGAAATTTATTATTTCAAGTGGTGAACTTCAGAAAGCATTGCAAACTGTAAGTGGCGTAATATCAAGTTCTCAGTCGAGACCGATTTTAGAAAACTATCTTTTTGAGTTAAACGAAAATAACCTTACCATAACCGCGTCTGACGGCGAAACAACTTTGGTCACTTCATTGGATGTAAAGTCTGATGATTCAGGTAAATTTGCGGTTCCTGCGAAAATTTTTCAGGATTTTATTAAAACGTATGGCGAACAGCCGCTGACGCTTGTTGTAAAAGACAATGCAGAAGGAACTGGCAGCCAACTTGAGATTTTAGATGAGAAAGATAATTTTGCCGTTGCATTAGACAACGCAGACGATTATCCTGAACTTCCGGAATTTGAATCTGCGCAAAGCGTGACTATGCCTGCCGGAGTTTTATCTGAAGCTTTAACCAACACACTCTTTGCAACCAGCAACGATTCTCTCCGTCCGGTAATGACTGGAGTTTTGTTCCAGTTTGGTGAAAACGAAACAAATTTTGTTTCTACAGATTCCCACAGATTGGTTGTTTACAAAAGAACTGATTTGATGAATGCCGAGCCAATGGAATTCATCATGCCTAAAAAACCTCTGAATATTTTCAAAAATATTTTAGCAAGCTCTAACGGAGATGTTGTCATTGAATTTAATGACAATATGGCTAAATTTACTTTTGATAAAAATATCTGGATCTGTAGATTAATCGACGGCAAATACCCAAATTATACTGCGGTAATCCCGAAAGAAAATCCAAATTTACTGACGATCAACAGGAATCTTTTGTTAAGTGCTATCAAAAGAGCTTCGATTATGTCTAATAAATCTACAAACCAGGTTAGATTTAAACTTTCAGGTAACATTTTGCATCTTCACGCAGAAGATACAGAATATGCAAACAAAGCAGACATGCAGATTCCTTGTGACTACAATGGGGAAGACATCAATATCGGTTTCAGTTCAAAATTTTTGACAGAAATGTTGGGGATTTTAAGTGCAGACGATATTACCATGAAAATGTCGCAGCCAAACAGACCTGGAATCATCGAGCCATTGGATGGTTTGGAAGAAAACGAAAATATCTTAATGCTTTCAATGCCGGTGATCGGATTGTAAGATTAAAATTTAATTGAATATAAAAGGTTTTGGTTATCCAAAGCCTTTTTTTTTTGTGTTTTTTTATGAGTTAAATTATTTCGGCAATTCTTAAAAAAACACGATATTTGTTGACATAAAAAATGGCTTTACATTTCTTTTTTTAAAGCTTAAATTTCAAATTCATCATTAATGAAAATATCAAATAACTGGCTTAAAGATTTTATCAAAACAGATATTAAAACCGAGAGAATCGGCGAATTTCTTACCGATATTGGTCTTGAGGTTGAAGGAATAGAAAAATTTGAAAACATTAAAGGCAGCCTTGAAGGAATTGTCGTAGGAAAAGTTTTGACCTGCGAAAAACATCCCAATGCTGACAAATTAAACAAAACCACTGTAGACGTCGGAACAGGAAAAATTCTGAACATCGTTTGTGGTGCTCCAAATGTGGCTGAAGGTCAAACTGTACCTGTGGCTGTTGTGGGAACGAAAATCTACGCCAAAGACGGAAGCTTTTTTGAAATTAAAGAAGCAAAAATCCGTGGTGAAGTTTCACAGGGGATGATTTGTGCTGAAGACGAGCTGGGACTGAGCGATGATCACGGCGGAATCATGGTTTTGGATGAAGCCAAATACGAAGTAGGAAAGAAGTTTGCAGAATATTTCGATCTTGCAAATGATGAAGTTTTTGAAATCGGTTTAACGCCGAACAGAACTGATGCAATGTCACATTACGGCGTGGCGAGAGATCTTTTTGCCTACCTTTCAACCAACCAGCAGAAGTCGGAATTCAATAAAGTTTCTTCTGAAGTATTGAATAATGAAGGTTCACACAGCTTCTCACTTGAAGTTGAAAATACAGAACTCACACCGAGATACATCGGTGCTGTGATTGAAAACGTGAAGGTTGCAGAATCTCCATCGTGGCTGAAAGACAGATTAAAAGCTATCGGACTGAGCCCAATCAACAATATTGTAGATATTACAAATTATATTCTTCATGGCCTTGGACAGCCGCTTCATGCTTTTGATGCTGATAAAATTGAAGGCAAAAAAGTGAAAGTAGGAACCGTTGTTGAAGGGACAAAATTCACGACTTTAGATGGTGTTGAAAGAACTTTAAATGGCTCAGAAATCATCATCAAAGACGGAAATGATAATCCTTTGTGTATTGCCGGAGTGTTCGGAGGTTTAAATTCCGGAGTTTCCGCGGAGACAAAGACAATTTTCCTTGAAAGTGCTTATTTCAATCCGGTTGCGGTAAGAAAAGCAGCAAAAGCACACGGTTTAAACACCGACGCATCATTCAGATTTGAAAGAGGTGTTGATCCGAATATTACAAGAACTGCACTTACGCATGCTGTTAAGTTAATTACTGAATTGGCTGAAGGTAAGTTGGTTGGAGAAATTCTTGAGGAATATCCTGAGAAAATCAAAGACAGTTATGTGATCATCAGATTCTCAAAAATCGAGCAGATTTTAGGAACAAAAATTCACAGAGAAAAAGTAAAAGAGATTTTAAAAGCACTTGATATTCAGGTTTTAAACGAAATTCAGAATGGTTTTGAAGTTTCGGTACCTGCGTACAGAGCCGATGTGACGAGGGAAATCGACATTATTGAAGAACTTTTAAGAATCTACGGTTACAACAAAATTGATGCTCCGCAAAAAATTTCGTTTACTCCTGTTAAATTAAATGCAAAAGATCAGGACGAGCTTGAAAATTCGTGGGCAAGAACGCTTCAGAGCTTAGGTTTCAATGAAGTAATGAACAATTCTTTGACTTCTGTAAAAGATGAAACAGATGCTGTAAAATTATTAAATCCTCTTAGCAACGATTTGGCATTTATGAGAAAGTCTTTACTGGAAGGGCTTTTACAAAATGCAATTTACAATATCAACAGAAAAAATCAGGATATCAAGTTTTTTGAATTTGGTAAAATTTATCATAAAAAGGAGAAATACGAAGAGAGAAAACAGCTTGCGGTTTTAGTTTCGGGAAGAAATGTTGCAGAAAACTGGCTTCAGCCAAAATCAGCGACAGATTTCTATAATCTGAAAGCTTATGTAAAAGTTTTACTTGAAAAATTAGCGATTGATTACAAAGAGATTGCTTCATCTGACGAAAGATTTTCTGATGCTTTGGAATACGAGTGCAATGGCGAAACTTTGGTGAAAATAGGGAAGGTGGCTCATCAGATGCTGAAAGATTTTGATGTCGATCAGGATTGTTTCTACGCAGAAATCGAACTGGAATTGGCTCAAAAATTAAGATCTGAAAACGAACTGAAGTTTAAAGATATTCCGAAATTCAATAAAATAAGAAGAGACTTGGCTTTGCTGATTGATAAAAATGTTCAGTATCAGGATCTTTATCAGACTGCGAAAAAGAATAAGTCGCCGTACATCAAAAACATCAATCTATTTGACGTTTATGAAGGGAAAAATCTTCCTGAAGGCAAGAAATCTTATGCCATGAGTTTTGAACTTTTAAATGAAGAAAAAACTTTGGAAGAAAAAGAAATTGCTTCTGTGATGGATTCTTTAATTAAGTCTTTCCAGAAAGAATTCAATGCAGAATTGAGATCTTAGAAATAAGATTCATATTTAAATACAGGACTGTTCGCAAGAGCAGTCTTTTTTTATGACCAAACACTAAACTTTTAATTATATTTACGTTTTACAAAACTAAATGCAGAAAAAACTAAAACTTTGGGACGCCATCATGCTCGTAATGGGTTCAATGATCGGAAGCGGAATCTTTATCGTCAGCTCAGATATCATGAGAAATCTTGGCTCCGGCTGGTGGCTCGCGATCGTCTGGATTATCACCGGTGTGATGACGGTGGCGGCAGCAATCAGCTATGGCGAACTGTCAGCGATATTTCCGAAAGCCGGCGGACAGTACGTCTATTTAAAAGAAATTTTCGGAAGAAGGATTGGTTTTTTATACGGATGGGGACTTTTTTCTGTGATACAAACCGGAACAATTGCCGCAGTGGCGGTAGCTTTCGGAAAATTTACAGCGTATTTGATTCCTGCTTTAAATAACGCTCAACCCATTTTTCAGCAAGGAGAATTTAAAATCACCTTCATTCAGATTCTGGCGATTGTCGTGATTATGCTGCTCACTTTCATTAATACAAAAGGTGTGGAAAGCGGTAAATTTTTACAAAACCTTTTCACAGGATCAAAAATTTTAGCGTTAATAGGAATTATTGTGGCTGGAATTTTCTTTGTAAGCAACAGTTACTTATCAGAAAATTTCAGTGGAGGCTTAAATGCATTTAATAATTTAGAAAAAGATTCTTTAGGAAATTTTCTTCAAACAGGTTGGAAATCAGTTTCAGGTCTAACGCTTTTTGGTGGAATCGCATCGGCAATGGTGGGAGCCGTCTTCAGTTCTGTGGCTTGGGAAAGCGTGACTTTCGTTTCAGGTGAAATTGAAAATCCAAAGAAAAATGTTGTAAGATCAATGATTTTCGGAACTTCGGCGGTGATGGTGCTTTATCTGGCAGTGAACATGGTTTATCTTTCAACTTTATCACGAGATCAAATCGCTTTTGCAGCGGACGACAGAGTGGCAGTTTCATCAGCACTGGCAATTTTCGGAAATACAGGAACTTTGATTATCGCTTTGCTTGTGATGATTTCAACATTTGGCTGTAATAACGGACTTATTTTATCAGGTGCAAGAGTTTTTCAGACCATGTCAAAAGACGGAATGTTTTTTAAATCGGCTTCCGAAAACAACAAAAATCAGGTGCCGGAAAATGCTTTGTGGATGCAGGGAGTCTGGGCGAGCGTTCTTTGTCTGAGCGGTCAGTACGGGAATCTGCTTGATATGATTTCATTTGTTATCGTTCTTTTCTACATGATTACCGTTTTCGGGGTGATTTATTTAAGATTTAAAAAGCCTGAACTTGAAAGACCATACAAAACATGGCTTTATCCTGTGACACCGCTTGTTTATCTGGTGATTGGTACTGCCTTTTGTGTACTTCTTTTGTTTTTTAAAACCCAGTACACGTGGCCCGGATTGCTTTTGGTGCTGATTGGTCTTCCTATTTATTACTTCATCAATTCCAGCAAAAAGGATGTTTGATTTTTCATAAAAAATGTTTATTTTGGTATAACCAATTCCTTAATAAATATGAAGTCAGTTTATGGATAAAACCAATTACAGAATGCCCTTTTCTCCGGACAGTTTGATGGTAGAGGGCGGAAGTGTGGATACATGCGATGAAGCCGAAAGTATTGCCCACAACATCATGCTGTTGATTACTACAAAAAAAGGCGAAAACCGTTATGATGACAACTACGGAAACGAAGTCTGGAATCTTGAATTTGATAACGGCGTAAGCTCCGGAATGTGGGAAACCATTTTTATCAACAGTCTCAGACAGCAGATCAGAGTCTACGAACCCAGAATTGTAGATGCAAAAGTAGATGCTCACCTCGAATTTGTAGAGCATAATTACGATACCAAAGAGCATACAGAAATCAAAAAGAAGGTGAAAATTGCCGTCAATGCCCGCATGGAGGCCAGTGGCGAGCGCTACAGTTTTGCCACCGAAATTTTTCTCAGCCCGATGTCTATTGACTAAGGCTTTTTCTGTTTAATTATTTTTAATTTTTTTCAAAAACATTTATGAATCTGGATCAAAATATATATTCAAAAGAATCTGTAAAAGCACGAATGTTGCAGAACGCTACCAAAATCTGGGGCGTAAAAAGTCCGCAGTCTCTGGATCCTTTTGTGAAATTGCTGATCGATGCTTTCAGTACCGAAATATTTAAAACCAACAACGAAGTACAGTCGGTGAACAGCCGTATTCTAGAGAAACTTTCCAAACTTCTTACTCCAAATATTTACACCCATCCTTTTCCGGCACACGCGATTGCCTTTGTGAACCCTTCTGAAATTTCGGAAAAACTCTGGGAGCATACCGAGTTTTTTTTCAAGAAAACAATTGCTTCCAGCATCAAAGGCGAGTCTGACAGACAGGTAAGTATTCCGTTTACGCCGATAGATTCTGTTGTTTTAAACAAATTGCAGACTTCAGTGATGATTGTTGGTAACACCTGCTATGGCATCGATGAGAAGCTCAATAAAATCCCAATGGGGAGAATTCAGAGTAAGATTGAAGACTACCGAAAAATCACCATCGGAATCGATGCAAGCCATTTGAAAGGTGAGAAGTTCCCGAAACATTTGAGTCTGTACTGCTCAAATCCTTCTTTTGAGCATCTGGATTATGTTTTTAAACTATTACCGTTTACCGAAATTACTTCCAATGGAAATGAAATTGCCGTGCGTGGCGGTCTTTCCTATGAGAAGAATGTTTCGTATCAGGGTTATGAAGAAATCTTTAACGAACAGTCGATCAGAACTAAAATTAAGACTTCACTTAAGAATATTTACGAACAGAAATTTATAGAAATTATTGGACTTTCTGACAAACTTTTGCTTGAAAATGTTCTTCCTCAGGAAATTCAGCATTTATCTGAACTTGAATCTCTTCAGAATTTTGTTTCAGGTAAAAATATGCTTTGGCTGACCATAAAATTTCCACCACAGTTTACTGCTGAGATTTTAGATAATTTTTCTTTTGTTTTAAATGCTTTTCCGGTGTACAACAGAGGCTGGAAAAAAACCGAATACAGTTTGGATGTGATGGGAAACAATATTCCTCTCATTACCGATGTCGGCGAGCATTTTCTTTACGTAGATGAAGTGCAGGACGGCGATGGAAACTATTATCAGGAAATTCCGTTTACTCCGAATGATCATTTGAAAAAAGGACTTTATACCGTAAGAAAAGGCGGAATGGAGCGTTTCAACAACCGAAATGCTGTCGATATGATTGCCAATGTTCTGGAATTGACAAGAGACGAAATCACGGCATTTTCTCTTTTAAACAGAGACAATGTGAAAACGGTTCTCAATGAAATTTCCGGGCAGATGAAAACCATGATGCAGAAAATCAATAACGTAAGACAAAATACCAGACAGGATTTTAATTACGTGATTCTTGAGCCTCTGGAAAATTCAAAGCATACTTTTGCGGCTTTTTGGTACACCAACTGTACTTTGGCCAATCAAATGAGACCGGGAACAGAACTTTCAAATCAGAAAAAATCACAGTTTATGACGCTTCTCACAGAAAGTTTGGGAGGGGCAGAAGAGCAGACGGGGACAGACAGCATTCAGGCTTTTAAATTTGCTTTAACATCAACCGACAAAATTATTACCATTCAGGATGTGAAAAATTATTGCGAAATGGTATTGAAAGATGAACTGAAGGAAATTCGGGTGACGCGCGGAACGATGATCAGCAGTAAGCCAAAAGAAGGTTTCATCCGAACAGTCCAGATTACAATTATCCCACAGAATTATGCTTTCTACGGCAAAAGATATTGGGATAATATGGCGGGAGTTTTGAAAAATCAAATTATTTCCCGTGCTATCGATGGCTTGGAATACATTTTGGAAGTGAAAGACGAGGATGATTTAATCAACTAAATTTCGGGCAGACAATTTATTTTCCCTAAATTTGAATTAATAAAATTTAAAAAAATGAAAAAGTATATCTTAGGTCTTTTGGGAGCTGCGACGATTGTTTCCTGCGGAACGATGGGAGGAAGTTCTTCTTCATCGAAAGTAGGTAAAACACAGGCTTCTATCTCCAATACCAAATGGGTTTTGGCTGACAAGGTAAAAGGAACGGTGCCAACATTGAACATTGAAGGCAGCAAAATCAACGGAAACGGTGGCTGTAACAGATTTTTCGGAACTGTGGCGATGGATGCACAGTCAGGAACGTTTACACCTTCAGGAGTTGGTTCTACAAAAATGGCCTGCGAAAATATGAGTGTTGAAAACAATTACCTCGGAGCTTTGCAAAAAGTGAATAAATATGTGGTAACAGATTCCAGTTTAGAACTTTATCAGGACAGCTTATTGCTTTTAAAATTCAACAAAGCGGAGTAGGATATTTTCTTATAAAAATAAAAACCTGATTAAATCGATCAGGTTTTTCTGTTTTTATTCGGTAACAATGGCATCTCTTTCACCATCTTCTTTTTTTCCTTCTTCAATCATTTCTTCGGCTTCAGCTTTTTCTTCGGCATCTGCAGAATCAATTCTTTCTTCCTGATCATCATTCACATGATCAATTTTAAATTTACAGTAGACAGGAAGGTGGTCTGAACCAAAATTATCCAGAGTTTTTAAAGTATCAATAAAAATTTCTTCACTGTGAAACATCAGGTCAATCGGAAATCTGAAAAATCTGTATTTTGCATGAAATGTGGAAACAAAGGCGTGCCCGATTCTAGGATCCAGCAGTTCACTTGTTTTCCTGAAGAGAACGGAAGATTTAGACCAAGCCACATTATTAAAATCTCCAACCACGATGACGGGTTTGTGAATTTCCTTCACTCTTTTTGCCGTGCTGAGAAGGTCGCCATCTCTTTCTTTAGATGTTTTTTCTTCTGTAGGACTCGGGGGCGGCGGATGAACTCCGAAAAATACGAATTCAAAACCGTCAGTTGTTTTCAAATGTGCCTCAATGCTCGGAATATCGTCTGCAACAAAAAAATGTGTTTTGGATTCGGAAATTTCAAGTTTGGAATAAAAGTGCATTCCATACGTGTTTTCCAATGTTACTTTGTGCTGAAACGGATAGTCCTTTTCAAGAACTTTAAACGCATTTTCCCAGTCGCCATTGCTTTCCATGGTAAGAAAAACATCCGGTTTACAGTGGTTAATAAGATTGATAAACTGTTTAAAATCTGTATTAAACTGATACACATTTGCCGAAATAAACTGCAGTGGCTTTGAAGCTTTATCTGAAGGTTTATGGTCTTTGATAAGGTAGAGCGGCGTGTATTTAATCAGCACAATTCCGTGATAGATGATGAGAAGCAACAGAATTCCCTGAAATATTTTCCATGTTAAATCTTTTTCAAGGAAAAATCCAAATCCAAACGTGAGTACTGCGATTACAAAAACCTGAATCTTGCCAAAATCCGGAACGCGAAAAACCCAGTAGGTGCTGGGAATTTTTGGAAGAACGGAAAATAAAACGATTAAAATACTCAGTACAAAATATAGTTCCCACATAGTTCATCAAACGAAAGCACTAATTTAGATATAATTAAAAAAGTACCAAAAGAAAACGCATTACATTTAAAATAAAAAAAGCCGCCCATTTCTGAGCGACCTTAGGTATATTACCAAATCTTAATTCTTTCTTCAGGAGCCTTATATAATTTGTCTCCTTTTTTTACGTCAAACGCCTTGTAGAAAGCATCCACATTCATTAAAGGTGCAAAACTTCTGAAATATCCCGGAGAGTGCGGGTCTGTTTTTACCTGATTGATCATGTATTTTTCGCTGGATAAAGTTCTCCAAACGGTTGCCCAGCTCAGGAAAAATCTCTGATCCTGAGTGTAGCCGCTGATGGTTCCCGGATTTCCTTTATCTTTCAGATACATTTGCAATGCATCGTAAGCGATATTTACACCACCTAAATCTGCAATATTTTCACCGTTTGTAAACGTTCCATTCACGAAAGTTCCTTTTACAGGCTCGTATTTATCATATTGAGCAGCCAAAGCTTTTGTTGCTTTTTCAAAATTGGCTTTATCTTCCGGCGTCCACCAGTCTACTAAGTTTCCGTCAGCGTCAAACTGAGCACCTGAATCGTCGAATCCGTGAGAGATTTCGTGACCGATTACAGCACCAATTCCACCAAAATTCACGGCAGCATCTGCTTTAGGATTGAAGAAAGGTGGTTGTAGAATCGCAGCCGGGAAAACGATCTCATTGTTTACCGGATTGTAGTAAGCATTTACCGTTTGTGGCGTCATTCCCCATTCGGTTTTGTCAACCGGTTTTCCTATTTTCTCCAGGCTTTTCCCGTATTGCCATTCTCCAATGTTCTGAAGGTTGGCATAAAGATTTCCACCTTTTGATTCCGGAGTGATTTTCAATTTAGAATAATCTTTCCATTTATCTGGATAAGCCACTTTTACAGTGAATTTATTTAATTTTTCCAAAGCTTTAACCTTCGTTGTAGAAGACATCCAGCTTAGTCCGTTAATGTGAACTACGAAACTTTTCTTTAAATAATCGATCAGTTCAACCATCTGAGCTTTTGCTTCAGCAGGAAAATATTTTTCAACATAAAGTTTACCGAAAGCTTCACCCAAAGAACCATTGATTAATTCAAATCCTCTTTTGTTTAAAGCTCTTTGCTCCTGCTGACCTCTTAAATATTTACCATAAAAAGCAAATTTTGCATTGCCTAATTTTTCACTTAAATAAGATGCATTTCCGCTGATCATGTGGAATTTAAGATAATCTTTGATCACAGGAAGCGTCTTCGCATTTACCAGCTGATCAAAGTTTTTATAATAACCTAATTCACTGATGATTACTCTGTCTGTATTTACACCAACTTTTTTAAGATAAGCAGGAAGATCTACATTTTTTACCAAAGTTTTCAGTTCAGCCATCGTTTTAGGATTGTACTGAAGATTGTTGTCACGGCTTTGCTCGTTGGTCAGTAAGTTTTTGGCAATGCTCTTTTCATACTCCACAATTCCTTTAGCAGCTGCGTCAGCGTTGGTATAACCCAATTCTTTCAGCATGGAAGCAACATACTTTTCGTATTCTGCCAATGCTTCCGTATTTTTTGCATCTACTTTCTGGTAGTAATCTCTTCCCATTCCCAATGAAGCGTCACCAAGGTAAACAGCGTTCATATTTGAGTTTTTAAGGTCAGAATAAACGCCCCATCCGTAGAAATTATTTTCGCCCTCCTTCGTTACAGAAGTTAAATAATTCTGAAGATCAGTAAGATTTTTGATGGCGTCGATTTTAGAAATATTGGCTTGAATAGGCTTTATCCCGTCAGCATTTCTCTTCTCCATGTTCATGTATGTCGCATACAAATCCTGAATTTTTTTGCCTTCACTTCCTTCTGCAAATTTATCCTTCAAAAGAGAATTCAAAATCGTCATCGAATTGTTGTCGGTATCGTCAGCCAGTTTGTTGAAGCTTCCCCACGTTGGTTTATCAGAAGGGATTTTCGCCGTTTTCATCCAGCTTCCGTTTACAAAATTGTAAAAGTCATCCTGCGGACGAACGTTTTTATCCATATAATTCAGTTCCAAACCTGCTTCTGTAACCGGTTTGGCAGACTTCTGTGCATTTACAGCAAAAGTTCCTGCCAATAGAACTAAAGATAATGTCAGTTTTTTCATTTTTTTATAATTTGTACAATAAGTAGATTATGATTAAGAATTGTTACTTTAAAATTCAATTTTTTATTCAGAAATTAAAATTGAAACCAAATCCTGGATCACTTTCTGCGCTGTGAAATGCATAAAATCAAGCCTTTCGAGATGAGGCATAAACAGTTTTGAATTGTGAGTTTTATCGCCGATTTTTATAGAATAATAAACCAAACCAATATCTTTTCCGTCTTCACCTTTTCCCGGACCAGCAACGCCAGTCGTGGAAAGTGCGATATCTGTTTTAAATAAATTTTGGCAACCCGCCGCCATTTCCGCAGCAACTTCCTCACTCACAACGGTGTATTGATCGACAGTTTCTTTTTTTATATTTAAAATATCGATCTTTTTCTGAGTATCGTAAGGAATTATTCCACCTGAAAAGTACTTTGAACTGCCTGGATTTGAAGTGATTAGTTTTGCCAGTTCGCCTCCCGTACAGCTTTCTGCAGTAGATAATGTCAGTTTTTTTTCGTTTAAAATTTCAGCAAGAATTTTTTCAATTTTATCTTCTGAAGTGGCAATCACATTCGGTTTAATGAGAGGTAAAAGTTTTTGAATTACCTCTTCCAATTCGTGCTTTAGTAGATTTTCGTTATCGCCACTCGCAGTAATTCTCAATTTTACACGGGTTCCGACAGGAAGATAGGAAAGCGAAATATGTGCAGGCAAAGCGAGCTCCCAATCCTCTATCATATCTGCTAAAATACTTTCGGGAATTCCCACAACGGAAACGATTCTTGTCGTAAGATAATTAAGGCTGAATTTTTCCTTTAAATAAGGAATGATCTGATCTTTTATTAAAGGTTTCACTTCATAAGGAACGCCAGGCAGACTAAAAACAATTTTTCCATTTTCTTCCATCATCATACACGGAGCTGTTCCGAAATGGTTCTGGAAGACCGTAGATTTTGTAGGAACAAAAGCCTGTTCGCGGTTTCTTTCCAGTATTTCTATTCTGCCGCGCTTTTCCATGTAAGCTTTAAGATGTTCAAAAGTTTTCTCATCCAAAGCAATTTCATCATCAAAAAAATCAGCGATGGCTTTCTTGGTTTTATCGTCTCTTGTTGGTCCTAGACCTCCGGTTGTTATGACTAAATCGCCAATCCCGAATGCAGATTTCAAAGTGTTTTTAATGATTTCAATTTCATCAGAAATGGTAAAAATCTGTACCACTTTGATACCGATGTTTTTAAGTTCGGTAGCAATAAAATTTGAATTGGTATCCACGGTATTTCCGGATAAAATTTCGTCTCCGATGGTAATAAGAACTGCGTTTTGCATGCTTTTGATTTTGAAAAAAAATTCGTTACAAATGACGTGAAAATCTCTGTAGCGGGCAAAAGAAAATGATTTTTTATATCTTTGATTTCTACTGTTGATAACTATAATTACACTATGACAAAATACGATGATGCTTCTTGGCATTACGGCGGAGATTTTCCTGAAGAGCTTCCACAAAAAAACAGCGCGACCCACACGGGAATGTTTCTGAACTGGTGCATTAATCATAATCTTCATTCTCAGGAATTACAGGAAGATCATGAGAATGAAATTGAAAGCTTAAAAAGACGTGAAATCACAGGCGCTGAATTTGTGATCAGTGTTTTGGATGGGAAATTTTCTGAAGATGATCTGAATGATTTCGGAAACGCTTTTGCAAAAGACTATTACGTTGACGAAACTGATTTTGCCGCTCAATACAGTTCATTTGCCACAGATTACATCAATATTTTCGACAGCATCGCCGAAGAAAGTGATTTTGAATATGAAACTTTTTATCACATTGAAGATACTTACGAAAACTATGATATGATGAAACAGGTGATTGACCATCGCTTTCAGGAATGGAAGGAGTATAAGAATCTTAATTGAAATTTCTCGAAAAAACCTCACAGGCTTTCGAAACCTGTGAGGTTTGAGAGGTATTTGAACCGTAAGATTTATTAGCACGTTAAGGATGATTAAGTTGAGCTCTACTTTAAGCAAATACTTAATAAATCTATCTGATTTTCTTAAAAAATCTTAACCAATTAATAACCTTAATGGTTTAAAATCTTTGGTTCAAATTCTAAGAAAAAACTTTCAAAAACTGCTCTTTAAAACTCCCCGATACCTCAATTTCAGTTTGATCAGTCAGTGTTGCGGTACCGCTTTTGTGATAAGATTTTACGAATCCGGTATTGATAATATGCGAACGGTGAACTCTTACAAAGGGGTTTTCCAGCAGATCATCGAAATGTTTCAGAAACCGGCAAACCATTTTCCTGGAACCGTCTGTAAGATAAACCTGCGTGAAATTTCCATCGGCCTGAAGTCTGACGATATCTTCTGTTTTTACGACATCAAAACCCTGCAAAGTCGGGAGAATAAGTTGCTGTTTTTCCGGTTTTAATTTTAAATTTTCAAGAAGAATTTTATTTCGGTTGAGTTCTTCTTTATTTTGAATACTTTCAGCGACTTTATTTACCGCAACGATCAATTCCTGAATGTCTATCGGTTTTAAAATATAATAACTTGCAGATTTGTTTAGAGCCTGCAAAGAATATTGTGAAAACGCTGTAATGAAAATTGTTTCGTAGGAAAATTCTTTAGTTGCTTCCAACACGTCAAAAGCATTCCCGAACGGCATTTCAACATCAAGAAAAACCAGTTGTGGCCGCGTTTCAGAAATTAACGGAACGGCTTCTTTAATATTTTCCGCCTCTCCCAAAATCTCGACTTGCGGACAATATTTTGTGAGATAATTTCTAAGAACTTCTCTTGCTATTTTTTCGTCGTCTACTATTACGGATTTTATTTTCATACGGGCATGTTTAAGGTTTAAAGTTTAATGTTTAAAGTTTGAAATCAATTAGATAGTCTGAAGATTATTTTAACAAAAACACCTTGAGAATCGGGTTTATCCGTGATTTTGCACTCAATATTTTGCTTATATAAATCATTCAATAAAGCAATTCTTTCCAGAGTATTCTTCATGCCGCGACCTTTTCTTGTTTTCTGATGTTCGGTTTTTTGCTTCTTGCTTTCTTCGATACCGATGCCATTGTCTTCGATGGTAATTTTCAGATTTTCGGCGGATTTTTCAAATTTTAATTTTAAAAATCCTTTTGTGGTTCTGTACCTCAATCCGTGCCAGACGGCATTTTCAAGGAAGGGTTGTACCAACATTCCGGGAACTTTTAAGCTTTGGGTATTCAAATTCTCGTCAACTTCAATTTCATAATCAAACTTATCTGCAAAGCGTGTTTTTTCTAAAGCTAAATAATTCTGTAACAAATCCAATTCCTGCTGGAATGGAATAAAATCCTCTGTAGAATTTTCCATCACGCCACGCATCAGTTTTGAAAATTTAGTTAAATATTGATTCGCTTCCAGTTCGTTATTCGTTGCAATAAAGTGATTGACAGAGTTCAAACTGTTAAAAATAAAATGCGGGTTCATCTCACGACGCAGCGACTGTAATGCAATTTTTTTATTTTTAACCTGAACTTTTTTCAGTGTCCTGAAAATAAAAATAATTAAACCAATTAAAATAATTAAAGCTCCAATCAGGCTGTAGTTAAAAAGATTTTTCTTTCTGATCAATTCATCTTTCAGTTTTTTTTCCTGCTCCAGTTGTGAAATTCGCTGCTCGGTATCTTCCAGAATTTTTTCGTCGACCAAACTTTTATCTTTTGAAACCAAATCAGGAAGTTTCCCGAGAAAATCACGATACAGCGAAACCGATTCGTCAATATTTTGAGAAATAGCATACAAGCTGTCAAGTCTTTTTACACTTTTCTGAGCCTCCAGCGTATGACCTTTTTCCAAAGCAATTCCGTAAGATTTTTTTAAAAGGTTAATGGCTTCTTTGGGATCATCTTTTTTGATATAAATGTCAGCCAACTCCTGAATCTGTTCGACTTCCTTTTTTGAATTTTCTTTAACGAAATCCTCCTTCAAAACCTTCTTTTTAACGGCAATTGCTTTGTCGAAATCTTTGTTCACCACGTATAAATCAGTAAGTTTCTGATTGATTGCCAGTGCCTGTTGAGGAGATTCTTCTTTTGAAATATTGTAGGCCGTATTGAGATTTGCTTCTGCTTTCGGAATGTTTTTCACTTCGAGATTGGCTTCTGCCATTTGAGAATATCCTGCGGCGAGGTCTTCCTTATTATTTTCTTTTTCGCTGATCTGAATGTTGTTTTGTATAGCATCCATTCTCATCACCACAGAATTGGAGCTTAACCGTGATGCATCATTAGAATTCTGCATTTTTTTAGCTTTAGAATAGCCCACATTCGATGCTGCTTCATAATTTACTGCCGCGGCTTTTAATTTGTTCTGATTTTCCTGCGACTGTGCCAGTTTTCTGGTTACTTTTTCCAGATTCTGCTTGTCATTAAGTTTTTCGTAGATATTTTTTGATTTAATAAAATACTCTTCACTTTTAGAAAAATTGGAAGCATTAAAATACGACTCACCAATTTTAAAATACGATTCAGCTTCTGCGGATTCGTCTCTTTTGTCAACCGCTTTCCTCAAAACTTTACTTTCGCTGGAAATTTCCTCTGCAGCTTTGTTCTGAGAATAAATTTTATTCCCAAAAAATGTGAAGACAATAGCAAAAAAGAAATATTTGAATTTCATAAAACAAAGATATACATATAATTGATGTTCAAAAAATGATTCACCAAGTGAAAATCTTTATTCACCAAGTTGCAGAATTCACCTCTTTCATCGAAAATTGATTTAAAATTCCCGCGGATTGCCTTAACTGAGCAGATTTAAGGTTTAAAAATAATTAGATGTAGAAGTAAAATCCATTAGTGATCTCATAAATTTAATTAAAATTTAAAAACAATTTTGTGAGTTTTCTCTGATGATGTCTTCACCAAGCGAAAACCTCAATTGACCAAGTTGGCTTCAAAACGCTTTTGGAAGGCGGTTAAGTTTGCAGTATAATTTTAAAACTTAATCATTATGAAAAGCACTTTATGCATCATCGGACTGTTATTTTCTAATCTGCAATTTGCACAGGTTAAAGGAAATATTAATTATCAAAACCAAGCGAACCCTCAGGCTCAGTTCAGATATCCTGACACAAATATTAATGTAAACAGTCCCTCGACGAATGAAATATTCGTTAATATAAAAGGTATGGCGAATGTGAAGGCAGATCAATATGTGGCAATTTTCAGTTTAACCCAAGTTGGCGAAACTGCTGAGGAAGTCAATGAGATGATAGACAGGCGCCTTAATTCGTCGGTTTCGCAGATAAAACTTTTAAAAGGAAATGAAACTTACATTGATATGATTTCTTTTGTACCGGTTTATAACTTTGAGGTTGAGAAAAAGATATTCAGCAAAAAAACATACAATGAGGTTCCCAAAGGATTTGAATTAAAAAAGAATCTTCATGTAAAATTTTCAGATCCAAATCAACTCAATCAGTTGATAACGATTCTTTCCAAAAATGAAATTTACGATTTGGTGAGAGTCGATTATTTTGCAGGTAATCTTGAAAACGTGAAAAAAGAGTTGATGAACAAGGCAAAACTTGCTCTTCAGGAAAAGATCAAAAATTATGAATCAATGATGGGCGAAACTTTTATCAACACTGCCAAAAGTTTAAGCGATGGGTACAAAATTGTACTTCCTATCGAAATGTACAAATCTTACGAAGCTTACAACAGCTCATCGTTAACGCTGACAAGATCTGCTAATGTAAATCAGACAAATAAATCTACAACCATGTACTATCAGCCCATTTTGGATAAAGAATTTGACTTTGTGATAAACCCAACAATCTTAGAACCCGTGATTCAGGTGATGTATGAGGTCAAAATGATCATTACAAAGGACAAAAAGCAGGAAGTAAAAGATCAAAAATCTTATATTCTGATTACTCCAAATGGCGAAATGAGGGATTTGAATATTGCTAAATGAAACAATTTCACGATCTCAAACCTAACGGGTTTTCGAAACCCGTTAGGTTTTTCTGTTTACAAACTCTCACAAAAATTCACTCTCACCAAGCCAAATCCCCGTTTCACCAAGTCTACGGATTTTCAGCTTTAAATCGTAGTAATTTTACTTTAGAAATTTAAAATAAAAATTTGTTATGAAACTGAAACACCTTTTATTAGTCGGAATTTTTGCAGCAGGAAGTTTGGTGAATGCGCAGGAAATTAAAAAAAATGCAATCGAGGTAACGGGAGTTGCCGAAATGGAAGTGGAACCGGATGAAGTTATCTTTAACATTGGCATCAAGGGTGACAACAAAAACCAACTTGCCGACAACGAAAAAACGATGTATGAAATCCTTAAAAGCAACGGTGTAAAAAATGAAGATATCAAATTCAAATCGATGTATCAGAATTCCTACATCAAAACAATTAAATTTACCAAGAGCTATCAGTTTAAGGTGAATCTGAAAACCAATGTCAGTAAGCTTTTCGAAGAGCTGAATCAAAAATGGGTCAGCAATCTGAATATTGCAGAAATCAAAAACACAAAAATTGCAGATTTCAGAAAAACGGTAAAAATCAATGCATTGAAAGCCGCAAAAGAAAAAGCAGATTATCTTTTGGAAAGCATCGGGAAAAAGACAGGAACTCCTCTGGAAATCACTGAAATTGAAGATTATATGAGCGACTCTGTGATGCCGGTTGCGTACAGAAGTAAAGTAGCCAATTTACAGCTGGAAGCAGCAGATCAAACGGCAGATTTTACTTTCGACAACATCGAAAATATCAAACTTAAATTCAGCATCAAAACACGATACGAAATTCTTTAGTTTAGTAGGAGACAGTCAGAAATGGCTGTCTTTTTTTTGTCTTAAAAACTTCCACCAAGTGAAAACCTTGGTTTACCAAGTCTTCAAATTTCCGGTTTAAAATCAGAGTAATTTTACTGTAGAACTTTAAAATAATAAACAATGCGACACTCGATTTTAATACTAATGCTCTCGTTTTCTTTATTTAAATCTCAGGAAATTAAAAAGGAAATTGATGTAAAACAAGCAACTGTTTTTTTGCAGGGAGCGAAAGTTTTCGGAAGCACCAACGTCAGTCTTCAAAAAGGAAGAAATGTTGTCAAAATCATCAATCTTCCAAATGATTTAGATGAAAACACCTATAAAATCAATCTTGAAAAAAACACAACCCTTCTATCGATAACTCCGCAAAGCAATTATCTGAAAAATGATGAATTGTCTGAAGGTGAAAAAAAACTGAATGATGAAAAGAAAAAACTTCAAAGACAGGCTGATTTATTAAATATTCAGATTAAGAATCTCTCGGGCGAACAAAATATCATCAACGATAATCTGAAAGTTTCTACGAACGACAAATCGACTCCGCAGGAACAGCTGATTAAACTTACGGAATTTTACAGAAAAAGAATGCTGGAAATCGACAATCAGGTTTTTCTTTTGAATGAACAGAAATCTGTTTTAGATGAAAGTATCGCCAAAATCGATAAACAGTTTTCTGAAGAGCAGACGCATAAAAATCAGAACAAAAAAGAGCTTTTACTTGAAATTCTTGCTGAAAATGAGATGAATCTGAACTTGGGCGTAAGTTATATTGTTTCCAATGCTGGTTGGGTTCCGTCTTATGATTTGCGGGCTTTGTCCACCAAAAAACCTCTTGAAATTGTCTATAAAGGAAAAATTTATCAAAAAACCGGACAGGACTGGAATAATGTTAAACTTTTTGTTTCCACCTACCGACCTTCTTACAACCAAAACAGACCGATTTTATCTCCACTTTATGTAGCAGAATACACTGCTCACAATTCCGATGATGCAAAAATGGGTTACATGAAAAAAGCTGAAATGTCAGCTGTTAATTCTTACCAGATGCGGGCTGAAGTTGCTGCAACTAGTCAGATTCCGGTGGCAACGGTTTCGGATAACCAGATGAATGTTCTGTATGAATTGAAATTTAGCCAAACCATCGTCAGTCAGGAGAAAGAACAATATGTGATTCTGGATAAAAAAGATGTGGAGGCAACTTATAAATATCACACCGTTCCGAAGCTGAACAATCAGGTTTTCCTCATGGCTTTTGTGAAAGACTGGCAGAATTTAAATCTCATTTCAGGCGAATGCAATATTTATTTTGAAGACAATTATATCGGAAAAACCAATATCACAAGCAATTATGTAAAAGATGAATTCCCGATTTCACTTGGTGTTGATGAAAGAATTGTAGTGAAACGCATGAAAGTCGAAGATAAAACTGCTCAGAAATCACTCAGTTCAAATAAACTGGAAACAGAATCTTACGAAATATCAATCAGAAACAACACGAAAGAAAATATTGAACTTGAGATTCTGGATCAGCTGCCGATCAGTCAAACTGATAAAATATCGGTGAAAACTTTAAACATAGGTGACGGAGAATATGACGGTAAAACAGGAAGTATCCTCTGGAACAGGAAAATCAACAGCGGAGGTTCAGAGAAAATCAATTTTTCTTATGAGTTGAAATATCCTAAAGAAATGCAGATTCAGTATTACAGCAGGTGATTCGAGTTGCGGGATTCGGGATTCGGGATTGGAAAATTTTGTTCAAAAACCTATTTCAAAAATCCAAACCAAAAGTTTACGACCCGCGTCCCGATACGCTACCGTAACCCGTAACCCGAAACTCGTAACCCGAACCTCGTAACCCGAAACAATATTTAAAAACATACGATATGAACACTTTAAAATTTTTAGCATTAACAACCAGTGCAGTAGCTTTTTTAAGCGCAGGGAAAATGTCAGACATCCGTTGCAGCAGTAAAGCCAACGACAGAGAAGTGGTAGAAAGCAATATTTCTCCGGAGCCACAAATTACAGTTTCAAAAGATAACAAAATTCAGGTTGCCCTGCTTTTGGACACGTCAAACAGTATGGACGGACTTATTGATCAGGCAAAATCAAGATTGTGGAATATCGTGAATACCTTGACCACTCTCAAGTACAACGGACAGGCACCACAAGTGGAAATTGCCCTATATGAATACGGGAATGACGGTTTGCAGGACGAAAATTACATCCGACAGATCACACCGCTCACTCAGGATCTGGATTTGGTTTCAGAAAAACTGTTTGCCCTCCGAACCAATGGCGGTAGTGAATATTGCGGAGCTGTAATACGTGACGCCGCGACAAATCTGAAATGGGACGGCAATGAAAAAAGCATGAAGCTGATTTACATCGCTGGAAATGAAGCTTTTGATCAGGGTAGAGTCAGTTATAAAGAGACGGTTTCGGGAGCAAAGAAAAAAAATATTTACACCAACACGATTTTCTGCGGAAGCCGTGATGAGGGAATTCAAACTTTTTGGCAAAACGGAGCGAGTTTAGGGGACGGTAAATACTTTAATATAGACAGTGACCAAAAAGTAATCTATATTGAAACGCCATTTGATAAAAGAATTTATGAATGCAACGGTTTGCTTAATGACACATATATTTCCTACGGTCGAAAAGGCAGCGAAATGAAAAGCAAACAGTATATACAGGATTCGAATGCAGAATCGGTTTCCGCGTCAAATGCTGTGGAAAGGGCTGTGAGCAAATCAAAAAAGAATGCTTACAAAAACGACCATTGGGATTTGGTAGATAAAGTAGAGAAAGACAAAAGCTATATTTCTTCGATCAGAGAAGAAGAATTGCCAGATGAACTGAAAGGAAAAAGTAAAGACGAAATTCAGAAAATTATAAGTCAGAAATCAGCCAACAGAGATAAAATTCAAAAGGAAATTGAAGTTTTAGCAAAGAAAAGACAGGAATTCATTGATGCTGAAACTAAAAAACGGGGCAGTTCTGATGCTGATGATCTGGGAAAAGCAATTGAAAAATCAATTGCCGAGATTGCAAAGAAAAATGGATATAGTTTTTAATTTGAAATTTGAGGTTTGAGATTTGAAATTCTATTATATTTGATCTAAAGATATTTATAAGTCCCGAATGGACGATTTGACGAAGGATATGATGAAATCCTATTTAATTTTCCGAAGATCGGCTTTATGAAAATTAAAATAAACAAGTGAGTGTTAATATTGTTTATTAAGTTTGGGGTGGCAAATTGATGCTGCCCCAAACGTTTTATTTAAATGAATTTTTACAATAGTTTAAAAACAAAGGAAACATTAAATCCGCTCAATCAGCAAAATCTGCTTGAGACATTTACTGATTATGTTTTACCCAAATCAGATCATCTGTATTATAACCCAGCTTTTGAGCCTTCTCAATAAAACGAAGTCTGATGCTTTCATGGATTTCCGTAGTTCTTGATAAAATCCAGATGTATTTTAAATTGTGACCCACCACCAAAGCATACTGGTAATTTTCATCAATATCGATCACATTGTAACCTGCCCAAATGGGTTTAAAAAAAGATACTTTCAGTCGGGCTTCATTGGGTGAATTGACGAATTTTGCTTCGCCCACAGACTCTTTCCATTCTTTTTTCACATAATTGTAACCACGGTTCTGAACTTTAATATTTCCTTTTTTATTTAAAGAATAGGTCGCCGTGACATTGTCCATATCCTTTTCAAATTTATAATCGAATCTTGCAATTTCATACCATTTTCCGAGGTATTTGTCGGCATTAAAATTCTGTACAGCTACAGCGTTATCGGGAATTCCCACGGAGCATGAATTTAGAATTAAAAGTCCCAAAACGCCAGCTGCCACGGGCAATAATATTTTTTGATAGGTTTTCATAGTGAATATTTTGTGAGTTGATTTTTATTAAATTCAAAAATAATGCCTTGTAAAAGTGATGTTCTTTAAAATTAATGATACGAAAAAAAGAAATTTTGATTAAATTTCAATACTTTTTATTATATGAAAAAAATTGTTTTCCTCTTATGTGTAATACTTTTTCATTGCACAGACACAAAAATCAACCATACACATCAGAAAAATGTCATGCCAAAATCTGTTGATGGCGAATATGGAAAACTGTTTTTTGATTATGATCAAATTGAATTTTATAAGATAGACATTGAAGAGGACAGCGGATTAAATCTGTATGACAGAAAAGATCTTTCTAAATTTGATTTGCTGAAATATGGTGTTGTTATAGAGGAAATTCCAAAGGACATTAAGGATCAGGAATTCTTAAAAGACATGAGTCGGATGGGTTACAAGAAGAAAGAAATTGATTCCTCAAAATTTAAAGATTTCAACAAAATATTTGTCGAAAAACCAGAAGCTTTAGGTTCTGTTGCTGCTTGTATTCCCGTTTACCGGGATATTTTGATTTTCAAAAAAAGTAAAAAAGTCATAGGAATGGTAAAAATTTGTTTCAGTTGTCACCAATATCGTATTTTGGGAGCCAACGGAAGTACAATGAATTTTGGTTCTGACGAGGATTATAAGAAACTTTGGATTCTTTTAAACAAATACTAATGTTAAAAAAAACACTTTTGATATCGCTTTCGGCGATCATACTGATTATTTTATCCATCACAATTTACTGGAATCTTCCCATAGAAATCACAAGAAAATCTGATATTGAATCGGGAAACAAAATAATTCAGAATATTGAAAATTACCAGAAAACAAATGGTAAACTTCCTGAAGAAAACGATTTGCAAACTTTAGAAAAACTGGGTTTACAAAAAGGTAATTTAGAAAAACCAGTTTATAATAACGACCAAAATGGAAACTACGAATTGATTTATGATGACGGTTTAGGAGGTCCTTATTTATTATGGAATTCAGACGAGAAAAAATGGACGATTGATTTTCCTAAACTTTAAATAAAATGAGTAAAGTAAAAGGATTTAGTATATCAATTGTAAGTTTTCTTTTAGGATTTATTTTAAATGGTCTGGCCTGGACAATTTTGCCAGGTCCTAGCTTAAATACGATTGCACTGGTAAGTGGATTACTCTTAATGCTAATTGGAGGATGTCTATTTATTGCGAGTTTTTTCTTTAAAGACTGAAAAAGACTGCCCAAAAAGCAGTCTTCCTCAATATATTTTTAAAGATCTTAAGCAATCACTCTCACCATCGCTTTTACCTGTATCAGCTTCTCCATCAGTTCCTCGCGTGAATCTGCCAAAACATTGATGTGTCCCATCTTTCTGCCCGGTTTGGTTTCTGTTTTTCCATATAAATGAACGTAAGTTTCAGGCAGTTTTAAAACTTCTTCCATACCTTCATAAATTACTTTTCCTGAAAATCCTTCTGCGCCAACCAAATTCAACATTCCGCTGTAAATAATCGCATCCGTATCGGCTAAAGGTAGGTTTTTTACCACACGATACATTTGTTCGAACTGAGAATTGGCGTTGCCTTCCTGACTTTGATGACCGGAATTGTGCAGTCTCGGAGCAGTTTCGTTGACCCAGACTTTTCCCTCTTTATCTAAAAACAATTCTATCGCAAACAATCCTGCGGAATTTACAGCATTCAGGAATTTTTCTGTGATTGAATCAATTTGATTTTCAATGTCTTCACTTAGAAAAACCGGACAGATATTAAAATCCAAAAGATTCAATTTCGGATCGGCAACCATTTCTGTTACAGGGAAAGTCTGTGTTTCTCCGTTTTCGTTTCTGGCAACAATAACCGAAAGTTCTTTGTCGATATCCACCAGTTTTTCAAGAACAGAATCCTGAGTCCAGAGATTTTTCATGTCTTCATTGGTGCGGATCACCTGAACTCCTTTTCCGTCGTAACCGCCTGTGTTCAGTTTTTGTACGAAAGGCAAAGCAATTTTAATTTCATCTTCCGTTCCATCCATAATTTCAAATTCAGGACTTGGAATATTGTGCTCGTCATAAAACTTTTTCTGAAGAATTTTCTGCTGAATGGTCTTGATAATCGCAGAATTCGGAACGACTTTTACTCCTTGATTTTCAAGCTCTTCCAGTGCATCTGCATTCACATGCTCGATTTCAATTGTTACAACATCTTTATCTTTCCCAAATTCTAAAACGGTATCGTAATCATTAAAACTTCCCTGTGTAAAATGTGAAATATTGTGACAAGGTGCATCTGCAGCCGGATCTAAGGTATAAAATTCATCATCATATTTCAACGCTTCCTGAATGAGCATCCTTCCGAGCTGTCCGCCTCCTAAAATTCCTATTTTCATTAGTTTATTTTTTATATTTGATTTATTCTAATATGTGAATTAGTTTTAAATTTAAAGAAATCAATGGTTTAATTTACTTCACTTTATCCAGCATCAGATAACCGAGAAATGTAAAATTTTCCTGATTTTCTTCTTCAGATTTGGTGATCTTCAAAGAATATTTTTGTTTCATTTCGCTAGGAAGAATATCTGTGACACTGAAAATATCGTCAATATCTACTCCGAATTTTTCATCAATATGACTTCCGGCTCCTTTAAAACCCATCGTCTGATAAAATTCTGTCGCCTTTGATTTTTTTACCACTTCACCCAATGTTTTTCCCACCATCAAATGCTGTTCGTGAAATTCTTTAAAATGGTCTGCCTTGTACCCGCCAAGATTCACAAAAAACAGTTTTTCTTCATTCTCAAAGCTGTTTTTAGGCTCCACTGAAATTTCGTATCCATCAGCAAATTTCACTTCCTGATAGGCATCAATGTGAATTTTGCCTTTCGCTTCGGGCCAGAAATCTTTCATAGCAGGAACGAGATCTTTCAAAGTTTCCGCAATCCCGAAAAACACATCGTGCTGCTCGATATTCCGGCCTTTGGGTGTGGCTCCGAGGATGATATAGAATAATTTCATGTGTAGGTATTTTATTTTTCAAAGTTCTCCCGAACGGTGCAAAAAGTTTTCGCAAATGCCTTATTTTAAAGGTTTCTATCCGAAAAATCCTTTCATTTGCAACTTCAGATGGCTTTGCATAAGTGCAAAAATACGTCAAATTTATCTTTTATTAAATGTTTGAAATGTGACACTGAATTTGTACTGGTAATTTTAAGTTTTTAAAACTAAATAAAGTTATTTACAACAAGATGAAGATTTAAATGAAATTATTTTAAAATTTAAACAGAACTTTCACGTTAGATGGAAAACTTCTTATCAAAACCATGAAATTATCTTTTAAAACTGCTGCTGCAACGCTGTTTTTCTTTTCTATTCAATGTTTTTCTCAGTCTGACTATTCTTTGGGAATTACTGCAGGGACAGGGATGAATTTTTACAGAAACAATTTATCTGTCGACAAAAACCACTTCAGATCAAACAAACCAATATCATTTTATTTTGGAGCCAAACTGGTGAAAAATCTGGATGAAGAAAATAAACTTTTTGCTGATCTCATCATCGCCAGAAAAAAAATCCAGTATCAATATAATCTCAATGAGCCCGAAATTCCGTTTACGAATGAGGAGATTTTCGGACAGAAATATGACTGTATTTCAGTTTTTGTGGGATACAGAAGATTGTTTCCCTTGAGAGAAAGGTATATCTACATCGAGGGAAGTGTGGGTGCTGATTACAATAATAATGTAATGATTTACAACGAGGGAAATGGTCAGTCGAACGAAAACCTGACTGAAACCGTTTATTACGAAAGTTTTTACAACACGCATATTGGTGAAAAAAGTTATACTATCAGTTCAAATATTGGCTTTGGGTTAGATTTTGGGTACAGAAATCAATATGATTTGGGACTTTCAGTGAATATACCGATACAGAAAATTCAGACAAAAGAATCCGAATATCAGTCTTCTTGGAATTACAAAAATAAAACCTACGTACATCAGTTAAAATACATCGGAAATATCTACTATCCGGCTTTGAGGTTTACTTATTATCTTTTTTAGGAACTTTTTTGGATCTGATTATTGCCTGAAATCACTTCAATTAGTCAACATAATTTAAATTTTCAGGTGAATAAAAACCGTTCTAACCCCTTGAAATACGGCGAAAAATAATCTTGAACTATTGTTTGCCTGAAAACCCCAAACGTTTTATATTTGTAGCATGTCTGAAATCATTATTCTCTTCCTTGGAGCAATATCTGCAGGACTTTTGGGTTCTCTCACAGGTTTAGGAGGTGGAGTTATTATTATTCCTTTATTGACGCTGGGTTTTGGCGTTCCAATGCATTACGCTATCGGTGCATCACTTATTTCGGTGATCGGAACTTCTTCCGGAGCGGCCGTAGCTTTCGTAAAAGAAGGTTTCACCAATATGAGAATCGGAATGTTTCTTGAAATTGCCACAACAGCCGGTGCCATCGTTGGAGCGTTAGTTTCAGGAATGCTGAATCCCAATACCATCGGAATTATTTTCGCAAGTATCCTTTTGCTGACTGTTATTTTAAATTTAAAAGGAAAACCGGATCATCAGGAACCCCGTATCAAAGGAACTTTAGAAGATAAATTAAAACTATACGGAACTTTCCCCGACAAAGGCGTTCTGAAAAGCTACTCAGCACGAAATACCGTTCCCGGATTTTTTATGATGATGTTTGCAGGTGCGATGTCCGGACTTTTAGGAATCGGTTCCGGAGCTTTGAAAGTTTTGGCGATGGATAATATGATGAGGTTGCCGTTTAAAGTTTCTACAACAACGAGTAATTTTATGATTGGTGTCACTGCGGTTGCAAGTTCATTAATTTATTTTCAGAGAGGTGAGATTATACCCGTAATTGTTGCTCCCGTTTTGGTTGGAGTAGTGGTGGGAAGTTTTATCGGTTCAAAAACTTTAATGGTTTCAAAGACAAAAAAGTTAAAGACATTTTTCGCAATAGTGATTACGATTCTTTCAGTCTATATGATGTATAACGGAATTAGAAGCAACTTCTCATGAGAAAGAATTTCACTGATGTAGACCTGAACCGTTCCGTTGGAAATCTCCTTCGTCTGGGCGTAATTTTATCGGTAATCACTTCGCTGATTGGTTTTATTAAACTCTTCATGGAAGGTTTCAAAATGCCCCGAAAGTACAAACTTCTCGACATGGGAACGTCTTCAGAAAAAGTCTGGAGTCATTTCTGGGAAACACTTTGCAAGGGTGAAGGGATGGCCATTATTCAACTGGGAATTCTGATGCTCATTTTCACGCCTTTGATGAGAATTATTTTTGCTTTAATCGGATATTTGAAGGAAAAAGATTACACTTATGTAATTATTTCCTCAATTGTTCTGGCGATTATGGCTGTGAGCTTTTTCACGGGCTACGCGCATTAAAATTTGAGATTTGAAGTTTGAGATTTGAAATTTATGCAGGCTGAAAAACTCTGTCTTATTTAAGTGAAATCAAAGATTCGACATAGTCAAACGGCTTCGTGAGACTTATGGCGATATCATTTACAATAAACCTAGTGTACTCTGTGTTCAAAATACTCTTCATAAAATTCCAAAGGCAAACCATCAGGATCCTGAGTAAAGAAAAATTCTTTTCCGGTAAATTCATCAACACGGATTTCTTCGCAGTTTAAACCTTTCTGAATTAATTCTTCTCTTTTTTCGTTTACATATCCGACAGAAAAAGCCAGATGTCTCAAACCACAGGATTCCGGTCTGGAAGGTCGTTTAGGAGGATTTGGAAATGAAAATAATTCAATCACATAATGATCTCCAATCGCCAGATCCAGTTTGTAGGACCGCCTTTCTTCACGGTAGACTTCACGGAGGATGTTTAAACCTAAAATTTCTGTATAAAACTTTTTTGAGACTTCGTAATCTGAACAGATGATGGCTATGTGATGGATTTTCATAGTTCAAATGTAAAATATTTCATTTGATTTTTTGTTTTTATGGAGATGATTAATAAAAGAATATGTCATCATTTTTTCTAAGTATTCATTATATTTGATATTCTTTTAGAAATCATAAATTAAAATTTTAATGAAAAAAATAAATATTGCCGTTTTGGCATTTTCAGGTCTTGTTTTTTTGAATTCCTGCGGAACCAATAAGAAAGTAGCCGTAAACAGAGGAGAGCAACCCACTGCTGCAAAGACCGATTCTGTGTTCGTTGGAATGAAGGAAGAAGGAATAAACCTTGCCTATATGGATAAATCAGTAAGACCTCAGGACGATTTTTTTACCTACGTCAACGGAAACTGGGTAAAAGAAACCCAAATTCCATCAGACAAAGCGAGCTGGGGCTCTTTCAATGCATTGAGAGAAAATGTGGATGATGCTTCTCTGGATATTTTAAACAAAATTTTAAGTGAAACCTATCCTGAAGGTTCAGAAGGTCAGAAAATCCAGAATCTTTACGCAAGTTTTATGGATACTTCAAAACGAAATGCTGAAGGTTTAGCTCCAATAAAATCTGATCTGGCAAAAATTGATGCCATTAAAAATGTTGCAGATCTTCAGAAATATTTGCTTGAAGCTACAAAATTGGGAGACAATTCATTCTATGGATGGAGGGTAAGCGCAGATTTGAAAGATTCAAATATGAATGCCGTTTATCTTGGCGGGCCCGATCTTGGTTTGGGAAGAGATTATTACCAAAAAGTAAACGAAGCCAATACCAAAACTTTGGCAGAATATCAGAATTATATTGCTAAACTTTTTGTGATTTTAGGTTATAAAAATTCTGATGCTGTAGCTAAAAATGTGGTTGATTTTGAGAAAAAAATGGCGAACGACCTGCTGACTTTGGAGCAGAACCGCGATGCCAACCTGAGATACAATCCAAAAAAAGTATCTGAGCTTCCGGCTTTGGTGAAAAATGTAAACCTTCCGAAATATTTAAAGGATGCAGGTGTCAACACAGACCGTGTGATCATTGGAGAACTTAAATATTACCAGACTATGGATCAGATTTTTACTCAGAAAAATATTCCATTGCTGAAAGATTATCTGAAATACCATATCGTAAACGGAAATGCTGCCAATCTTGATGAAAATTTAGAAAAAATCCGTTTTGATTTCTATTCTAAATATCTGCAGGGACAGAAAGAGCAGCGTCCGATGAACAAAAGAGGTTTGGCAATGGTCAATTCTATTTTGGGGGAAGCTTTCGGAAAATTGTACGTAGAAAAGTACTTCACGCCGGAGTCTAAGCAACAAATGGAAACCTACATCGATTACATCGTAAAAGCTTTCGATAAACACATCACCGAAATCGACTGGATGTCTCCTGAAACCAAAGTGAAGGCCCACGAAAAACTTTCTAAATTCAGCGTGAAAATTGCCTATCCGGATCAATGGAAAGATTATTCTAAGTTAAAAGTTGAAAAAGGAACTTCATTGTATTCAAATCTTCAGAACGTATCAGCATGGCAATACGGAAAAAGTCTGGAGAAAGTGGGGAAACCTGTAGACAAAAAAGAGTGGGGAATGACTCCGCAAACGGTTAACGCGTATTACAGCGGTTCAAACAATGAGATCGTATTTCCTGCAGCCATTTTACAGCCACCGTTTTACAATCCAAAAGCTGACGCAGCAGTAAATTTCGGTGGAATAGGAGCTGTGATCGGTCACGAGATTTCACACGGTTTTGACGACAGTGGCTCAAGATTCGACGGTGATGGAAATCTAAATAACTGGTGGACAGCCGAAGACCGCAAAAACTTCGATGCAAAAGTGGCTCAGCTGGCTGCTCAGTACAATGCTTACGAGCCTGTGAAAGGAAGTTTCGTCAACGGTAAATTCACCAGCGGTGAAAATATTGGCGATCTTGGCGGCGTTTCTGTAGCTTATGAAGCACTTCAAATGTATCTGAAAGACAAAGGAAATCCGGGTCTGATCAGTGGTTTCACTCAGGATCAGCGGTTTTTCCTAAGCTGGGCTACCGTTTGGCGTACAAAATCCACAGAGCAGTATATGATCAATCAGGTGAAAACAGATCCGCATTCGCCGGGTGTTTTCAGAGCTTTCGGGCCTTTGGTGAATCAGGATTCTTTCATAAAAGCGTTCGATATTAAGGAAGGTGACAAAATGTATAAGGCACCATCCGAAAGAATTATGATTTGGTAAAATCTAAAAGACCTGCAGACTTTGCAGGTCTTTATTTTTATTTATTTCTATGATAATTTTTACCACAAAAGTCACAAAAGAAAGCTGTAAAAAGTCTTTTATTAAAGATCAAAATAGGTGTGTTCTGAAGAGAGTATCTTTTTTGAACTTTAATAAGTCTGTAAATATAGCTCTAAAACTTTTGTGACTTTTGTGGTTTTATCCTTTCAGAAATTTAAATAGTTTGCTCAGTTGTATAAGCTGTAAAAGCTTCTTCCAGACTGTTGAATTTACCTTTAAAATCTTCAATGGCACAATCCTGCAGAATATTTCCTTTGTGGATCAAAATTACCCTGCTGCAAAGCGCTTCCACTTCCTGCATGATGTGAGTGGAAAGAATTACCGTCTTTTTATTGCCGATTTCTTTAATCACGCTTCTTATCTCAAGAATTTGGTTTGGATCTAAGCCGTTGGTCGGTTCATCTAAAATTAAAAGTTCCGGCTGGTGAATAATTGCCTGGGCAAGACCGACTCTCTGTTTGTAACCTTTGGATAGCTGACCTATTTTTTTGGATTTTTCCGGAGTCAGGCCGACAGTTTCAATCACTTCATCTACTCTCGACATCGGGATTTTGTGGATATTTGCAACGAACTGCAGATATTCCTTCACAAACATTTCCAGATATAGCGGATTGTTTTCAGGTAGAAAACCGATTCTCTTTTTGGTTTCTATTTCGTTTTCAACAATATTTTTTCCGTCTAAAAAAATTTCGCCCTGCTCAATTTTCAAAGCACCGACGATTGATTTCATTAAGGTAGACTTTCCCGCTCCGTTGGGTCCCAAAAGGCCGATGATCTCGTTTTTTTCCGTAGAAATGCTGACGTTATTCAGAGCAGTCTGAGTTCCGAAAGTTTTGGTTAAATTATTTATGATTAATGACATGCTGATTTTGATATTTTACAAAAATAAAACAAAAAACTCATCCGTAAAGAATGAGTTTAAATATTGTTGTAGCTGTGACTATTTTCTTTTTCTGATAGGTTTTTTTGCCGGCTGCGCTGCTGGTGTATTGGGCTGCGTGTACGTCTGCTGTACCGGTGTCGCTGGCTGAGTGTTTACTGCTGTCTGCTGTTTCACAGGTTTATTGTAAAGTGCTGCCTTTGATGTTCCTACTCCGAAAATTTTATCAACTTGTTTTTTGTTTAAAAACTGGGATTTTCCAACATACTTTTTATTCTTATTGATGTACTGAATAAACTGCATCGTTGGCTGACCATAGTTTTTCTCGAAATGAAGTTCGATAATATCATTTGGAAGTTCAAGGGAGATATTTCCTGAAGGCTCATCGATAAAACCATCTGAAATCATTTTGTAAAGTCCCATCACATCGCCATTCATGTCAATAAAAGAGAATGATCTGAAAGTGTTGAGATTTGAGTTGTTGATGTCCTGATAATTGAAAGTATATCTGTTATCTTTTTTATAAAGTCCCACAGAATTGTCTTTTCCGATCTCTACCAAAGTTTCATTTTTCAGAACTTTAATTTGTGAAAATGCTGTAAAACTGAGTATTACGGCGAATAGTAAAAATATTTTTTTCATGCTTCTTCCTTTAATGTTTTGATATGGTAACGCTAAAATAGCGATAATAACAAAATTGACAATTTTTTTCTCCGGCAAAAGTAATATTTTTTTTTCAACAAGATTTTAAAACAGAACATGATATTTATTGAAGTATTAAATTACTTTAGAATTACTTTCATTTCTTTCGATCTCATTTTAAAATATTTATAGTAAAAAAATGATTATGATTAAAATAATATTAAATTTACTTCAAATATATTCGAAGGTAGTATTTCCAGTAAAATTTTCATAGTATTGCGCACAATCTTTAAACCAATTTACATAAAAAAATAAGTATTTCTAATTATTGTGACATTTTTGTTTTAAACAGCAAAAAAAAATAAGAGAAGTGATTTACTTTTCGTTAGATAACTGATGAGCTTTGTGGAATTTTATTTTTAAAACTTTAAAAGGCTAGCTTCAGAAAACTATAGTTTAATTGATAACCGGAAATGTGATTTAATTTTAAAAAACGATTCAATAATTGCTAATTTTGCCCGAAACGATTTACTACAGTGAACACCATTCTAATCATCGACGACGAGGCAAAAATAAGATCACTTCTCTCCAGAATTATCAGTCTTGAAGGTTTTGATGTCATCGAAGCAGGCAATCTGAAAAGTGGTCTGAAGAAACTCGAAACTTCAGAGATTGATATTGTGATCTGCGACGTAAAGCTTCCTGATGGTAACGGTGTGGAGTTTTCAAAAATTTTAAAAGATAAATTTCCTGTCGTGGAAGTGATTCTTCTGACTGCTTTCGGCAATATTCCGGATGGCGTTATGGCGATTAAAAACGGGGCTTTTGACTATATCACCAAAGGGGATGACAACACCAGAATTCTGCCTCTTATTTATAAAGCAGCAGAGAAAGTCGCTCTGAACAAACGCGTGCTTCATCTGGAAAAGCAACTCAACAGAAAACAGTCTTTCGACAGCATCATCGGGAAATCATCTTCAATTACGAATGTAGTAAATTCTGCCAGAAAAGTTGCAGATACCGATGCAACGGTGCTTCTGACGGGTGAAACAGGTACAGGCAAAGAAGTTTTTGCACAAGCGATTCACCACGCAAGCATGAGGAATAAAAATAATTTTATCGCGATCAACTGTTCGGCATTCGGGAAAGATTTGCTGGAAAATGAACTGTTTGGTCATAAAGCCGGCGCTTTTACGGGTGCTCTCAAAGACAGCAAAGGTATTTTTGAAGAAGCCAATCAGGGAACGGTTTTTCTGGATGAAATCGGAGAAATGCCACTGGATTTACAGGCAAAACTGTTGCGCGTCTTGGAATCGGGAGAGTTTCTGAAAGTGGGCGACAATAAGCCGATTAAAACGGATGTCAGGATTGTAGCGGCAACCAATAGAGATCTGGAAACTGAAATTGCAAACGGAAATTTCCGTGAAGACCTTTATTACAGAATCAATATTTTTCAGATTAAACTTCCTTCGCTGCGAGAAAGAACGGAAGATATAGAGTTGCTTGTCAGATTTTTCCTGAAAAGTTTTTGCCTTAAAACAGGAAAAAATATCACTTCCGTTTCTCCTGATTATTTGAAGGCATTAAAAAATCATCTATGGAAAGGCAACATCCGTGAACTTCGAAATGTGATTGAACGCAGCGTGATTCTCACAGATTCTTCGGAGCTGGATGTCGAAAGTCTGCCCTTTGATATTTCAATTCATAATGACCAAAATTCTTCTCCAACCAAAATAATGTCTGCTTTTTCTATGGCGAGTGCTGAGAAAATGCAGATTCAGAAGGTGCTTAATCATACCAAAGGCAATAAAGCCGAGGCCGCACGATTACTCGAAATCGGCATCGCCACCCTCTACAGAAAGGTGGACGAGTACAAAATTTCTTAGAAAATATTTCCATTCTGATAACGACCCTATCATTTTGATAGGGTTTTTTGTTTTTGTTTTAAATCAATATTTGGTTTAAACTACTGTAAATCAATTTATTTTAAATTTTATTTCTCACAGGGAATAAATCTTGGCATTAGAGATTCAAAACAAACCAAAATGAATTACACAGAAGCAATAAAGGAAATTGTAGAAGTAATCCCCGAAACAGAGCTTGAATTTAATGAGTCTGGCAAAGTGGCAACACCTTACAAGGTAATCAGCGTCTTTACAGGTCAAATCCGAAACCTGATCAACAGCAATGACAGGATAACGCTGATGAAATGTCTCAGAAAAATGAACAGGCTTTACAGCAAGGGCGACCAAAAGCTGAAGAATGCCATCGAAAACACATTTATCTATTCTCTAGACAGCTTTACTTTCTGTTGCGAGCCCGCTTTCAAGAAAATGATTTTCAGCAGAATGTCTTTGAGTCTTCAGAACAATTATCTGCATCAGGTTTACAAATCAGGAATTTAAAAATTAAAGAATGAAATCAAAAATCAGAAAAACCGGCGACTGGAAACTTTTGAAAGCAACCCGCGAAAAACACGATTTCGAAGTGATAACCATCAATATTGCTGTAATCCTCAGCGTTTTTGTCGCAGCTGCAGTTCTGCAGATTAACTAAAAATAAAAAAATGATAACAATTATTCTCTTACTCACTGCGATACTTCTGTTCGTATTGTTTTACCGTCTTGTTGAGTATTTCGAAACCATTTAAACTAAAAAAATGACTCTACTATTCTTATTGTCAGTAGCCATATTCATTTATATATGTTATGTGCTCGTAAAGCCGGAAAAATTTTAAACCCAAACCTTATGCAAATGAAACGTAAAATCCTGAACGAAATAAAACAGTGGGCAGTTCTGATTTTTTGGATCGCCTTCATCGTTGCTTTTCTGTATCTGTTGATTACCGTAAAAGAATTTGCACTAACTCATTAAACAAACTATGAACACTGAAATTTTAGGCGTTGTAGCGATGTTTGTCATAACATTGCTTTTAGCGATAACTTTTGGAAAGTATATTTCAAAAGTCTACACAGGAGAAAAAACATTTCTGGATCCTGTTTTTAAACCCTTAGAAAAGTTTTTCTATAAATTATCAGGTATTGATTCTGATTCTGAAATGAACTGGAAACAGCATCTGACTGCACTTTTAACCATCAATTTTCTGTGGTTTTTTATCAGCATGCTGATTCTGATGAATATGAGCTGGCTTCCGCTCAATCCCGACGGAAATCCCGATATGTCTCCGGATCTGGCTTTTAATACAACCATTTCTTTTTTAGTCAACTGTAATCTGCAACATTATTCAGGCGAAACGGGATTAAGTTATCTTGGTCAAATCTGGCTGATGTTCCTACAGTTCGTTTCCGCAGCGACGGGAATGGCTGCGTCGATTGTAATTTTTAAAGCTTTCAGAGAAAAATCTACAGAGAAGCTGGGGAACTTTTATGATTATTTCCTTAAATCAACCACAAGAATTCTCTTACCTCTCTCACTGTTGATGGGCGCTGTAATGGTATTTCAGGGAATGCCAATGACTTTCAGCGGAAAAGATAAAATGATAACGCTCGAAGGTAAAAATGTGGTAGTTTCCACAGGGCCGGTTGCCGCATTTGTTCCTATCAAACATATCGGAACCAATGGTGGTGGCTTTTTTGGAGCTAACGGAGCACATCCTCTGGAAAACCCAAGCTACTTTACCAATATGGTGGAGATGTTTGCACAATTTATCATTCCGATGGCGATGGTTTTTGCATTCGGACATTTTATCCGCAGAAAAAAGTTCGGATACATGATTTTTGGCGTGATGACAGCCGGTTTTCTCCTGCTGGCAGTGCCTACAGTCATTATGGAAATGAATGGAAATCCCGCCATCAGCCAAATGGGAATTGATCAGTCTTTGGGAGCGATGGAAGGTAAAGAAATCCGTTTCGGAGCTGCCGCTTCAGGTTTTTGGAGCATTGTGACGACGGTGATTTCTACGGGTTCTATCAATTCAATGCACGACAGTGCAATGCCGCTTTCCGGAATGACCCAGATGCTTGCCATGATGGTGAATGCTTTCTACGGCGGCGACGGCGCAGGTATTCTGAATATTTTCATCTATATTATTCTCGCCGTTTTCATCAGTGGATTGATGGTCGGCCGTACTCCGGAATTTATGGGTAAAAAAATTGAAGCCCGTGAAATGAAAATTGCCATGATTGTAGCGCTTTTCCACCCGTTTTTAATTCTTGTAGGAACTGCGATTGCGACCTATTTTCCTGAAGTCGGAACTTCTACACTCAATAATCCTGGATTCCATGGTTTCAGTGAGATGCTTTATGAATATACTTCTTCAGCTGCCAACAACGGAAGCGGTTTTGAAGGCTTGGGTGACAATAATCTTTTCTGGAATATTTCCACCGGAATTGTTCTGTTGCTCGGTCGTTTCTTGCCAATCATCGGTCCGGTAGCGATTGCGGGATTACTGGCTCAGAAAAAATACATTCCGGAAGGAGAAGGAACTTTAAAAACAGATACCTCCACATTCGGGCTGATGATTTTTGCAGTAATTGCGATTATAGCCGCACTGGCTTTCTTTCCGGCACTGGCATTGGGACCGATTGCAGAATACTTTTCAATGAAATAAAATTTAAAGGCAAAATATTTTTAAACCTCAAAAAAATCAAAGGGAATTATTGAAAAAAGTGATTAAAGTTTGCAAAATGTAAAACCTAAGTTTTGCAGGCTTTTGAAAAACTTAAAAGCATTAAAATCTTTTGTCCCTTTTGCGGTAAAAATCAAGGGTATCATAATAAAATTTAAATAACAGAAATTAAAATGGCTCAAAATAAATCTTTGTTTCAAAAAGAATTGGTTCAGGAAGCATTGAAACAGTCTTTTGTGAAATTGAATCCGAAACTGATGTTTAAAAATCCCGTCATGTTTCTCGTATGGCTCGGAACATTGGTGATGTTTTTCGTAAGCATCTGGACTTTAACTGGAGAAAAATCTCAGGGAAGTTTCGCTTACAATTTCACGGTATTCATTATCCTTTTGCTCACCGTCCTGTTTGGGAATTTCGCTGAAGCCATCGCCGAAGCAAGAGGAAAGGCTCAGGCAGACAGTTTGCGTAAAACGAGAGAGGAAACACCTGCAAAACTCCAGAATGGTGAAACAATTTCTTCCTCTAAATTACAGAAAGGTGACATTTTCGTTTGTGAAGCCGGTGATATCATCCCTTCAGACGGAGAAATCATCGAAGGTCTTGCTACGATTGATGAAAGCGCAATTACAGGTGAATCTGCTCCCGTCATTCGTGAGGCTGGTGGCGACAAAAGTTCTGTGACCGGTGGAACAAAAGTTCTGTCTGATAAAATCGTTGTACAGGTAACCACACAACCAGGTGAAAGCTTTTTAGATAAAATGATTGCGTTGGTGGAAGGTGCTTCAAGACAGAAAACGCCTAACGAAATTGCCCTGACGATTTTACTCGCAGGTTTTACTCTGGTTTTCATCATTGTCTGTGTTACTTTAAAACCATTTGCGGATTATTCTAATGTCACCATTACCATCGCATCGTTTATTTCACTTTTTGTCTGTTTAATTCCAACTACAATTGGCGGATTATTGTCAGCAATCGGTATTGCGGGAATGGACAGAGCCTTGCGCGCCAACGTGATCACAAAAAGCGGTAGAGCCGTGGAAACGGCTGGAGATATCGATGTCTTGCTATTAGATAAAACAGGTACAATCACCATTGGGAACCGTAAAGCAACAGGATTTTATCCGGCTCACGATATTGATGAAACACAATTGATCAAAGCGGCAGTTTTAAGTTCAATGTCTGATGAAACTCCGGAAGGGAAATCGATCATCGAACTGGCGGGAATCAATCCTTTAAGTTATGAAATCACTGATCCACAGTTTATCAAATTCACTGCAGAAACCAGAAGCTCAGGAATTGATTATGAAGGAAACCGCATCCGAAAGGGTGCAACAGACGCCATCAGAAAAATAGCTGAAGCGGCCGGAAATGAATTTCCACAGGAAATAGATTTAAAAGTAAAAGAAATTTCCCAAAACGGAGGAACTCCACTGGTAGTTTCGGAAAATGAAAAAGTTTTGGGCGTAATCGAGCTTCAGGACATTATCAAAACCGGAATCAGCGAACGTTTTGAGCGTCTGAGAAAAATGGGAATCAAAACGGTGGTGGTAACCGGTGATAATCCTCTCACTGCAAAATTTATCGCCGAAAAGGCCGGGGTTGATGATTTTATCGCCGAAGCAAAACCGGAAGATAAAATGAATTACATCAAAAAAGAACAGCAGGACGGTCGATTGGTTGCCATGATGGGTGACGGTACCAATGATGCTCCTGCACTGGCTCAGGCAGATGTTGGTGTTGCCATGAACAGCGGAACTCAGGCTGCAAAAGAATCCGGAAATATGGTGGATTTGGATAACGACCCGACAAAATTGATTGAAGTTGTGGAAATCGGAAAACAGTTGCTGATGACGAGAGGAACGCTGACGACATTCAGCATTGCCAATGATGTTGCGAAATATTTTGCCATTATTCCGGCATTGTTTATCACTGCAATTCCGGCTCTGCAAGGTTTAAACATCATGAATCTTCATAGTCCCGAAAGTGCCATTTTATCAGCGGTTATCTTTAACGCGATTATTATTCCGATACTGATTCCGTTGGCGTTGAAAGGGGTTGCTTACAAACCAATCGGCGCATCGGCTTTGCTGAGAAGGAATTTATTCATCTTCGGTTTAGGCGGCGTGATTATCCCATTTATCGGCATTAAACTCATCGACATTATCGTATCCTTATTTTTCTAAATATCTAAAAGGCAAAGCAGGGAGAAAGTTTTCATCACATCACTTTTCGTACAATATCTATCTCAATTCTTCCTGCATTTGTCTTTATTAAAATTATTATCAAATGAAAAAACATATTTTACCTGCAATTAAAATGACTGCTCTCTGCATCGTCCTTCTTGCGATTGTTTATCCAGTATCCATTTGGGCAATTGCTCAGCTTTCGCCTCATCAGGGAAAGGGAGATATAATTCAACATCAGAACAAAACTTATTACGAAAACATCGGACAGTCTTTCACCAGCGACAAATATTTTTGGTCAAGACCTTCAGCGGTTGACTACAACGCTGCGGGATCGGCAGGAAGCAACAAAGGTCCGTCGAATGAAGAATATTTAAAACAGGTTCAGGCTAGAATCGATACGATTTTAATGAAAAATCCAGGAATTAAGAAGTTAGAAATTCCGGCAGACTTGGTTACAGCCAGCGGAAGCGGATTGGATCCGAATTTCTCTGTACAGGCAGCCAAAATTCAGGTGAAAAGAATTGCCAAAATCAGAAATATTGATGAAAGTAAAATCAATAATGTCATCGCCGAACACACAGAAAAACCTTTGGCAGGATTGTTTGGACCGGAAAAAATCAATGTCCTGAAACTGAATATCGCACTTGACAGGTTAAGTGCAAAGTAAAATTTTAAAATCACTAATTATCTTTTGGAATTAAATTTTTTCAAACGAAATTCCATCTTTTTCTTAAATTTAAATTCAATGAAAAAAATACTGTTTGTTTTGTCAGCCGTATGTGGAATCACAGCATCTGCACAAAACGATTCTATCATCAAACCCCTTACTGTAAGCGGATACGCTGAAGTTTATTACACTGCGGATTTTAATAATCCTAAAAATAACAGCCGTCCTTCGTTTGTGTACAGTCACAACCGGAACAATGAGATAAACGTCAACTTAGCCTTTATCAAAACGGCTTACAATACCGAAAATGTAAGAGCCAATCTGGCCTTGGCAGTCGGAACGTATATGAATGCCAATTATGCAGCCGAACAGGGTGTGATGAAAAATATTTACGAAGCCAATGCAGGTTTAAAAATTTCCAGAAAACACAATCTGTGGATTGATGCGGGAATTTTCCCGTCTCATTTAGGTTTTGAAAGTGCCGTTGGAAAAGATAACTGGACATTGACACGAAGTCTTTTCGCAGACAATTCGCCTTATTTTGAAACCGGTGCGAAAATTTCCTACACTTCACAAAGCGGAAAATGGTTTTTGAGTGGTTTGGTTCTGAATGGTTGGCAGCGTATTCAGAGAGTTGACGGAAATTCCACGCCTGCATTCGGTCATCAAGTGACTTTTAAGCCTAATGAAAAACTGACCGTCAACAGCAGTTCTTTTATCGGAAACGACAAGCCCGACAGCATTCGACAGATGCGGTATTTTCACAATCTTTACGCAGTGTATCAAATCAGTAAAAATTTTGGGGTAACTGCGGGATTTGACATTGGAGCCGAGCAAAAAGCAAAGGAAAGTAAACAGTACAATATTTGGTACACGCCTGTTTTAATTGCAAAATACAATGCTACAGAAAAACTTAGTTTTACCGCAAGAGGAGAATATTATCAGGATGAAAAAGGAGTCATCATCGCTACCGGAACAGAAAATGGTTTTAAAACTTTTGGATATTCTCTGAATGCCGATTATCAGATCTTTCCGAATCTTGTCTGGCGTACAGAAATCAGAAATTTAAACAGCAGAGTCGCGGTTTTTATGAACAGAATTGATGAGTTTAATAAAAACAGTTTTACGGCAACTACGGCACTGGCAGTTTCATTTTAGTAATGAATATGATATTTATAATTTTTAAACCATTAAGATTATTAATTGATTAAGTTTTTTTAAGAATCAATAGAATTGATTTAAGTCTCCTGCTTAATGATTATTCTCGATTAATCTTAAAAAATCTATCATTTTTGTCCTTAAAAACTCAAAGTTCTTAATGGTATAAAGAAATTTGTAACCGTTCTCAAATAAACCATTTCAATAATGAACGAATCCAGAAAATCCGCAGAAGAATTTTTACATCTTATCAATAAATCAAAAAGAGGAAAACTTAAGATTTATATCGGGATGAGCGCAGGCGTGGGCAAAACTTTCAGAATGCTGCAGGAAGCTCACGTACTTCTTCAAAACGGAATCGATTTAAAAATTGGTTACATAGAAACACACCAGAGAAAAGAAACCCATCGTTTGCTGGAAGGTTTACCTGTTATTCCAAGACGAAAATTATTTTACAAAGGAAAAGAACTGGAAGAGCTGGATGTTCCCGCCATTTTGATGCTCCGTCCTGAAATTGTGATTGTGGATGAACTGGCTCACACCAACATTGAAGGAAGCAAAAATAAAAAACGATGGCAGGATGTGATGGATATTTTAGACGCCGGGATCAATGTAATCAGCGCTGTAAACATCCAGCATATAGAAAGTTTGAACGAAGAAGTAAAGGCCGTGACCGGTGTGGAAGTAGCAGAGAGAATTCCGGATACGGTACTTGCCGCTGCTGATGAAGTTGTGAATATTGACCTTACCGCAGACGAACTGATTGCCAGATTAAAGGAAGGAAAAATTTACGACCAAAGCAAAATTCCTTCGGCACTGAATAATTTCTTTAAAAATGAAAATATTCTTCAGCTTCGTGAGCTGGCTTTAAAAGAGGTGGCTTCGCAGGTGACCAGAAAAGTTGAAACAGAAGTCATCACCGGAAAGACATTAAAGAAAGAAAGATTTCTGGCGTGCATCAGCTCCAATGAAAAAACAGCAAAAAATGTCATCCGGAAAACGGCAAGACTGGCAAATTATTACAACAGTCAGTGGTTTCTGCTGTATGTTCAGATTCCGAAAGAGTCGGCGGACAGGATTAATTTGAGCAAACAGAGACATTTAATTAATAATTTTAAACTGGCTACAGAACTCGGCGCAGAAATCATCAAGGTGGAAAGCAAAAACATAGCCCTATCAATAATGGAACAGTGTGATGAACGAAGCATCACAACGGTATGCATCGGAAAACCACATCTGGATATCTGGAGAATTATTTTGGCAACCGATACCTTTAATTCATTATTAAAAAGGCTGTCAAAACAGAATGTAGATTTAGTAATTTTGTCGTAATGAAAATAAAAACAAAACTGAATGCAGGCGTTGGTCTGCTGTTTTTTATGATAATTGTGCTGTCCACTTTGGGTGGGTGGTTTATTTATCAGCTGAAAAAAGATACGCAGAATATTCTTGTGGCCAATTACAACACGCTGCAATATTCCCGAAATATGCTTTTGTCGCTGGAAGAAATCGGGAAGGAGCCGTTTGCGCTGTCAGAATTTCAGAAAAATCTCAATCTTCAGCGGCAGAATATTACTGAAGATGGCGAGAAAGAAGCGACGCAAAATATTCATGAACATTTTTCAGAATTAAAAAATAATCAGGGCAATTTAAACTTACATTCAGCCATCCGGAAAGATATTGCCGAACTGATGCAGCTGAATATGAATGCCATCCAGATCAAAAGTGGCATTGCCAACACCACGGCACAAAATGCGATTGCAGTGATTTCCATCGTCGGAACTCTCTGTTTTTTGATTGCTTTTATTTTAATGGTGAATCTGCCTTCCAATATTTCCAATCCTATTCGGGAGCTGACTTCGAGTATTCATCAGATTGCCAACCAGAATTACAGAGAACGGGTTCATTTTGAAAGCAACAGTGAGTTTGGTGAATTGGCGAGATCTTTTAATACGATGGCAGAAAAACTTCAGGAATACTCTGAAAGCCGGATTGATAAAATTTTAAAAGGAAAAAAGCGCATTGAAACGCTGATTGACAATATGCATGACGCTGTAATCGGGATCGACGAGAGTAAGAAAGTTCTTTTTGTAAATGATGAAGCACTAAAAATTTCAGGTCTGAAAAAAGATAATTTTGTAGGAAAACTGATTCAGGATGTAGCGGTGAGCAATGATTTGATCAGAGATTTAATTAAAGAGATTATTGATGTCAATCATCCTAAAAATGAGTCTGAAACCTTAAAAATTTTTGTAGAAGGAAAAGAAAATTACTTTGAAAAGGAAATTTTAGACATCAATGTAATTCCCACAGGAGAACACGAAAGCCGTTTTATCGGTCAGGTGATTATGCTCAGAAACATTACGCCATTCAAAGAGCTGGATTTGGCTAAAACACAGTTCATCGGAACCGTTTCACATGAGTTTAAAACGCCTATTTCTTCGATTCAAATGGGTCTTCAGCTATTGGAAAATGAGAAAGTAGGAAAATTAAATACCGAACAGATGAAACTCCTGAAAGGTATTGATGAAGACACGGTAAGATTGCTGAAAATTACACGGGAATTACTGAATCTGGCGCAGCGCGAATCCGGAATGATGCAGCTCAACGTTTATCCGTTTTACGTGAGTACAGTTGTTCAGGAAGTGGTTAAGACCAATCAGTCTGCTGCTGCTGAAAAAAATATCCGTTTTAAAACTTACATTGATCCTCAGTTGGAAAAAATAAATGCGGACGAAGAAAAAATTGTCTGGGTGTTAAACAATTTTGTTTCCAATGGAATCCGTTATTCTCCTGAAAATTCTGAGATAGAAATTTCAATTGATAAGTCGGGAAACAATTCAGTTAAATTTTCAGTTGCAGATCAGGGTGCAGGAATTGAGCCCCAATATTTAAATCAGATATTTACCAGATATTTTCGCATTCCGGGAACCAAAGCTGAAGGCAACGGATTGGGATTAAGCATCTGCAAAGATTTTGTGGAAGCACACGGAGGAAGAATATCTGTAGAAAGTAAAACGGGACAGGGAAGTGTTTTCAGTTTTGTACTGTCTTCGTAATTTGAGATTATACCACATTTTTATATAATTTATTTATTTATAGGTGTTTAATAAAATGAATTTGAACTTTACGAGTGATTATAATTCTTCATAGAACTCAACTTCCACTATGCGTAAATCATTATTTTTGTCCTTCGATGAAATACTTTCCGCATCTTTTTGCTTTTTTCCTGTTACTTCCACAATGTCATTATAAGCATCTTTGGTCGTGGTTTGTCCTTCCAGCTGAATTTTCACAAATCTGCCCTTAACAGGTTTTATTGGAATGGAAATATATCCTAAACTTTTTTCTGTATTTCCGGAATACACTTCCTGATCATCTACTAGGATTTTTATGGGATAACTGCGAGATCTCCAGCCGGCTGGTTTTAATTCTACTTTATTAATTACGGCATCTTTTTCCAATTCATACGTAATCCAGCCTGTTGCTAAATTTCCATCATTTTTCCATTCAGATAACTCGTTGTCATCATAGCTAAATTTAACCTCATTTTGATTAACCGAAGAATATGCTCTCACAATTTTTACAGCTTTTCTCTTAACAGTAAACGAATTACCCTTCGGTGTTTGTCCTCTCTCAAGATTTGATGGTAAATGATGGCCTGAAATGTAATCTGAAACATCTTTGTTATCAACTGAAACCGTATTGAACTCAATTGATTTTGAAGCTAAACCTTCTGCTGAAGCAGTAAGCGTTATTTTTCCGCCTCTGTTGGTTGAGCGTAATAAAATTCTATTGACGCCACTTTCTACGGGTAAAACTTTAGATAAAATATAATTGTCTTTTCCCTGGGCTATTCCGCCACGCCATTCAGCAGGACCTTTTAGGTCGAAAGAAATTTCATTATTCGCCAACGGACAACGGTTTCCCTGAGCATCCACAACTTCAATCTCAACCAATGCTAAGTCTGCACCATCAGCCTTAAAACCATCTGGCGAATGCATTTCTTTTAAACGGATTGAAACGGGTTTTCCTGCAGTTTTAATTTCAGCTTTGCTTAAAAGTTTTCCTTCCGAATTATAACTCACAGCAGAAATTTCACCTTCTTCCCACTGAATATTTTTAAAACTAAAAAGGAAAGCACTGCTTCGTTCACCGAAACCTTTGGATTTACCATTAATAAATAATTCCACTTTTTCACCATTTGAAACCACAAAAACATCTTTTGTAATTTCTGGAGTGTAATTCCAATGTCCGATAATGTACGTTCGGTATTTTTCTATATCAACCCAGCCGTCCCACATCACCTGATGAGCAAAAAAGGCATCTTTCGGAATACGCATCGCATCTACTTCACCGCTTCTTCTATAATTTTCCGCCCCTCTGAAATGCGTGTTTGAATCTGAAAATATAATATTTACACCACCTGAACTGACCCGCGTTCCCGTTCCCGGTCGCACCCTGTAATAATCATACCAGGCATTGATATCAGCAATTGCAAATGAATCCTGATTTTGATTGTAAGCTTTCGTATCCGTTTTTTTTGAGACGGTATTGGTCACAGTGGATCGGTATTCATTGGATCCGTCTCCGTTTTTATGGAAAGGATAGGAATATTCATCCCAATATTTACGCAAAGCCTCATCTCTACAGTATTCTGTCGCCCACATAGGAATATTGGCACTTTTATTAATGTACAGCATTTCGCCTCCATATTCTGCTATTTTACTGTCCAGCATTTCCCTTGAACCTATGGCACGCCCTCCGTGAGGATCGTATTGATCACGGATTGCTTTCATTTCTGCCATGTGTTCCTCCGAAATCGATTCATTTCCGGATTCATAAAACAAAATACTCGGATTATTTCTGTTATAAATGATCGCATCCCTCATCAATTCTGCACGCTGTTCCCAACGTCGGCCAACAACATCTTTTTCTGCATCACCAGCCGGCATTGCCTGAATAAGACCGACACGGTCACAGCTTTCAACATCCTGTTTCCACGGAGTTACGTGCATCCATCTCACAAGATTGGCATTGCTGTCCACCATTAATTTATTTGAATAATCGCTCAACCATGCAGGAACACTCATTCCAACTGCAGGCCACTCGTTGCTGGTGCGTTGTGCATAACCTTTTAATTGAATGACACGGTCATTCAGCCAAACCATTCCTTCATCAAAACGGGTTTTTCTAAATCCGGTGCGTGTATTGACAACGTCCAAGGCTTTATCATCGACAAATAAAGTAGTTTTTACATGATAAAGATAGCCGTAACCCCAGCTCCAGAAATTTAAATTTTCAACCTGATTTTCTGCTGAAACTGTTGCCGTTTGTCCTGCGGGAATCAAAGTGTTTTTTCCGCTAAATGTTTTGACTGTTTTCCCATCAAGATCTTTGATTTCTACTTCGTATCTCACATTTTTATCGAAAGAATATTCGTTACGAACCTGCGATTCTGCGTGAATGAGAGCCGATTTTTTTGAAATATTAATCTGGTCAGCGTAGATATAAGTTCCAGTTGTACCTAAATTGCTGTAGAGTGGAAGCGTCTGATAAATTTTGTCTTTGATGTGCAGATAAACATTTTTCGGAATACCACCATAGTTGGCATTGAAGTTTTTATCATTCCATTGAAATTTTGATTGGGATGTGCTCTCTTTATAATCCCAGGAATTATCGATGCGTACTGCTATAAAGTTTTCTTTACCATTTTTGTTGAGGTAATCTGTAATGTCAAAACCAACTGCCATTACACCGTTTTCGTGCTTTCCAATTGACTTTCCGTTGACGAAAAATTCGCCTCCAAAGCGGATACCTTCAAATTCTAAAAACACTTTTTTACCGTTTGCCTTTTTTGGAAGACGAAAATGCTTACGATACCAGATAATCGAAGTGCTAAGGCTGTCAATAGGAACTCTGAAAGCTTCATCTTCATTAAAAGCTCTGGGTAACGTGATTTTCTTCCAATCAGAATCTTTAAAATTTTTCTTCGACCCCTCCGGAAAATCTCCAACAGCTAATAACCAGCCGTTGTTGAAATTGTATTTTTCCTGAGTTTTAGATTGTGAAAAAACATACAACTGACCACAGATGACTAAAAATAATAAGGTGAAAATATTTTTTAAGTATGCACTCATTTTATGGTGTATTTTTTTGTTCAGATGAACGTCTTGATTTTTTTTGAAGGTTGCTTATTGTTCATTTTATTTAGAGCTTCATCCACTAAACTACAGTTAATTAGATGCTCAACTGTCTTGTAGTGTAGGGCATCAATTCCTTTCTGAAAATTTATTATTGCAGTACATTCATTAATTTAAATATCTTTGAAATCATAACTTTTATCATTGGAGAAAAAAATTACCATCAAGCAGATTGCCACCGATCTTGATCTTTCGGTTTCTACAGTTTCCAAAGCTTTAAACGACAGCTATGAAATCAGCGAATCGACTAAAAGCAGGGTTTTGAGCTATGCTTCCGCAAATAATTATTCTCCCAATCAGGCTGCACAAAATTTAAAAACCGGACGAACAAATACAATCGGCATTGTGGTTTGTGCAATCAATAATGTAATTATTTCACAGATTTTAGACGGAATTTATTCTGCATCGGCAAAATCTGGCTTTGATGTTATCATTATGCAGAGTAATGAAAATATCGATGAAGAAAAACGCTGCCTTTTAGCCTTGCTCAATAAAGGTGTTGACGGCATTCTTTTGGCTCCCGTAAGCGAGAATTCTAATACTGATTTTCTCATAGAAATTAATAAAAATGTTTGTCCCATAGTTTTGTTTGACCGATTTAATCACCACATTGAAACCATTAAAGTCGGCAGTAATGAATATGAAGGAATTTTAAATGCTGTTACTCATCTTAAAGATATTGGCAGACAAAATATTCTCTTTATTACCGGAAACCAATTCGGAGAAGAAAATCTTCGCATCAAAATTTTTAAAGAAGTTCTTAAAGAAATCAATATCACTTTCAGAGAAGAATTGATGCTCCGTTGTGATCTCGCCAATCATCATATACTGGATCAACAAATTGCCACAAAAATTGAAGAACTTCAATTTTCCGGTCAACAACCTGACGCCATTTTCGGGGCTACCGATTTTATCACTATTCGTTCTCTTGGAATATTAAAAAAGTTAAACATCCGGGTTCCTGAAGATATCGCTGTGATAGGTTTTTCCAACTTTGATATGGTTTACTCTCTCAATCCGCCATTATCTGCCATCAGACAACCTGCGAAAGAAATTGGTCATATCGCATTTCTGAAATTAATTGAATTTTTAAATTGCGATATTTCACAGCGTTCAAAACTGATTCAAAACTATTATTTAGATACAAAAATTGATTTCAGAGAATCTACAGGCTTATAAACTTTTTAAAATCCCCAGTTCCAAACCTCTTAATTCGGCAAGTCCTCTTAATCTGCCGATTGCAGAATATCCGGGTAATGTTTTTTTATTTACATCATCCAGCATCTGATGCCCGTGATCCGGTCTGAACGGAATTGGTTTCTCTCTATTTTGATTTTCAATAACAATCGCTTTCATAATTTCATACATGTCAACGTCTCCATCGAGATGATCGGCTTCGTAGAAATTTCTGTTTTTATCTTTTTTTACATTTCGCAAATGAATAAAATTGGTTCTGTCTTTTACTTTATTAAAGATGTTTAAAATCTCTTCATGATTTCCCGCTCCCAAAGAACCTGTACAAAAACAGACTCCGTTGAAAGGTTGGTCAACTGCATTCAGGATAAATTCAAAATCTTTTTCATTACTTACAATTCTCGGCAAACCCAAAATAGGGAAGGGAGGATCGTCGGGATGAATGGTCATTTTGATATGGTTTTCTTCACAAACATCAGCGATTGATTTAAGAAAATACTTAAGATTCTCACGAAGTCCATCTTCACCTAATTTTTTATAAGTGTCAATACTTTCTTTAAGATTTTCCAATGAAATATTTTCCTCTCCCGGAATTCCCAAAAGGATATTTTCTGCAAGCGTTTTCTTATCATCTTCTGTAATATTCGCTATTTTAACTTCAACTTCATTTAAAATCGATTCTGAATAATCCTCAGCAACATTATTTCGTTTCAGAATATGAATGTCAAACAGTGCCAGATCAACCCAGTTGAAGGATAATGCTTTCGAACCGTCTTTCATTTCCAGATCCAGCTGCGTTCTCGTCCAGTCCAAAACAGGCATAAAATTATAGCAAACGGTAAAAATTCCGCAGTCACTCAAGTTTTTTAGAGTCTGTCTGTAATTTTTGATATAAATTTCGGCATTTTCTGAACCTGTTTTTATATCTTCATGTACTGGAACACTTTCTACAACAGACCATACCAATCCGGCATCAGAAATGATTTTTTTCCTTTTACTAATCTCGTCAACTGTCCAGATTTCCCCGTGTGGAATATGATGCAGAGCTGTTACAATGCCAGTCGCTCCCGCCTGTTTTGCATGCTGAAGTGACACAGGATCTTCAGGACCGTACCATCTCCAGGTTTGTTCTAAATTTTTCATTGATATTATTTTAAACTCCCGACCATGCACTGAAACCACCATCAACAACGATCGTTTCTCCATTTATAAATCCTGATGCATCACTTAACAAGTAAACCAATGCTCCCTGTAATTCCTCAGGATTTCCAAGTCTTGAAAACGGAGTATTATTGATGAATTTCTGTGTTCTTGGTGTATAATTATTTTCCGCATCCAGAAGCAATCTTTCATTTTGTTTGGTCAGAAAAACGCCTGGAGCAATTGCATTTACACGAATTTTATCACCATATCTTAAGGGAAGTTCGGTAGCCATCCACTTGGTGTAAGCTTCAATACCGCTTTTGGCAACTGCATATCCCATTACCTGCGTCAAGGTACGGTCAGCAGCAATCGAAGAAATATTGACGATGCTTCCGTATTTATTTTCTGACATTACTCTTCCAAAAATCTGCGTAGGAATCATCGTTCCATAAAGATTTAATTCAATGGCCTCTTTAGTATGCTCAAATTCTGCAGAAAACAAATCCTGATGAGGCTGAATGGTCGCCCCAGAAACATTACCTCCCGCAGCATTCACCAAACCGTCGATAGTTCCGAAGGTACTCAGGATTTGATCTTTGGCAGCCAGCATTTCTTCTTTTGAAAGAACATCTGCAATAATGACCAAAGCTTCAGAACCAAGTTTGTGAACCATGTTCTTTCTTTGTGCAGCGGCTTCTTCATTTCTTCCGATAATTACCACTTTTCCACCTGCTTCTGCAATCGCTTTTACAAATGATTCTCCCAAAATGCCAGTTGCTCCAGTAACGACTATAATTTTATTCTTTAAAGAAAATTTGTCTAATATGCTCATTCCAATGATATTATGATGTAATATTAGAGACAATTTTTTTCAATTTAAAATTTTTAATGTATATCCGTTTTTAATCATACCGCTGTAATATTAGCAATAATGAGCCTTTCGAAGAGTTGGTCGCCGAAATATCTCCGATTTAGTTTGTAGATAAATTCATTTAAATACAGTTGAAGGTATTTTCTTTTGATTTTATGATAATTTCCCAATAAATTCCGTTTTGCATTACTAATGGTAATATGAACCCATTTTAAGGTTTCATTTGTGGTTTCTTTATCCGATTTCTCTGTGATATGAAGCTCTACAAAATCAGAGATATCAACGTACGAGGTACTTTTATCAGTGAAAACAATACTTTGATTATCGATCGATTCCTTAATGGTTTCGTTGATTTCAAGGGAAAGATGCGTTTCTAAAACTTTAGCTTTAAAGTATCTGCAGGATTTTGATTTTTCACCAGTCTCTATATTTTCCAAAGGCGTAGATTCGGCCATTACAGCAACATTTTGTTTGCCCGCTGCACCTCTGCCGCGGACTCCTTTTTCCTGCTCAATCTCACTGGATTCTACTGTAAAATAGCCTTCATCAAATTCAATCATTCCTTCTAAAGTATATTTTTCGTCCCGTGTTCCCATTGCTTTTCTTAGCTTATGAACCATTGCCCAAACAGGCTCATAGCGTTTCAATCCCAATTGCTTCTGAATTTCTTTAGACGAAAATCCTTTTTTTGTAACGCTCATTAAGAACATTGTCTTATACCAAATTAAAAATGAAAGATTAGAGTTCTGCATAATGGTGCCGCTTTTCAAAGAAGTCCTTTTACGGCATTTTTTGCATTCGTAGCTCCAAATGCTCTTAATCCAGAAATGTTCTTTATGACCACATTTGCATGCCACGCCAATCTTATCTCTCTGTTTCTTAAAATGAATTCTGCAATCTTCCTCTGTCCCAAAATGAGCGGTAAAGCTAAATATATCCATCTAATTATTTAAATTACAGATAAATATACGAAATTATTACGAATTACGGATATACATTAAATTTTTTTATAAAAATCTACTACAACGTTTTCGTTTAGAACATTTTGTTGGTTTAAGTATAGAATTGTACATCTGATTTAAAATAAAAATTTTTAAACAAAAAAATGGCGCTAACTGTTTTCACTTGGCGCCATTAGGCTCTTTTTGACAAAGACAGGACTTTATTCAAACCATTTTTTGGAAGATGTTAATAATATTTTAAAGTGTCAGGCTTCTGAAATAATTCGCATTATACTTAGTACTTTCATCTTTTCCAATTAAAAAAGTGAATCCATTCAGACTCACTTTTCGTTATTTATTTAAACTAATCCTCAATAAACTCCAAAAGATCTTTATTGATTGTCTCGTGTTCTGTAGTCGGCATTCCGTGAGGGAAACCAGGATATGTAATCATTTGACCGTTTTTCAACAATTTGATTGATTTCAACGCTGCGTTTGCAATTGGTACGATTTGATCATCTTCGCCATGAAGCACCAAAACCGGAATTTCTACCGCCTTCAAGTCTTCTGTTAAATCAGTCTCAGAAAATGCTTTGATACCGTCGTAATGCGCTACAATTCCACCCATCATTCCTTGTCTCCACCAGTTTCTCTGTACACCTTCTTTAATCACTGCGCCTTCTCTGTTGTAGCCGTAGAAAGGGAAAGTTAAATCAATATAAAACTGATTTCTGTTGTTCAAAGTCTGCTCTCTGATGCCATCAAAAACTGACATCGGAACGCCATCCGGATTCGTCTCACTTTGCACCATCACTGGCGGAATAGCGCTGATCAACACTGCTTTTTTCGCTCTTCCGTTAGCATATTTGTTCAGATAACGGATGACTTCGCCACCACCGGTTGAGTGACCGATGTGAACAACGTCTTTCAAATCTAAGAATTCAACCAATTCAGCCGCATCAGAAGCGTATTGCTCGATGGTATGGTTGTAAATATTCTGGCTGGAACGGCCGTGACCTCTTCTGTCGTGCGTCACCACTCTGTAACCTCTTTGTAAGAAGAAAATAACCTGTGCATCCCAATCGTCAGATGATAAAGGCCATCCATGATGAAACATCAAAACTGGTCCTTCTCCTTGATCTTTGTAAAAAATCTCTGTTCCGTCTTTTAATTTTAGTGTGCTCATTGTTTTAATTTTTTAAATGTTGTGATTGATTAATTTTAATATTTCGTTGTCTTAATTCTTTAGCAAATGTAGGATGGTTCAATTCGTTTCTCGTTAATCTAGTTTAATATCGTACATTTTTGAAAAATAATTTTTATTTGGGCAGCTATTTCCGCCTTCCACTCCCGCTATTTTTTCCCAAGCTAAATCCCCTGCAAAAAATGAGCTCCGTTCAAGTCGGGCTGCAGATTCAGTGTAAAACAAGGTTCAACCTCAAAAGAAAACTTATGTGTTCTTATATACGCTATAAAAGAAACTTAAAAATAATTGAGTGTCAAAAATCTTTTGTGCCTTTTGTGGTTTCAATTCCCAGTATTCTCCCTCAAAAGCTCAAACAAATCTTTTGCGCCACCATCAAATTTTTTCCCATTCACGAAGAAAGTAGGTGTTCCATTCACGCCGCTCATAATTCCACTTTCAAAATCTGAATCCACTTTTTCTGCCAATTCAGTACTTTCCAAATCCTTTTCAAATTGAGGAATATTCAGTTTTAATTGTTCCGCCAGCTTCATCAGTAAGTTATCATTCAAATCTCTCTGGTTTTCGTAAATCGCATCGTGCATTTCCCAGAATTTACCCTGAAGATGGGCTGACTCTGCTGCGATGGCCGCCGGTCTTGCATATTGATGCATTTCAGACAATGGAAAGTTTCTGAAAACAAATTTAATTTGACTTCCAAATTCTTTCATCAATTCCTTCAGAACCGGATAAGCAGCGCCACAATAAGGACATTGGTAATCTCCGTATTCTACAATCACAAGGTCGGCTTCTAGGTTGCCCTGTGCGTGGTCAGTATTGCTGACGTTTGGTTTTAGTGACATAATTTTATTTTGTGTTAAGGGTTTCTAAAGCGTCTAAAATTCCGTCTGCGCCAGGATTGATGGCCGTTGGCGACAGATAACTCCATTCGATGATGCCATCTTTATTGATGACGAAAAGTGCGCGTTTGCATTCGCCTTCTTCATCGTCATAAACGCCGTATTTTTTGGTAATTTCTCCTTTAGCTTCAAAATCTGCCAGCAAAGGAAAATGTAAATTCCTTGATTGTGAAAAAGCCAGATGACACCATTTGCTGTCGACAGAAATTCCGAAAATCTCTGCATCGTACTTCTTGAAAAACTTCAACGTCTCATTGTACAAAGCCATTTGGTCGCTGCAAACCGGACTCCAGTCTGCGGGATAAAAAGCGAGAATGACATTCTTCCCTTTTAATTCTGAAAGTGTAATTTTTTGGTCGGGCGTTGCGTACAAAGTAAAATCTGGAGCAACATCGTTTTTCTGTAACATAATATTAGTTTTTAGCGTTAATTTTTGAAATCAATATGCCGCAAATCATTAGTAATAATGCTGGAATCATCAATGTCCATTTTCCAAAATAGTCGAGTAGGAAAGGAGTGATAAATGCACCGGACAAAAACCCTATCCACAAAAGCAAAAGATGAATGGCGTTGGATTGATATTCCTTTTTTTCTGCTTTATCTTTGGTCATCGTCAGCATTGCGGTGTTTCTTGCCAAGCTGTTCAGAGTTCCTGTCACGAAATCTGTATTCACTTTTTGCTTTCCTACTGAAGTCACAATCGTGTTCATTATTCCCATTGAAAATCCGACGATTCCGATGGATAATAGAGTATTGATATTTAAGAAATAAGCAAGGATGGTGTATAAAATCAGAATTCCGGAAACCAAATAAAATATCAGTGTTTGGTTCTTTATTCTCTTTGATAATGACAAACACGTCCCTGTATAAATTCCAACTAAAAAACAACTTAGAACGGTGACTGTCGTTATGACAATTCCAAAGTTGTCCGTTGAAAGTGACGCTCCCAGTGAAGTGGTATTTCCACTCATAAAAGAGACGTAGGTTTTCCATTGTATCAGTCCTATTCCATCGATATATCCCGCAATCAAAGCTAAAAATATTGCCAATCTCTCCTGCATCTTAACCGAATCAGATGAAACGGAAATGCTTTTTTTAATGCTGGAATTATCCATAATCTAGAGAGATTTTAATTCGAATCTTATTTCTTAGGCTGAATGAAAACTTTCTCAGTCGGGAATTTTTCAACTTCACCTTCCTTTAAACCAAAGTTCGTTACAACAACATCTTTCGGATTTCCAGCCAGCCATTCGCTTAAATCAATCGATTCATATTTTCCGCTGTTGAAGCCAATCAAAATCCGGCAAACGGTATCGCCTGTATTTTTGATGTAATGTCCGGCTCCCATTGGAACGTAACCTATATCGCCTGCACTGAACTGCTCAGTAACGCAAGTAGATTCGGCTAAGAAAACTGACATTTCTGCCTGTCCAGAAATAAAATATTGCCATTCGTCCGCATTCGGATGCCAGTGCATTTCTCTTAAAGCGCCCGGTTGAAGTTCCAAAATAGAACCAGACATTGTACTGCTGATAGGAAATTCCTTGCTTGTAACCAATCTTTGCAAACCGCCGCCCGGAACAATTCTCGGCTGTTGAGAATGCAAAGGATAACGGTGAAAACTTGTTAATTCGATGTCAGATTCATTCGGGCGAGCTTCTGCTACGAAAGACATCTCGTCCGGAACAATTCCCGCAGCGAAGTAGGCTTCTTTCTGAGGTAAAGAAGCTACTTCTTCTAAAGTTAATCCTAAATTCTGAGCAACAATTTCAGGTGGTACAGATGAAACAAAATCCGTAACGCTGAACGTATGGTCTTCGGAAAAATTACCGTTATCAAAAATCAGAATGAAATGACATTCTTCCGTCCCAGTCGCCTGAATAGAATGCCCATAACCTTTTGGAAAATACCAAACGTCGCCCGGCTCAAAATTATCGGTGTAGCTGTGTCCGTCTGGATGAATAATCGTGGTGCGAACTGTCCCAGAAATCACATATGCCCATTCAGCAGCGTTGGCGTGCCAGTGCAATTCTCTCATACTTCCGGGTTGCAATCTCATAGAAACTCCCGCAATCCCGATAGAAGCAGGGAAATCTTTTACAGAAGCGCCTCTTGTCGTTCCGCCGTCGTTGGTGCGAGGTGTTTGTTTTTCTAATTCGTATTTGAAACTCAAAGATTTTGTGTTCATAATATTATTTTTTAGTGATTATTAATATGTGTTTGTCTTTATTTCTATTGTAAAATTAGTCCTGAATCAGCGGTTTTTCAGATTTAATTCGATGAACGGGCAAAATGAGTCGTTGAGTTTTATGATGGAGTAGATGATGAATATTTTTAAACCAAAATGAAAATTTTTAGAGTTACTTAAATCTTATTGAATAGTTATTTTTGTCATTGACTTCGCCGGTTTTTCGATTTCTGAATGGAATTTTGCGAAGCATTATGAAATGAATAATCTTTTAAAATCCAAATATTTGAGATTTTTCGACTCCACTTCAGAACTTCGTTCGTTGACTTTCAGTCAATGCTCAAAATGACAGCCTTAGAAAATTGAAATTCAAAATTTAAGACGCTCTTGGTCTCAAACAAACTGCGTAAAACAAAAACAAAAAAATCACTGGAAAACTCCAATGATTTAATAAAATATAATGTGTCGATTTTTTAAAAAGGCTGATTGTATTTGCCTGTCAATGCTTTGTTTTCGATGCTTTTTGCAAAGTTTGGCGTTTCTTCGTGATTATGAGCGTCGGAAGCGGCTTGTCTGGAAGCGGATGCATCAGCAAGATTCACGTTGTGTTCTTTTAAATATTCGAACATTTCAGGAGTTGCCGTTGCGTGAATTTCGTTGGTGTACAAAGTGGTGTTGTCATCGATTTTAGTTGCTTTCAGTTCCCATAAAACCTGAACTTTTGTACGTCCGCCTTTGGTAATTGAATCTGAAATGGATAACATTCTGCAATAATCCGGACGGTGTTCTACCGCTACATAATGCTGAACCATCAAAGCATCTCCGATTGTTTCAACGTTTAAAGAAACCGGTTCGCCGTCATAAGTGGTAGAAATAGCCGCTCCGATGTGCTGCGTTGAGCATCTTTGATATTCTGCATCGGGAAGATTAAGTAACCAATCCGCAATGTTTACTTTTTCGATTGGGGCATTTATAATCGCTGTAACTGTAGAGTGAGACAATGCGTTTTCTGGTGTTTGAATAATTTCCATAATGTTTAAAGTTTAAGTTTTTGTATTTTTTAATTTGATGATGTAAAACTACAAGCAACTAAAGTCAAAAACAATTGGTGTTCGATGAACAGGCGTAAACTGTCGTTAAATAGATGTTGAAATTTATTATTGAATAGAGAGAAATAATAATGACTTTAATACGCATCAAGTTTGTCATTGACTTCGTCGAATCTTCGATTTCCTTAGGAATTCAAATTATTATTTTAAATTCTATTTTGAGATTCCTACGGAATGACAAAAGCGAAAAAATCATCAGTATAAACAAAAAAAATCACTGCATTTTACAGTGATTTATAATTATAAAAATTGCTACTAATTCAAATTATTTTAAATCGATTTCATAAATAGTTTAGTTTCAAAAAAAGATTTCAGCAAAACATCTTTTACTTCTTCCAAAGCCAGTTGCGATGCTGGATTTTCTTTGGTTGTTAATTCTAAAATATCTAATTTTTCCTCTAACAAAGGAAGCAAACCCATTATCGCCACACTCGATTTTAAATCGTGGGCTCTTAATTTCAATAATTTAAAATCCTTGTTGTCGTAAGCCAATTTCAGTTCCTGCAAATGGGTTGGGACTTTATCTAAAAACTGTTGTGTCACGGTTCTTTCAAAATCCTTGTCTTCATTACTAATAGACTTCAAATAAGTAAGGTCGATGAATTCGTAATTAGAAGTGACTTCTGCGGTTTTTGTTTCGGTTTTTTTGTTTTCTTTTAATCCAAAATTGGAGATTAATTTAAATAATTCTTCTTCTTTGATAGGTTTAGAAATATATTCGTTCATTCCACGGCTCATACATCTTTCGCGTTCGCCTGCCAAAGCGTGTGCGGTCATTGCGATGATAGGCGTGTTCAGTTTCAGTTCTTCACGGATGGTTTGCGTGGCAACGTAACCGTCCATTTGTGGCATTTGGATGTCCATCAAAACCAAATCACAATCATTATTTCTGAGAAATTCTACCGCTTCCAGACCGTTATTTGCGGTTTCGAAATCGATGTTCCATTGTGACAAAAGATGCTTCATTAGACTTTGATTGATAGTGTTGTCATCCACGATTAACACTTTCAAAGACGCGTTTGTTTTATCTTTAAAATAATCGGTGTCAACTTTCGGAACTACATTCAGCTGTTCTTTCGCAATCGCATAAGGAATATAAAAATGGAAAGTCGTGCCTTTTCCCTGTTCGCTGATGACTTCGATATCACCGTTTTGCAACTGAATCAGACTTTTGACAATCGATAAACCAAGTCCGGTTCCGCCGTAATTTCGGGTTGTAGAATCTTCACCCTGATTGAATCTTTCAAAAACTTCAATGAGTTTTTCTTTATCAATTCCAATTCCTGTGTCAGAAACTTTAAAACCTACAACGACTTCATTTTCTGTCTGTTGTTTATTGTAAATTTCTATATTAATATTCCCCTGATGTGTAAATTTAATGGCATTTCCGATGAGGTTGACCAAAATTTGAGTCAGTCTCGTGGCGTCGCCATTCAAGGTATCAGGAATAGAAGAATCTATTTTGCTGGAAATCGTCAATCCTTTTTCCTTGGCTCTTTCTACGAAAAATGTTTCAACTGAATTTACCAATCCATTGATGCTGAATATGCCTTTGGTAATGCGCATCATTCCGGCTTCGATTTTTGATAAATCTAAAATGTCATTAATAATCGCCATCAGATTTTCCCCAGAACGTTGAATGGACGAGACAAATTCTTTCGAAGTGTCATCCAAAGGTCTTTTTTGTAAAAGATTGGTAAAGCCCAAAATCCCGCTCAAAGGTGTTCTGATTTCGTGGCTCATATTGGCAAGGAAATTTTCTTTCGTTTGCGCGGCGACCAAAGCTTTTTTCTGCGCAACATCCAATTCCTGAATCAATAATCGCTGACGTTTGAACTGACGTAGAATATGATAACCAACGATGGAACCGCTTAGAATCAGTAGAATCAATAGGGAAATATCGTAAAATCTGGCTTTCTGTCCCATTTCCTCACTTTGTTTGCTGAGGTTGACCATATCGACTCTGCGTTTTTCATAAATTTTGGCTGTGATATTGGTAATTTCATTCGAGATTTTTCTGGCTCTTGGATTCGCAATCGAAGTTTGGTCATCCATATCACCAATTGTTTTGTGACGCAAAAGAAGTTTCTCCTTCACAAGCTTTTTCTCTAAAGCCAAAACGCTTAGTCTTTGAATCAGTTTTTGTTCCTCAATATCTGCATTGTCTTTGGAGAGGGAATCGAGGAAGTTTTCTACTTCGTCAATTTTCTGGTCAACTCCGTTAAGATGTGTCGTATCATTTGTTGCAATGGAAGCTCGGATTCTGCTTTCAACGCCCAGAATATCGCGGTCGATTTCTCGCAAATGATTGCTCGAACGCAGCTCGTTGAGAAGTCGGTTGTTATTTTGAATGAGTTCTTTGGTATTTTTAGCTGAATTGATTTGAACCGCTATCAACAGAAGAGAGCCCGCAATAAATGTGAGGATGATGAAATAACTGAACCGTTTGTTGCCCATTACTGAGGATATTTTTTTCATAAGTTCTTGTACTTATTTTGAATTGTTAAAAACCACCCCGTCAAAAATTCTTTGAATTTTCGCCACCCCTCCAGAGGAGGGGAATTTTACATTCGAATTGGAACGTTGAATCTCTCGCAGCCCGACTTGAGCGGAAATCCTTTTTTGCTTTGACTTAATTTCTATTTAAAACTGAAATCGTCTGCAAAAAAGATTGGGAGCCCTTCGACAAGCTCAGGATAAACTTCAGGCGGATTAAGCTGCCCAAACCTAACAAAGTGGTTCGACGTAGTCAAATAAAAATGTTAAAAGACATTCATTCTCGTGTTGAGTGCTTTTCTGTACGCATCTGCAACGGGAATGAATTTTCCGTTGATCATAATTCCGCCGTCCTGAAGTGTGTCTATTTTACCGACAGAAACGATGTAAGACCGATGAACTCTGATGAAATGGTCTTTTGGGAGACGTTCTTCCGCCGATTTCATTGTTCCGTGAATGGCATACATTTTTTCACTGGTGTAAAACTTTACATAATCGCCCATTGCTTCCGCATAAAAAATATCATCGAGCTTCAAACGCCTTGTGATATTGGAATCTCTCACGAAAAGGAATTCATCTTTGGTGACTTCCACATCTTCTTTTCGGCTGTCAAGAATCGCCTGAGCTTTGCTGACTGCCTGTAAAAATCTCGCAGGCATCACAGGTTTCAGAAGATAATCTGCGATGTTGAGCTCGAAAGCTTCGAGTGCGTAATCTTTTTTGGATGAGGTGAAAATGATGATGGTTTCTTTCCCTGATAAAGCTTTTGTGAGCTCGATTCCAGTCATTTCAGGCATTTCAATGTCCAAAAATATGAGGTCAACGTGATTTTTTTGCAGGTGGTTGTAAGCCTCCATCGCATTGTCGTATTCCTTCACAATCGTCAGATTCGGAACTTGTTTTGCCAAATGTGCCAATGTGGTTCTGGCAATATCATTATCATCAACGATTAAGGCTTTCATAGGGATAGTTTATTATGGTTGACACAAATATAATTATTCCTTTTCTTATTTTCTTTAATTTCTGAAGTATGAACGAATCATCCAGGCCATTTCTTCGTGTGTTTCTATCAGGCTTGTGATGAAGTCGCTGGAACCGTAATCTTTGTATTTTTCGGCAAAAGGCGTCACGTTTCCTTTTAGAAAATCGATGATGCTTTCGTGGTCTTTTAACAAATCTTTCATAAAGCCCAAACCGTCATTCGTCCTGTCGCTGTATTCTGTAAGATGGGTCAATTCTAAATAAGCTTTCATAGTTGCAGGTGCGTAATGACCGATTTTTCTGAGACGTTCTGCAACGCTGTCAATCAATTCGTCCAACTGTTTGTACTGTTCTTCGAAGAAAATATGGTTCGCGTGGAAGTTTTCGCCGGTCACATTCCAGTGGGCGTTTCTTGTTTTGATGTAAAGTACAGTTTCGTCTGCCAAAAGTTTTGCCAATTGTTCCGCAACAGCTTCTGCGTTTTGCTCTCTAAGTCCGATGTTTGTTTTCATAATTTTAAGATTTAAGTGGAGCGGTATTGCTCTTATTTCTGATGTAAAGTTCAGGATGAATCTTAAAAAAATGATGGATTTTTCGGTGAATGGGCAAAATGGGTCGGTGAAGATGATTCTGGAAACTATTGCTCTTTTAAAATTTCAGAACGAAGGCATTTATTAAACTAGTTAAATGTGCAGTGCAATCCATCGTCCTAAATTTGTCATATCGAAATTAAAAAATAGACAAAATGGAAAATAGAATTTTAGGATTGCACCACATCACAGCAATCGCCAACAATGCAAAGAGAAATTTAGATTTTTATACTCAGGTTTTAGGTTTAAGACTGGTAAAGAAAACAGTCAACTTCGATGATCCCGGAACATACCATTTTTATTACGGAAACGAAGAAGGAACACCGGGAACGATTTTAACATTTTTTCCGTGGGAAGGAATTGGAAAAGGAACAAATGGCTCCGGTTTGGCAACTCACATTGGATATTCGGTTCCGAAAGGAAGTTCGGAATTCTGGAAAAACAGATTTCAGGAATTTAATATCAGTTTTGAGGAAGGAGAAATTTTCGGTGAAAAACTGATCTCATTTCAGGATCCTGACAGACTTCAGTTGCAGTTTATAGAATCATCAACACCGGATGACAGAAAAGTATGGACCACCGATGATATTAAGGACGAAAATGCTTTGAAAGGTTTCCACAACATCACTTTAACCTTGAAAAAAGCAGACCCAACAATCAAAGTTTTAACCGATATTTTTGGATACGGTTTGCAAAAACAGGAAGGCGAAAGATACAGATTCGCAACCGATGCGATTGAAACTGCAAATCTTGTTGACATCATTGAAAACGATAAAATTCCGGCAGGTAGAAACGCCGGAGGAACCAATCATCACGTTGCTTTCCGTGTGAAAGATGATAACGTTTTAATGGAATTCCGTGAAAAAGTAATGTCCGCAGGTTTGAGCATCACGCCGAAGATCGACAGAGATTATTTCTACTCCCTGTACTTCCGTGAGCCGGGTGGTGTACTCTTTGAGATCGCTACCGACAATCCAGGTTTCACAGTGGATGAGCCTTTAAATGAATTGGGCAAAAATTTAAAACTTCCAAAACAGCACGAATCTTTGCGTGAAAAAATAGAAGAAGTTTTACCAAAATTATCATAGCATCATACAGTTTTAGAACACAATATCTTAACATTAAGCAAAAAATTATTATGGAAACAACAAAAGTGGTTTTAGGAAACGCAAGAGGTGAAGTTCAGCTTTTCTCGGATGACAATAAAGCCGGAAAAATGGATATCTCTGTCATCAAAGACAAACTTACAGTATATCACACAGAGGTGGATGATGAGTATGCAGGAAATGGTTTTGCCAAACTGTTATTGGGAGAACTTGTTTCATACGCAAGAGAAAATAATTTGAAAATTGTTCCACTTTGTCCGTACGTTCATGCACAGTTTAAACGGAATCCTGAGGAATATAACGACGTGTGGTTTAAGGTGGAAGCGTAATTTTCACTAAAAACCAACAACCAGCAACTATCAACCAATATCAAAAAAAAATTATGGCACTTATCACAGGACTTCATCATGTAACGGCAATCACAGGCGATTCGCAGGAGAATATAGACTTTTACACAGGTGTTTTAGGGCTTAGATTAATCAAAAAAACAGTCAATTTTGATTATGCTGAGGTGTATCATTTTTATTTCGGAGACGAATTCGGAACGCCGGGAACAATCATGACAACTTTTCCTTACGGTAAAGGTCTGGCCAACGGAAGGCACGGAAAAGGCATGCTCAATACCACCGCTTTTTCTGTTTCAATGGATGCTTTTGATTACTGGCTGGAACGTCTTGATCAATTCAATATTCCTTACAAACAGGCACAGCAAAGGTTATCGGGCGAAGTTTTTATTTACCTGGAAGATTTTGACGGATTGGGTTTGGAGCTGGTTTTTAATGAAAAAGACATTAGAAAAGGTTATGATAATGGATTTATTCCGAAAGATTTTGCAATAAAAGGAATTCATCACGTTGAAATTTGGGTCGATGCTTACGAAAGAACGGCCTCACTTTTAACGACGCAGATAGATCATCAGCTGATTGCTGAAAGCTCGGACAGATTCAGATTTGGAACGGAAGACAGACCCGGAAAATATGTCGATTTGCTTTGCACACCATCTGCTTTGAAAGGTTTGGCAGGAAGAGGAACAGTACATCACGTTGCCTTTGCTACTCCAAATGCGGAAACGCAACTTGAAATGATTGAAAAATTAAACAAATTCGGTTTACAGCATACGGAAGTCAAGGACAGAAAATATTTCACTTCCATTTATTTTAAAGAACCTGGCGGAGTTTTGTTTGAGATCGCCACCTCAGGACCCGGTTTTGATATTGATGAAGAATTGGCTTCTTTAGGTGAAAATCTAATGTTGCCGGAACAGTTTGAAGAAAACAGGGAGCATCTGTTAAGTGTTTTACCCCAAATTAATTATCCAACCCAAAAATTTAATTAAAATGAACCATATTTTAGATATTAAAACATCAGGAAAACTATTAGCTGAAGCCGAAAAAGTTTTGATAATGATTCACGGAAGAGGCGGAAGTGCTCAGGATATCTTGAGCCTTTCACAACACTTGAATGTAGTAGATTATGCTCTGCTTGCGCCACAGGCAACCAATGGAACCTGGTATCCGTTGTCCTTCACCGCTCCGGTTGAGCAAAACGAACCTTGGTTGTCATCAGCCATTGAAACTGTTGGAAAAACTGTTCAAACGGCTTTGGATGCTGGAATCAAAGGTGAGAATATTTACTTTTTCGGATTTTCACAAGGTGCGTGTCTGACCTTGGAATTTTTAGCCAGAAACGCTCAAAGATTTGGTGGAGCAGTGGCGATTATCGGTGGTGTGATTGGTGAAAAAATCAATCGTGAAAATTACAAAGGTGATTTTGCGCAAACGCCGGTTTTCCTGGGGACAAGCAATCCGGATTTCCATGTTCCTATAGAAAGAGTTTACGCGACAGCCAATATTTTAAAGGAAATGAATGCCGATGTGACGGAAAAAGTTTATGCTAATTTTGGACATTCGATTAATCAGGAGGAAATTGAACTGGCGAATTCTATTGTTTTTAAATGATTTATTCTCTCGGAGATTTTTCAGATTCAGCAAATTTTATCAGATATCTGCAAAATGAAAAAAATCTGCGAGAAATAAAAATACGTTTAAGTTTTAAACATAATTATCACGAATATTTGCACAAATAAACACCATCTTGATTCAATAGGAACTGCTTTAGCCCGTTTAAGAAATTAAAATATCAATTGGCTTCAGCCAAAACTTTAAATCAATGAAAATCACAAAAATATTCAGTGACGAAAACGGCGAATCTCACTTCGAAGACATCGAAATTCCATTAATTAATCAAGGCGAAATCGGATTTTTATCAGAAGATATTAATGTCAAAAAACTGCAGTTCAGAACCGTTTCTGCTGATTATGATTACGGTTTTCATCTCGCTCCGCAAAAACAATATATTGTATTGTTGGATGGAGGCGTAGAGATTGAAACTTCGCTGGGTGAAATCAGACAGTTTCAAACGGGAGAAATTCTTTTGGTTGAAGATATTTCAGGAAAAGGTCATACAACAAAAAACCTTGAGAAAAAGGAAAGAACTTCGCTTTTTATTCATTTATAAATTAAGAAAATGAAAACTTTAAATTTTTTAGTCATCGGAAAAAATCAGGAAATTCTTGAAACTTTAAAAAGAATCATCGAAAATAATGAAGGCTGGAACGCCGAAATCCAAAGCGATGAAACCATTTGTCCCAATTATATTAAAGAAAATCAGGTTGATATTGTTTTGTTGAGTTCCGGATTGGATCAAAAATTTGAAAATGATATTAAAGTTTTCTGCGAAAATCTGGATAAAGATGTGAAAGTTATCGACCATTACGGCGGTGGAAGTGGACTTCTGAAGAACGAAGTTTACACACTTTTTCCTAATTTGCAACCTTAAAATAAAAACTATGTTCCAGAATATCATCAAAAACATTTCAAGATTTGTCGTGCTGACACCTGAAGAAGAAAAAATCTATGAAGATCTTCTTGTACTGCAAAAGTTTCCAAAGAAAACACTTTTGTTGCGGGAAGGAGAGATTTGCCAGTTCGAAGGTTTTATCAAAGAAGGCTGTGTGCGAACCTATTATCTTGATGAAAATGGTTTTGAGGTAACCCTTTTGTTTGCAGTGGAAGATTGGTGGATTACTGATATTGCGTCATTCAACAACCAGATTCCATCAAAGGTTTTTATAGAAACACTGGAAGATACTGAGATTTATACTCTCAACCCGACAACAAAAGAAGAACTGATGCAGAAAGTTCCGAAGTTTGAAAGGGCTTTCCGACTGATGATGCAAAAGTATGTGGTGACTTTACAAAACCGTCTGATTAACACCATTTCCCAGCCAGCCACAGACCGTTATCTCGAATTTATCAGGGTTTATCCGACAATTCCACAGCGCGTTGCACAATACTACATCGCATCATATCTTGGAGTTTCGAAAGAGTTTGTGAGCACGATCAGAAAACGTTTGGCAAATAAGCAAAAGTAAAAATGAAATAACGATACTTCTCTGCTTGAAGAGCAGTTCAATATTACTGAATTTTCCGAAAGGTAGTTTACGCATTATATGTAAACTGCCTTTTTCATTTATAGAAATCTTCAGAAAAGAGCGGAATTAAGACTTTAGATTTTTTTTGAGAAACGTTATTTATTAAACCAGTTAAATGTGTGCGAACTTTCATCACTTTACATTTGCTGTATCAAATTAACAATTAAAACCAAACAAAATGTCAGAACAAAACAAAAAATCAATAGGCTTCGGAATGCCTTGGGAAGAAATCTACGGATATGCACAGGCTGTAAAAAAAGGAAATACGGTTTGGGTGTCAGGTCAGTTGGGACACAATGAAAAAGGTGAACTGGCGGAAGGAATGGACGCTCAAATGATGCAAAGTTATGCCAATATCAAGCAACTTTTATCACGATTTGAAATGAGCATGGATCATGTGGTAGAAGAAGTGATCTATGTTACTGATATGGCATCGGGCTTTGAAGCGAGAAAAAAATTCAAAAATGATTTTTATCCTGATCCTTTATCGGTTGCAAGTTCAATTATTGGAGTAAGCGAATTGGCATTACCGGGACAGTTCGTCGAGATCAAGATAATCGCATCTCATTAATTGATTTGTACCAAACTGATTTATTAAACCAGTTCAGTGCCCAGCGATTTTACTCATCCTAAATTTGCTCTATCAATAACAAATAACAACAAAAAGATATGGACAGAAAAGATTTTTTAAAGAAAGGATTACTCGGAACAGGAATGTTTGTAGCGACAGCCTCATTAGGCAATACAATGAAAAATGAGATTGATGAAATCGAGCCTTTGGAGCCGATCGGATACAATCATTTACCAAATACAGATTCAAAAATCAAAGACAATTCTGTAATTCACAAGGCGGATTCCAGAGGGAAGGCAGACCACGGCTGGTTAGTGAGCAATCATACATTCAGCTTTGCCAATTATCACAATCCGGAAAGAATGCATTTTGGTGTTCTCAGAGTTTTGAATGACGATAAAGTGGAGGCGGGAAGAGGCTTCGGAACGCATCCTCACGACAATATGGAAATCATCAGCATTCCGTTGGAAGGAGATCTGGAACATAAGGACAGTATGGGAAATTCGGCGATTATCAGGAGTGGAGACATTCAGGTAATGAGTGCCGGAACAGGAATTATGCACAGCGAATTCAACAAAAATAATGACAGTTTGGTAAAGTTTCTTCAAATATGGGTATATCCAAAGAGAAGAAATGTGACACCGAGATATGACCAGATGACTTTAGACAAAACAAAAGGTCAGAATAAATTCCAGCAGATTCTTTCTCCCAATGCATATGACGAAGGGGTTTGGATTCATCAGGATGCGTGGTTCCATTTGGGAAACTTCGAAAATCATATTGAAACCAAGTATCAAATCAGGAAAAAAGGGAACGGTGTATATGCTTTTATTTTAAAAGGAAGTGCAGAAATCGAAGGACAGAAAGTGGAAACGAGAGACGGTTTAGGTGTCTGGGATATTACAGATTTAAATATCAAATCAACTTCAGAAAATACAGAAATTTTATTGATGGAAGTTCCGATGACGATGTAAGAACTTGATAAAAATTTTAAATTATTGATTCGGTTTTATGTAATGGTACATAAGATATCAAACGAAATAAAATTAACATAATTTTTTTACTGATATGCATTTCCGTAAATTTGAGCTGTAAAAATAAAAATAAATCTTAAGTAAGAATGGAAAAGTATAATTACGGGGTCATTGGTCTCGGCGTAATGGGGAGAAATCTGCTTTATAATATTGCTGATCATGGTTTTTCTGTAGCAGGATTCGATTTAGATGAAGAAAAAGTCATTGAGCTCAGAAATGGAGTGGCTGAAGGAACAAAGGTTATCGGGTCTGTTTCTCTGGAAGAATTTGTAATAGGTCTGGACATTCCTAGGAAAATTATTCTGATGGTTCCTGCAGGTAAGCCGGTAGATGCTGTTCTAGAAAGTATTACACCGTTTCTCAGCCCGAAAGATGTCGTAATTGATGCAGGGAATTCTTATTTTAAAGATACTGAAAGACGTATTGACGATTTAGCTTCTAAGAATCTGCATTTTATGGGAATGGGGGTTTCCGGAGGTGAGCAGGGCGCAAGAAGAGGACCGAGTATCATGCCCGGAGGTGATTTGGAAGCCTTCAACCTGGTTAAACCAATGCTGGAAAAGATTTCAGCAAAAGTAAATGGTGAACCCTGTACAGCTTACATGGGAAAAGGTGCTTCCGGAAATTATGTGAAAATGGTTCATAACGGTATCGAATACGCCATTATGCAATTAATCAGTGAGGCTTACGATCTGCTGAGAAAAGGTGCAAACCTAAACAACGATCAGCTATACGAAGTTTTTAAAAAATGGAATGAAGGAGAGATGAATTCTTTCCTCATAGAAATTACCAGAGATATTTTTAAACAGAAAGATGATTTGACAGACGGTTTTCTCGTCGATCAGATTTTAGATAGAGCCGGAGCAAAAGGAACAGGAAAATGGACTTCTGAGCAGGCAATGGAAATCGGCGTTTCAATCCCTACAATCGACATTGCTGTAACGTCAAGAATTTTATCTGCCTATAAAACTGAGCGTACTCAGGCGTCTAAATTATATTCAAAAGAAAAAATTGCAAGTCCTGAGAATACAGAATTGTTTATTAAAGAAGTTGGTGATGCATTGTATCTGGCTACTTTAATAAGTTATGCTCAAGGTCTTGCTTTATTGGTTAAAGCTTCGGAAGAATATCAGTTTGAAACTCCTTTGAAAGATGTTGTGAAAATCTGGAGAGGCGGTTGCATTATCCGTTCTGTTTTATTAGAAAAATTCTATAAAGCTTACGTTGAAAATCCAGAATTACCTAATATTCTTTTAGATAAAGAAATTTCCGATATCGTAAAATCTAAAGTTAAATCTTTGCGAAACACTGCATCCTTCGCTGTTTCAAATGGAATCCCAAGCCTGGGAATTCAATCTGCATTAGGTTATTTTGATGCCTACACAACAGATAGTTTACCTGTGAATCTTATTCAGGCACAGCGCGATTATTTCGGGGCACACACGTATCAAAGAGTAGATAGAGAAGGTGTTTTTCACACATTCTGGAACACAGATAATAATTAAAATTCAGAAAATGAGCGACAATACAATCCTGCACCCAACCACTATTGTAATTTTTGGTGCGACTGGAGATTTGGCAAAAAGAAAGCTTTTTCCTGCATTTTATAATTTGTATATTGATGGCAGAATGCCGAAGGGCTTCAATATTTTAGCTTTGGGAAGAGCCGAAAATACAGATGAAAAATTCAGATCTTACGTTAAAGAAAATCTTGAGAGTTTTTCAAGAAGGAGTATAGCATCGGAAGACTGGGCCGGGTTTCAGGCGCACATCAGCTATTTTCAGCATCAACTGGACGAAGAAAGTTCCTACCAAAATTTATATCAGAAACTGGAAAGTTTTGATAAAGTGTACGGAATGAGAGGGAACAGGCTGTTCTATCTTTCTATTGCACCGAACTTTGTATCAGTTATTTCAAATCATATCAAAAATACATCGATCGCTTCCGATCCGGCAAAAGACCGAATTATTATAGAAAAGCCTTTTGGTCACAATAAAGAGTCTGCTATAGAACTGAATAATCTACTTTCTCAAACCTTTCAGGAAGAGCAGATTTACCGTATCGATCATTATTTAGGAAAGGAAACGGTTCAGAATATTTTAGCATTCAGGTTCGGAAATTCAATTTTTGAGCCTTTATGGAACCAAAGACATATCGAATCTATTCAAATCACTGTCGCAGAAGAAGTTGGAGTAGAAACGAGAGCTGGATTTTATGAGCAAACGGGTGCTTTGCGAGACATGATTCAGAATCATCTTTTACAGATTCTCTGCATGGTTGCCATGGAACCACCGGTTTCACTGGAGTCTGGTGAAATCAGAGACCGTAAAGTGGATGTTTTAAAATCAATCCGCAGAATTTCGCCCGAAAAAGTAGATCATTATGCTGTTCGGGGCCAATATGGAAGAGGTAAAGTAAATGGATTAAAAGTAAACGGCTACCGCCAGGAAGAAGGAATTGCACCTGATTCAAATACAGAAACCTTTGTGGCCATTAAATTTTATTTAGATAATGAAAGATGGGAAAGCGTTCCTTTCTACGTTCGCACCGGAAAGAAAATGAAGGAAAAGCATTCTTACATTACCATTCAGTTTAAACCGCTCCCTCATTCTGCATTTTCAGAAAGTACATCTCTTCTGTCTGCTAACCGGTTGATTATAAATATTCAGCCACAAATGGATATCAGGCTACAGTTCATGTCAAAAAAACCCGGACTTTCATTAGAATTGAAACCCGTGGAAATGATCTTTGATAATTTTGCATGTCAGACCGATACTCCGGAAGCTTACGAAACGCTTCTTTTAGAGGCACTTGTAGGTGATCTTACATTGTTCATGCGTTCTGATCAGGTAGAGGAAGCTTGGGATGTTGTAAAAACAATTCAGGAAACATGGGAAAAAACGAAAGATTCATCTTTCCCGAATTACGAAGCAGGAAGCTGGGGTCCCGATGACAGCAATGCTTTGGTTGAGAGACAGGGAAATCAGTGGGTTTAAAAATTAAGCAAAGAACAAAATGAAAACTACGATATTTGATAATCTGGATGCATTATACAAAAAGTCAGCAGATACTTTTGTTGAACTTTCAGAAAAGTCTATCCAAAAACATGGGAAGTTTACAGTTGCATTAAGTGGTGGCTCTTCTCCAAAAGCCATTTTCAGTTTATTGGCGACTCCGGAATATGCCGGTAAAATAGAATGGAACAAAGTATATTTTTTCTGGGTAGATGAAAGATGGGTTTCTTTGGATGATGAAAAAAGCAATTACAAAATGACTCTGGAAACGCTTTTATCTAAAGTTCCGGTAACTGAAAACCAGGTTTTTCCAATGTACAAAGATGGAGTTGAACCTGAAGATTATGCAAAAGAATATGAAGCGCAAATCCGAAATGTTTTAGGCGATGAAGGTATTTTTGATTTTATTCTTTTAGGAATGGGCGATGATGGTCATACGGCTTCATTATTTCCAGGTGAAACGGTTTTACATGAAAAGAAAAAATGGGTTGATGCCTATTTTCTCAAACCTCAGGAAATGTACAGAATCACTTTGACTGAGCCCATCATCAATAAAGCTGAAAATGTTTTGATTGTCACCTTTGGTCAATCTAAAAAACATGCTCTGAATGAAGTTTTAAATGGAGCGTATCATCCTGAATTATATCCGCTCCAGTTAATTGAAAAGAAAGAAAGTGTACAGATTTTTACTGACGAAGAAGCAACAAATTAATTTTGCATTTTTTTTTCACTAAACTGATTTAATTAAACTGGTTAAATGTACAGTGAACTTTTTCATCATAAATTTGTCCTGTCATTAATCTTCGAAAAGTTAAAAAAGTATTTTGAAAAATTGGTGATAATATATCAGTAAAAAATTAAACACTCATTCATTTTTGAGTGATATATTATAATGAATAAGACTTGGGTTTAATATCCGGGTCTTATTTTTTTTATCCAAATTTTGCAGATAAAAATTTCAATTTTATTTATAAAATACTGATAATCATGATTTTAATGTTGTGTTATTCTCTTTGTAGATCATTATACTTAAGTATGTCTGAAATTCAATAAAAGTAAATTTAATTTTTTTTCAATAAAAATGATTTATTAAACTAGTTAAATGTGCAGGGTTTTCCGTCGCCCTAAATTTGTCATATCAAAATCAAACAGATATTAAAACAGATTTTGAAAATCGAACACACATTATAACAAAACAACATTTAAAAATCAAACATTATGAAAAAGTTAATCTTAACATTCGCAACAGTAGTATTATCAGTAACAGCATTCGCTCAAAAAGCAGGAACTACAATGCTAAACCCAACCAATCACGCTTTGGTATTAATTGACCACGAGGGACAGATGGCATTCGCAACCAAAAACATCAGTATGGAAGAACTGAGAAACAATGTTGCATTGATTGCAGGCGGTTCAAAAATCTTCAATGTTCCTACAGTTGTAACAACTGTTGCGGAAAAGTCATTCGCCGGTCCTGTTTTTCCGGAAATTTCAGCCGTTTATCCTGAAGCAACCAGTGGATATGTAGACAGAACCACGATGAACACGTGGGAAGATGTAAATGCTCACAAAGCCATCACAGGAAAAAACAAAAAGAAACTGGTTTTGGCTGGTCTGTGGACGAGCGTTTGTATCGTAGGCCCGGCTCTATCGGCAATCGACGAAGGTTATGAAGTGTACATCATTACAGATGCTTCGGGTGATATTTCAAAAGATGCTCACGACCAGGCAGTTACAAGAATGGTTCAGGCAGGTGCAAGACCGATTACCTCAGTTCAGTATGTTCTTGAATTACAGAGAGATTGGTCCAGAAAAGAAACATACAAACCTGTAAATGATTTAATGAAAAAATATGGTGGTGCTTACGGATTGGGAATTCAGTACGCTCAGGATATGCTTAAACATTAATCAAATTTCAACATCGGCAGGTTGAAAACCGACCTGCCTTACTTTCTTTAAAACCATTAAAAAGTACATTATGAAACCACTCCATAAAATTCTATTCTCATTGGTCTTAGGTGCCGGATTGTTTAACGCTCAGAAAGCAGATTTAATAGTAACGAACGGAAAAATCACCACAATGGATGATAAAAATCCGGAAGTTCAGGCGGTTGCCATCAAAGACAACAAAATTTTCCAGACCGGAACAAATGCTCAGATTTTAAAACTAAAAGGAAGCGCTACAAAAATCATTGATGCTAAAGGAAACCGTGTGATTCCTGGATTGTTTGACAGTCATTTGCATGTCATCCGTGGTGGAAGATTTTACAATACAGAACTTCGCTGGGACGGTGTGAAAACTTTGAAAAGAGCTTTGGAAATGTTAAAAGAGCAGTCTCAGAGAACACCAAAAGGGCAGTGGGTAAGAGTGATCGGAGGCTGGAATGAATATCAGTTTGAAGAAAAAAGACTGCCGACTTTAGCAGAAATCAACGAAGCGACAGGCGATGTTCCGGCTTTTGTAATGTATCTCTACGGAAAAGCTTGGCTGAATAAATCAGGTTTAAAACAATTAAACATCAATGGTGAAACGCCAAATCCGGCTCAGGGTTTAATTGAAAAAGACTACAACGGCGACCCGACAGGTCTTTTGGTTGCAGAGCCAAACGCATTTATTCTATACTCAACTTTGGCAAAATTGCCTGAGCTGACCGAAGCGGAAAAAGAAAATTCAACGCTTCAATATATGACTGAACTGAATAGTCTTGGCGTGACGGCGGTAATGGATGCTGGCGGTGGTTTTCAAAACTTCCCTGATGATTACGGAACGACGGATGCGTTGAATAAAAAAGGAAAAATTACGGTTCGTTTGCCTTATTATCTGTTTGCCCAAAAGAAAGGTTCAGAATTATCTGACTATACAAAATGGACAGGAATGGTAGATATAGATGACCACGGGCACAACGACCACAACGGTATTGATTATCATGTGAATGGTGGCGGTGAAAATCTGGTTTCGGATGGTGCAGATTTCGAGAATTTCCTTTTCCCAAGACCAGAATTACCTGCAACAATGGAGAAAAGTATGAAAGAAGTCGTAAGTCTTTTGGTGAAAAAAAGATGGCCATTCAGAATTCACGCAACTTATAATGAAAGCATCACAAGATTTTTAAACGTCATCGAAGAAGTGAATAGAGAAACGCCCTTGAACGGATTGGTCTGGTTCTTTGACCACGCGGAAACAGTTTCTGAAGACAACATGAAACGCATCAAAGCTTTAAACGGGGGAATTGCAGTACAACACAGAATGGCGTATCAGGGTGAAAGTTTCATCCACCGTTATGGGAAAAAGGCTGCGTTGGCTTCTCCACCAGTCAAGAAAATGCTGGAAATGGGAATTCCTGTAGGATTGGGAACAGACGGAACCAGAGTCGCAAGTTATAATCCGTGGGTGGCTTTGTACTGGATAACTTCAGGGAAAACTTTGGGCGGAACTCAGGTCATGGCCAAAGAAAATGCTCTTGACAGAAAAACAGCTTTATCGCTTTCCACTTTTGGAGGATATGAATTGATAAAGGATTATGAAAAAGGAAAAATCAAAAAAGGATATTTCGCAGACCTTACGATTTTAGATAAAGATTATTTCAGTGTTGATGAAGAACAAATCAAAAACATTACTTCAAAATTAACTATTGTTGACGGAAAAGTGGTTTATGGAGACGAAACCTACAAAACAATTTCTCCAGCTGTACTTCCGGTTCTTCCGGAATGGTCTCCTGTAAAATATTACGGCGGATATCAAACGAAATAACTAATTCCTGAAAACGTCAAACCCAAATCAATGAAAAAGCTAAATCTAATATTATTTATCGCTCAGATTTTTCTTTCGATAAATGTCTCCGCACAATTTAAACTGATGAGGTTTGATGAAAATTATTCCACATACAAAGATTCTGCAGACACATTTTATAATTCCATCAAATACATTCCGCTTTCCGAAAAAAATAACAATAAATATTTATCATTAGGCGGAGAGGCGAGGGCGGAATTTGTTCATTTTGAAAACGAAGACTGGGGAAGACTGGGAATTGGAAGCAACCCGTTTTTTATCCAGAGATATACGGTTCATGCAGATTTGCATTTAGGTTCACGAGTAAGAGTTTTCGGACAGTTGCGGAGTGCGTGGGAAAATGGCAGAAAAAACGGACCGAGACCGATTGACGAAGACCATCTGAATGTTCAGAACCTTTTCATAGACGTGGATGCCATTAAAAATGAAAAAGAAAAACTGACCGTTCGTGCCGGAAGACAAGAACTGGATTACGGAAGTGGAAGATTAATTTCAGTTCGTGAAGGTCCGAACTTAAGACTCTATTTTGACGGACTGAAACTGATGTACAAAAGAGGAAACTTCAAATCGGATGCTTTTATGATGATGGCGAGTGAAATCGGTACTGGAGTTTTTGATAACAAACCTTCTAGATCGGTCAATCTTTGGGGAAGTTACAACACTTTAGCTCTTCCGAAAAGTGGAAATCTGGAATTCTATTATTTAGGAATTCACCGCAAGGAAACCCGTTTTGAAGATGGAACAGGCGATGAAACCAGACATACTTTGGGCGGAAGATTTTACAGATACGGCGGTGGTTTTATTTACAACTTTGAAGGAGCTTATCAGTTCGGGAATTTCAATAAAGGAACCATCAGCGCGTGGACCGCTTCTGCAGACATCGGATATCTATTCGAAAATGTGAAAGGAAAACCGACCATTAATCTTCGCAACGATTATATTTCCGGAGACCGAAACAGAGGAGACGGAAAATTGGGAACGTTCAATCCATTATATCCAAAAGGGGGTTACTTCGGATTTAATCCGCAAATCGGACCTGTGAATTTAATTGACATTCATCCATACGCAACGGTTGATTTAAACAGCAAAATGACGGTTCAGGCCGATGTGGTTTTCAACTGGAGATATTCTTTACATGACGGCGTTTACAGACCGAGCGGTTCTCTGAATCTAACTTCAATGAATTCTAAAAAGAAATACATCGGGACAGCTTTCCTCGGAAGCTTTAATTATAAAATCAATAAATCTTTTACCTTCAACACCGGAATTCAGTACTTCAAAACCGGAGAGTTTGTAGACGATATTATTGAAAATGACAAAGATGGTCTTTTTATTAATTCAAGAATTGTATTCAAATTTTAATGAATTAATTTGAAAATTTGAGAATGCGGTAATTTGAAAATGAATTTCAATAGTTATCTCACATCAATGTCAGAATCTATTTCTGAAACTACCTTTGATAAGCATTAAACAAAAATAAATTGACAAAATATAATCAGCTAATAGCTAACCGCTAAAAGCTCTAAACAAAAAATATTATGAAAAATATACTACAGAATACAATAAAGAGATCATTATTAATTGCAGGATTGGTTTTCTCGACTTTAACTTTCGCACAAACTACAACAGCGAATTCTTCTGCAACTCCTGCAAAAATCGGAACATCCAAAAACTGGGGCTCAGTGGATGGTATTTCTATGATAGGATTGGTTCAGGGACCTTCTTCAGCCGACGCTCAATTGCAGATGGCCTGTGTTTTTGAATATACAGATAACGACATCCACAGCGCTCAGGCATTGCCCGCAAACCTGAACGGATTGGTTCATCTGGATGAAGCTTTGAAAGGTGAATTCACCAAAATCAGACAGTCGGGTCAGTTCAAAGGCCATTCTTTGGAAACTCTTTTGATTTCTCCTCCAAAAGGTTCTATGTCTGCAAAAAAACTATTGCTGATTGGTTTGGGAGACCGTAACAAATTCACTCCGGAACTGATGACTTCAGTAGGAGAAGTTGCAGCCCGTGAAGCAATGAGACTGGGCGTAACCAATTTTGCCTTTGCAAGCGACTTAAAAGATGCCGGAATTGATTCTCCAACGGCTTTGGTAGCAGGAAATGTGGTAAAAGGTATTGTCATGGCTAACCGTTCAGAAATTTATTTAAAAGAACACAAACTTTCCGAAACAAAAAAACTTGAAAAAGTATATCTGTTGGCTGGTCCGTCTTTCTTTGAAGGTGCAGGTGGTGGGATTCAGGCTGCGATTGCGGAAGTTAAAAAGAGGTAATTTTTTTATGTAAATTTTTAGCGATCTTTTTTAGAATTTTTCATCTGAACTATTTCTGGTATTTAAAAAGGCATCAACTTTCTGTAGTTGTAGCCTTTTAGCTGTTGATGATATCGGTAGGACTGGATTATTGTTATTAGCTTTAATAGATCATATTTGGCATGAGATAGATTAGATAGCATTGAGTTATGCTTTGATATATTAAAATCTTAACGACATCATTTCGTATTTTGGATTTGTCTCACGCATAATTGAAAGTTCATTATTACAATTAGTAAATCAATTGATTTTAAAATTGGTAGTTGGAAAAGAAGTTTCATGCGTATAAAAATAGTGTAGATTATGTTTTTATAATATTTAAATCTCAATAAATCGGCAATTGTTTAAATTTTTCACAAATATCATTTTAGACTATATGTTATGATGACTCACTATTGGAAATGAAAATCTAAATTTCGTATTGATATTTATTCCTGGTAAATAAAATCTGCAATTTATTAATTTCTCTATCTATTTATCTAATTCATAGTCATATTTATAAGCATTAATGAAAAACTGATATCTGATGGACGAATAATTTTTTTTAGGATTAAAGTATGACGGTCGTTGTTTTTGTTGGGTAAGTGGATTGATTTTGCAAATTGTATTTATATTAAATTGTACTTAAATTGAAAATTTGTAATCATAAATGTTTATTTTTACAAATAATTTATTTTCATTATGTTAAATTTAATCCTTCCTGCAAATGAGGAAGATAGATTGAAAAAATTAGAGTTTTTTGATCTTCTCAACCTGGGAAAAGATCCACAATTTGATGTTTTTGCAGAAACTGCGTGCCTGATAGCTGATTGTCCTGCCTCATTAATTTCAATAATGGATAGAAAAACACAGAATATCCAGAGTTGTATCGGTATGGATATCGATTCTGTTGAGCGGGAGAATACGGTTTGTCAATATTCAATTGCAAGTGGGGAAATTGTCATTATTAATGATACGCTATTGGACAGCAGATCCCAACAAAATCCATTAATTGCAGAAGGAGGAATAAGATTTTATGTAGGAATACCATTTTTTGATGAAGAAAATTTTGCTCTGGGAACAATTTGTGTGATTGACTATAAGCCCCGAGTAATTACAGAAAAGCAGATTACTGCACTCAAAAAGCTGTCAGATGTTATTTCTAAACTTTTAACCGCAAAGAGAAAAGCAACTTATGCGGAATATTTTCAGCAGATCTTTAACATATCGAATAATCTAATTTGTGTTTTGGATGACGAATTGAAGTTTAAAGATTTCAATCCAGAAGTTGTGAAAATTTTCTCTTTAGAAAAAGAAAGATTGAAAGGGCTCGATTTTACCGGGATTTTTGGTGAAGCGGATAAAGATCTTTCAAACTTGAAAGATATGATGAGGGAAGCTCACGAAGTCTCTTTTACGACCTCTAAAGTAATTGAAGACGGAAGTTCGGTAGTCGTGGAGTGGGTACTAAAACCCAATCAGGAAATTTCTGAAATCTTCTGCTTCGGAACCAACATCACCATGCAGATTGAAGAGAAAGGCCGTTTGGCAAGCTCGGAACGACGTTTCAGAAGCTTTTTCGAAAATGCAATCGGTCTGATGAGTATGCATGATATGGACGGAAACATTCTTGCGGTAAATGAAAAAGGTAGGGAAACGCTGCGGTATTCCAGTGATGAAGTGAAGGATCTGAACCTTCGTGATCTAGTTCCTGAAAAAAACTGGCCTTCTTTAAATGAATACCTCGAACGCATCAATAAACAGAAAGAAGACTTTGGAACCATGATTCTGAGGTCTAAAACAGGTGTTGAGCAGGTATGGATGTATCACAACCTGGTGGAAACTGACGAGGACGTAAAGCCGTACGTGATTAGTACGGCACTAAATGTCACCGAACGAATGGCTTTGGAAAAAGATCTGATTCATACCAAAAAAATGCTTGAACAGACAAGTTCCGTAGCCCAGGTCGGTGGTTGGGAAGTGAATCTGAAAAAAAACACCCTTTTTTGGTCGCAGAGTACGAAAGAAATTCATAAAATAAATGACGACTATCAACCTGATCTCGAAAACGCCATGGGTTTTTATACAGAAGACAGCAGGGAAAAAGTTGAACATCTGTTTCACAGAGCAGTAAAAGAGGGAATTCCTTACGATGATGAATTTCAGCTCATCCGCAATGACGGAGTTACAATTTGGGTAAGGGTAAAAGCAATTCCTGAATTTGAAGGCGATGTTTGCACAAGAGTTTTCGGTATCATTCAGGACATTGATGTTTTCAAGAAAATGTTTCTTGATATTGCAAAAAAGGAAGCCATGATGCAATCTTTTGTAACGTATGTTCCTGCAGCTGCTGCGATGTTCGACAGAGACCTTAATTATATTTCTGTAAGCAGCAAATGGAAAGATGAATTTCAAATGAATGACCTTGATATCATCGGAAAAAATCTCTTTGTGATTTCACCAAACATTCCGGTGGAGCGCAAAGAAATTTATCACGCCGCTCTGCAGGGTAAGACATACATCAATGAAGATTTCGCAATTCAACTTGATGGTAAGGATGAAATTCAGCATTTAGACCTGAGAGTTGGACCATGGTATCTGTCTGATAATGAAATTGGAGGTGTCATTGTCTCTGTACAGGATATCACCACAGCTGTGAAGATCAACGAAGAGCTTAAGAATGCCAAGAATATGGCTGATATTGCAAGTAGGGCAAAATCTGAGTTTCTCGCCAACATGAGCCATGAAATCCGAACTCCGCTGAATGGAGTTATTGGTTTTTCAGATCTTCTTTTGAGAACAGATCTTAATGATATTCAGACACAATACCTTAATTATATAAATGAATCCGGAGAAAACCTTCTCAACATTATCAATGATATTCTTGATTTTTCTAAAATAGAATCCGGTAAAATGGAACTTTTGATTGAAGAAAGTGATGTTTATGAAATGGTGAGTCAGGTTATTAATGTCATTCTTTATCAGTCTCAGAAAAAAAATATTGAACTTCTTTTGAATATAGAACAAGGTCTGCCAAAAACCCTTTTGCTTGATGAGGCAAGATTAAAGCAAATCCTTATTAACCTTCTCGGTAATGCCGTAAAATTTACTGAAAAAGGTGAAATTGAACTTAAGGTAGAAAAGTTGCGTATGGATGACAGTAATATTGTTCTGAGATTTTCTGTACGGGATACGGGAATAGGAATACCTGTGGAAAAGCAGAAACATATTTTTGACGCATTTACTCAGGAAAACAGCTCTATCAGTAAACGTTATGGCGGTACAGGTCTTGGCCTTACCATATCAAACAATATTTTGGGATATATGGGCAGCCACTTGTCGCTGAGCAGTGTACCTGACAGAGGTTCTGTATTTTTCTTTGACATTGAAATTCCTTATGAAGTATCAAAATCAAATGAGGATGACGATCTCGCTATAAAAAAAGTACTTGTGGTGGATGATAATGAAGCAAACAGAATCATTCTGCAACACATGCTTAACTATAAAAATATAGAATCCACTCTGGCTGCCAACGGAATGGAAGCCTTACAGATTTTGCTTGCAGGCGACCGTTTCGATGCGATACTGATGGACTATCATATGCCGGTAATTTCCGGTCTGGAGACCGTTACAAAGATCAGAGAATTATTTACCGAAAAAAGCGAGACTTCACCACTCGTAATTCTTCACACTTCTTCTGAGGAGCATGACGTGATTAGTTCTTTCCGTAAGGAAGATGATTCTTACTTTCTCTTAAAGCCCATTAAATCTGATGATCTTTACAAACTTCTCAGACGTGTTTCACAGCTAAATGTTACAGAAGTTTCTGCACCTAAAAATTTGGAGAAGGATCATTTTTCCTTTATGAAAAATCTCGAAGTTCTTTTAGTAGATGATAATCCGGTAAATATGGTTTTGAATAACCGGCTGATGAAATCACTGATACCAGATGTACAGCTAACAGAAGCGGTAAACGGTTTGGAGGCATTGGAAGAATGTATGCAAAAAGATTTTTCAATCATTCTTATGGATGTTCAGATGCCTGTGATGAACGGGATTGAAGCTACACAAAAGATCCGCCACCTGCCAGGATACGAAAATGTGCCAATTATAGGAGTTACGGCAGGAAATGTATTGGGAGAAAAAGAGAAGTGTCTGGAGTCGGGTATGAATGATTTTCTTCCGAAACCTTTACGTCAGGCAGATCTGTTGGAGATGCTCAAAAAATATATTGGCATTGAAAAAGATAGGGACGTTATAGCTGAAATCGTTCCTGAGGAATTTATAAATACGGAAATGCTCAGGGAGCAGATTGGTGATGATGAAAATTTCAAAAAAATATTTTTAGATCTTGTCATTAAAGAACTTACACAAACAAAAGATGATATAGGTGTTGCAGCAGCTGAAAAAGATGCCACGGCGGCCAAAATGATTCTACACAAACTTAAGGGTACTGCAGGAACTGCAGGTCTTTTCAGACTTTCGGAATCTGCATTGCACTGGGAGAACAAAAGCGATCGGGATATAGATTTTAGAGATATGGAGAAAGAAATTAGTACAGAAATTACTATAGGATTGGATATCATAAAAGATTTAATAAATTAAAAATCACTTAAAAATGTTTATCCTGATCAGCAACTATCATAAAATGATACCCAAAAAGTGAAATACTAAAATAATTAAAGCCTTTTTAAAATGATTTGAAAAACAAATTTTCAAGTCATTTTTCTTTTCCCCAAGCCTATAGGATGGAAAAATGCCTTGAAATTTCGTTAAAATCAACTCCATATAGGCTCGTGGAAATTAATTTTGATGAAATTTAAACAGACTCTTACGCTTAATAATTTCTGCAATAATCGTGTTGTTATTGATACAGTATAGAAATAAAATATTGATTTTGCCTCCGGCGAGGCATTCTGTCGAAACAAAATTCCGTATGGACAGGGGATTTGACCCTGGTTTTGTAATTGTTTAGTATATTCAAAATAATAATAAGAGCTTTCTAAAGCAGAGAAAAACAGCCGCAAGTTTCATAATGTCAATTATTTAATAAAATAAGAATAAAGGATTTGGCAATGTCAAATAATGGTATTACATTTGATTTAAAGGAAGTTTAATTCTGAAATTAAATTTCAACACACCATTTTATTCGAGTCACATTAAATATTTTTGTTATGAAAAGACAAATCGCTATTGCTGCGTTTGCTTCGGGATTAATATCTTTGGGAAGCAACCACGTGTCGGCACAAAATTCTGATAATGTCAGTACCTCAGTCAATATTATTTTAGCAGATGTCATATCAATGGATTTGGGAGCTGTTGGTTCAGGCGGAGCTATAAATTTTAATTATGCAAATACTTCAGATTATAATTCTTCGAAGAATGTTGCTATGCCTAACAGTCTGGTAATCAATTCTTCTAAAAAATTCGACGTCAAAATAAAATCTGAGGGTGCAAACTTTGTAAGTGGCTCAAACCTTATTCCTGTGGATGTATTACAGGTAAAAGCAGTATCGGGTGGAAGTCTGATGGGAACCATGAATGAGGTAACTTTATCTACAGCCGATCAGGTTTTGGTGAGCAATGCAAGTTCAGGCGCAAATCAAACTTTGAATATCGCCTATTCTATCTCTGCAGAAAAGGCATCAAAGGTTCTGCTCGGAAAGCCTAAAGGAACCTACACGCAAACAGTAACGTATACTGCAACAGCACTTTAATTAGAAATAATAATAATTTTTAGAAGCCCTCAACATCTGGATGTTGGGGGCTTTTGGTTTGAGATAATTCCGTTGTAGTTATTTTACTACATCAACTTCCATTTTCAACTACAAAGAAACCTTTGTCGCTACTGTAGTTTTGCAGTGTTCAAAAGAGAACAGAAAATCAAAAATAAAAATTAAATAAAACTCTCATGAAAAAACAAATCGTAATCGCAACTTTAACTTTCGGAGCAATTATATCAGGAACTAACGCTGTTCAGGCACAGAATGCAACCGCAACTACAACGGTAAACATTACGTTGAGTGATGTGATCTCTATTGATACCGGAAGTACTGCAATCGGCAATAATGTTGACTTTGTCTATACTTCTGCAGCAGACTACAACTCGGATCAAACTGTTACTAAAGCCAATTCTCTAAAGGTTACTTCAACAAAGAATTTTAACGTTAAAGTAAAGGCAGGCGGAGCTAATTTCATCAATGGAACCAACACGATCCCTGTAAATGTTTTGACAATCAAAGCTGCTACAGCTGCCGGAACAATGGGAGGAACAAAAACCGCTGTAGTTTTATCCACAACCGATCAGAATTTAGTTACAAATGCACCGTTGGGAAGTGCCCTAACATTAAATTTGGATTACCTGATTCCGGCATCGAAATCATCTTCTGCCGATATCTTAGGTAAACCTGCCGGAACGTACACACAAACCGTAACTTATACTGCAACCGCATTGTAGTTATTCCGGAAAATTATTTATAAGAAAGGTTCTTAACATCTACATTTTAGGACGTTTTTTTAAAGGAAATTAATAATCCTTGTAGTTATTTTACTACATAAACTTCCATATTCAACTACAAAAAAACTTTTATCGCTGCTGTAGATTTGCAGTGTTCAAAGGGAACAATTTAATAAAATAAAAAAAATAAATATTATTATCATGAAAAAACAAATCGTAATCGCAGCTTTAACTTTCGGAGCAATTATATTAGGAACGAGTAATGTTCAGGCACAGAATACCAATGCAACCACAACCGTAAACATTACTCTGAATGATGTAATTTCTATCGATACCGGAAGTACCGCAATCGGTAATAATGTGGATTTTAACTACGCTACTGCAGCAGATTACAATTCTGATCAAACGGTTAATAAAGCCAACTCTTTAAAAATCACTTCTACGAAAAACTTTAACGTTAAGGTAAAAGCAGGAGGGGCTAATTTCCTGAACGGAACAAACACAATCCCTGTAAATGTTTTGACAATTAAAGCCGCTGCATCTGCGGGAACAATGGGAGGAACAAAAACAGCTGTAGTTTTATCTGAAACTGATCAGACTTTAGTTTCAAATGCTCCACTGGGAAGTGCTTTGACATTGAATTTGGACTATATGATTCCTGCAGCGAAATCATCATCTTCTGATATTTTAGGTAAACCAGCCGGAACTTACACGCAAACAGTAACTTATACTGCGACTGCTTTATAATAAAATTTTTAAGATTGTAAAGGTTCCTTTAGTTACGTTTCAGTAGTTTTGGGAATCTTTTATTTTAAACAATTTACACCATGCGCAAGTTTATTCATCTTTTCCTTTTCCTAATTATTACAGCAGCTTCTTCAGCTCTGGCACAAAGTATTTCTATGTCACCTACACGTCTGTTTTTCACAGGCAATCCGGGAGAAAAAGTGACTCAGACAGTCACGCTTCAGAACAGCTCAGACAAAGATTACGTCTTTAATCTCAACTATAAAGACTGGGTAAGAGAAGAAAACGGAAATAAGGTTTATCTTGATGCAGGAAGTTCAAAAACTTCTAATGCTGCCTGGGTTTCAACTTTAGAAAACGCTGTCACAGTTCCTGCGAAAAGTACAAAAGAGATTGTAGTAACCATGAAGATTCCGGCAAATGCATCAAAATCTGCAGTTACCAACAGCATGCTTTTCTTCACGCAATTACCACAGCAGGCAGATCAGGCAAAGGCCAAAAACGGGATTGGTATCATCACATTATTTGAGGTTGGTCTTCATATTTTTTATACACCAACCGGAAACCAGGTGAAAAGCCTTGATATTACAAATATTGCAGAGGTGTCTTCCGATAAGCCTGCAGAAAGAAAAGTCGCAGTAAGCATCCATAATGACGGAAACACGATCAATGATGCGACTGTTGAGTTTGAACTCACCAATACAGACAGCGGTAAGGAAATAAAATTGCCTGCAACTGCGATATCCATGCTCCCCGACACCAATCAGATAGTTCAATTTTCTTTACCGGAGAATATTTCAGGGAATTTTCTTGGCGTGGCCATTATTAAAATGGCAGGATCCAATGATTTACGCGTAGGCGAGAAAAACTTTAAATTTTAAAATTAAGTCTTAAAACAAAAAAATAGAATGTCGGTATTAATTCTTAGGAGAACAACTTTACTTTTAGCATTTGTTCTTTTAAACTTTTCATTTGCTTTTTCGCAGGATAAGAAGGATATCAATATCTATTTTGAAAAAGACAGTGTAGCAGTTGAAAAAGGTTCAACTTTTACCAATTTCCTCTTGATTGAGAATAAAAGTTCTGAAGCTGTAACCATTCAGAATATAGTGCCGCAGGAAAATTATCCGGGATTACTTTTCTATCCTAAAAATGAATTTATACTGGATGCAGGACAGTCTAAAAATCTCCCGGTAAAAATGATTGCCAATGTAGATTTTATGAAGCTGAAATCCAGTGAGATTAAATTTCAGGTTTCATACTCAATTTCATCTGTAACAAGAACTGAAAGCACATCTTTTCTGGCTAAAAAAGAGGAAAACAGAAACATCGCAATTTATACGGAGACTTTCGAAAATTTCATTAACCCCGCAGCGCCGGACTCTTCAGTATTACTCACTGTAGAAAACCAGGGCTACGGTAGAAGGAACGTAAAAATTGACTTTCAATCGATACCTGATGGTTTGGAAATGATGCCAAAACAACAGACTGTTACTCTTGAAGCTTTGGAAAAACAAACTGTCGAGATCAAAATTGTAATCAGAAAGCACAACACGATTTTTCCTGAATTCAATATCAATGCAATCGCCACAGATCTTATTACCAATGAAATTGTGGGCAGCAACACGCTCCATTTACTCATTTTGTCAAACAACAGACAGATTGCCAGAGGACCCGAATCTGTAAACGGAAGTAATTTTGCGGAAATGAGCTACAACGAAAATAGTTCAGGTTTTAATTTTTTGCAATTAAGAGCAAATACAGCGTTTAAGATGAGTGAAAACGTGAAATCGCGCTTCAATATCGGTACAGATTACTTTATGGAAGGAGGTCTTTATAACATCTATGATACCTGGCTGGAAATGGAGAGAAAAAATACGGTGTTACGCGTTGGAAATATCAATAGCACAGATTACGAATACCCGATTTTCGGAAGAGGTGCAAAAGTTTCCACCAAATTTGGTAATAACAAACAGATCGAATTGCTTGCGCTGGAAAACAATTACAATCTCTACAGTACATATTTCCGGCAAATAAATGGGTCTAACGTAGTGGGTGCAAAATACGGGTTTGGAAATGCCAAAACTCTAAATGGCAAAATCTCATATATATACGACCACGATCCGCGTTTAAATATCGATACGCAACTGGCGAATGCCGTAACATCTTTTTTAATTGCCGGCAAACACACTGTCCGTACGGAGTTTGGTCTAAGTCATGAGAAAGGACTTGTGAATAAGGATGAAAATGCAGGTGGACTGGCAGGAGCAAATTACGAAGGAAAATTGGGAAGATGGGATTTGCAGTCTATCAATTCATTCGCCACCAAAAGTTATTCAGGGATCAAAAGAGGATCTTTTTTCTCAAACCAAAGAATCGGCAGACAATTTTCTGAGTCTCAGCGGGCATTTGTACAGTATCAAAACTCGCAGTTAGACCCCGGTTTTCTGAGTTCGCAGAATGCACCTTATCAGCCTGAGATCAGTACCAATTTACGCTATTATTTTAACAGTACAGAAGCGTTGGCAACAGGTTACCAGTTTAATGGAAAAAACTGGAATTTCCTTGTTTCTCCAAAAATTGAAAAGCAAAAAACAGCTAATATTTACACATCGCACGAACTTTTTTCTTACAGACTCGAAACCAATATCAGCACAACACTGGGCAACCATGCGATCAACCTGACTGCGGAATATTCCTATTCAAACGCAGACAATCAATCAGACTGGTTCAACAGTTTAAGAACAACTTTGTCGTACAGATATAAATCGGTCTCTCTCAACGGCACAGCACAGTGGAACGCAACCAACGTTTTTGATTTAAATTCGTTTTATAATACAGACCGTAAATTTGCCAACTACAATGTGTACGCATCGTACAACTTTCACACACTGGGTAATAATTTAACCGGATCTTTTTCAGCAGGAACTTTTTATTCGGAGCTTTATAAAAATTTAAACACCAATATCACCGGAAATCTTGAATACAGGATTTCATCTTCCTGGTCGGGCACGGGATATTTTAATCTGTCAGGTTATAAGTCTACAGCTGAGTATTCAACCAGCGGGAGTTATTATCAGTTCAGAGTGGGAATTAAAAAATATTTTGCACCAGCTACTGCCCTTGGAAATCATAAAGTGACATTCCAGTTTTTTGAAGACAAAAATTTCAACGGACTTCCGGATTCAGGTGAAAAGGTATTCGCTGAAGAGATTGTAAAACTGGACGATTATATCGCGATGACGGATAAAAACGGAAAAGTGGTTTTTCAAAATGTACCCGACGGTATTTATACATTGAAAGTGAATGAAAGTGCAGGTGCCAGATTAATGATGGATCCTGTAATAATGGTGAGTAAAAATATCAACCGTAAGGTAGGCCTCGTAAAAAACATCAGAGTAAGTGGAAAATTAACCGAGATCAAACAGGCTTACGATGTTTTGGATACTGATGTAACCGGTATAGCTGTGTATGCAAAAGGTGAAGATGGATTGATCTATACAGCTTTGGTCAACCAAAAAAATGAATTTGAATTTTTCCTGAAAGATGGAAAGTATGAAATCTATATTGAAAATGACAAGTACAGCTATACACAACCAAGACAAACCATTCAGGTGACGAAAGAAGGTTACTCAGCTGATGTCATTTTTGAATACAAAAAGAAAGACACAACCATTAAGGTGAAAAAGTTTTAAATTTAGAGGTATGAAAACGATGAGGTTTTTTTTAACGGGAATTTATACTCTGTGCTTCGGATCATCAGTCATGAAAGCTCAGGATATATTTCTGACTATTCCTGAAAATAATATTTATAACAGAACAGAATTCACGTCAGTGCCTACAAGGGTAATGTCGAACCCCAACAGAACAAACTGGATCTACGGCTTTTTGGGATTTGGACCGGTAGCTCCCGCATTTACCTCTACATCAGGGCAGAATTTTACGATGCCTTCTTCTTCAGCAACTTTACCCGCCAGCGTTCTTACATGGCAGCTGGAGAGTATGGGAGGGCAGTTGCCGGGTACAGGATTTTCGGGTTATTTACCTGGTTTTCAGTCTTTCAGTCCCAGTGCTGTAAAATGGTTTGAACCACCGGGATCCCTGCTTTTCGGAGCAGCGTTTAACAAGGGAAATATTAATTTTACATTTAAAATACCTGCCTCACAATTTTCTGCAAATGCCTTCCGCGCCGGAAATTATTCTATGGATATTGCTCAGAATTATAATGATTTCACACCACTTAATTTTAAAACAATTTTAGTCATTCCGTCATCAATACGTTGGGTAACAAACTCTTTGACAAAATACATCGAAATATCCTCTTTAAATGACTACCGTGGTACGGGCACTAAAGTGTGGGATTTGGGGAATACAGAATTCGCAAATACTGTCGATTTTAATTTTTGGGCAAAAGCAGCTGCCGCAACTGTTCAGTTTACTTCCTCCAAAGGTGTTCCCGCAACAAGAAATATAGGCAGTATTAAATTGGGAAGTACAGGATCTGCGCTTGTGACAAAATCGTTATCTGCCGCTTTTCAGAATTTTTCTGCAACTGATTTAAATGTTGCAGCAGGCAACAGAAACAACTTCATACCAGAACTTTATATTTCAGCTGATGATTTTAAAAATTACTTTTTTGAAGCAGGAACCTATACATTTGAACTGAATTTTGATGCCAGAAGTAAAGATAATCAGATCAACAGTTTTCAAAATACTGCCGTTCAGATAAAAGTGCTTCCAAGATCGGAGATCACAATCCCCGGTTCAGGGAAAAATGTAAATTTTAATTTTAACACGGCAGCATTATACGCAAATGGTCAGTCACAGACAATTCCAAACCAGATTATATTATCCAATAATGAAAGTTTTGAACTTTATGTAAAATCAGACGAAAATTATTTTAAAAAAGGTGGCCTTCAAACCAGCATCAACTCAAACATATTACAGATTGGGATCGATGGAAGTTCTGTAAATGTACCATTATCCAAAACTCCACAAAAAATTCTCTTTAACGGCACACCGGTTCTGGACCGCCAGCTGAACGTAAAATATACCATTTCTCCAGCGGATGCCCAGGGTTTGGTAGGAAAGGAAAACACTACTTACTCCATCAATGTTTATTACAGCTTTACCGCAATCTAATCCTGCTTTTGTCAGCGCTTATTTATGGATCATTTTAAAAGCAATAATTATTCTCAATCTGAAATTGACAGATTGAAAGCATTCGAAAAAAAATATAGCGGCGTTTTTGATTTTATACTTTACACCGCTGCAAAGATGACCAACACGGAACATTGCAGCATTAGTATTGTCACAGATGGAATGGCTTATGTTATAGCAACTAACGATGGTTCTCCAAATCAAATCTATCAACAGAATCCTGATTTTCATCCTGAAGGTGACACCTCAGTTTATAAATTTAAAGAGACAGAATTTCAATATCACAGAAGCTATCTGATTCCAAAGTCAGATGATCATTTTGTTGCTTATTTAAATTTTTTTGACAGTGAATATAAAAATCCTGATAAAACAGAAACAGATATTCTCAGCGAGGTCTTAAAGGAGGCTTCGAAATGCTTTTTGATAAAAGAAAAGGAGCAGTTTCTAAATAATGATGATGTGCTTTTTGAAACATCCAAAGATGACATTACCGAACGCAAAAAAATAGAAATCGATATTCTGGAAGCGAAAGAGCTTGCAGAAAAAGCTTACGCTCTGAAATCTGAATTTGTAGCCAACATGAGTCATGAGATCAGAACCCCTCTCAATGGTATCATCGGTTTTACCGAACTTCTTTTGGAAACTAATCTCGACGACACGCAAAGGCAGTACATGGAAATTATCAACCAATCCGGAGTATCCCTGTACAGTATAATCAATGATATACTTGATTTCTCAAAACTGGAGAAACAAAAACTTAAGCTGAATCTTGATAAAGTAGAGATAGAAGAGCTGGTTTCAGAAGCCTTTAATATTGTTTTTTACAACAATGGAAAAAAGCATTTGGAAATGATCCTGGATATTGACGATGCTATACCTGTATATATCTGGACTGATGCAATGCGTTTAAAACAGGTTTTCGTGAATCTGTTGAGCAATGCTCTGAAATTTACAGAAGAGGGTGAGATTGTTTTATATGTGAAGGTACTGGATGATTTGGGAGAAGGAAAAAAAAGAATTCGCTTTGGAGTTCGCGATACAGGAATTGGAATCAACAAGGAAAAACAGTCTGAAATTTTTGAAGCATTTTCGCAGGAAGACGGCAGCATCAGTAAGAAATATAGGGGCGCAGGTCTTGGGCTCACAATATCAAACCAAATCCTGGCTCTTCTCGACAGTGTTTTACACTTGGAAAGCGAACAGGGAGAAGGGAGCGATTTTTACTTCGATATGCAGTTTGATACGCAGGGGGAAGAATACGATCTAAGTCTGAGCGGCATTAAAAAAGTGCTGATAGTAGATGATAACGAAAACAACAGAAAAATCCTGAAAAGGATGTTGGAACGAAAAAATATAGAGGTAACGGAATCTGATAGTGGTATGAAAGCATTGCTCATGATCATGGAAAGGTCTGATTACGATGTGATTATCATGGATTATCACATGCCTGTAATGGATGGAATTGAAACCATCAGAAAAATAAGAAATATGATGCCGGGTACTTCTGATGTTGCTCCGTATATCGTTTTGTACAGTTCTTCTGACGACACTGAGCTTCAACATGCATGTGACGAATTAGAGATTGAAAACCGTTTGATCAAACCTATTCGTATGAAGCAGATGTATCAGATTTTGTCCGCTTTAAAGACCTCTGAGAAGAAAGGGACTAAAAAAGCAGAAAATAAGATGACTGAAGTGAATTTACAGGAAATAAAAATTTTGATTGCTGAAGACAATGCTGTTAATTTGTTACTTACAAAAACTTATTTAAAAGATATTCTTCCGCAGGCATTTATCATCGAGGCAAAAGATGGAACTGAAGCAGTTGAGCAATACCAAAAAGAAAGTCCCGATCTTATTTTAATGGACATACAGATGCCGCAGCTTAATGGCATTGATGCAACAAAGCAAATAAGATCGATGGAAAAAAATGTTGAAATTCCTATTATTGCATTAACAGCTGGAAGCCTTCCTGGAGAAAAGGAGAAATGCATGCAGGGCGGGATGTCGGACTTTTTAACTAAGCCATTGTTGAAACAAACCCTGTCAGATATGTTGCGGAAATGGGTCGGGATAGGAAAAAATAAAAAGTAAATCATATATTTAGATTGTTAAAAAGTATTAAAGTGGAAAATTTACCATTATAATTAGTTTATGGATGATCTTATCAATGAATTACGGTTAAAAATAGAAAAGCTGGAAAATGAAAACAGTTTTAAGAACGGACTGATATCGATATTGTCTCATGACTCCAAAGAATTATTTGGAAATTTTCTGTGGCTTGTAGAATCGCTTGAACAGAAGATCGTAAATGAGCAGGATTTTTACAAGATGTTACCACAGGTAAAAAGTGATGCCCGCAAGAATCTGCAGACTGTTCAGGACAGTACCGCCTGGTTAAAAACGCAGTACGGAGACTTCAAGATCAAACCTGAAAAAATCATGGTGACAGATCTTTTTCATTATCTGGAAGAACAGTATGCTGCTAAACTGAAAGAGAAATGTATCAAATTTTATTTTAAAGGAGATCACAATTCATTTATTACGAGCGACCGCTTATTACTGCAGTATGTTTTAGACAAAATCTTCAACAATGCAGTAAAATACTCATCACAAGGGCAGGAAATTTATCTGCAGCTGACTTCAGAGGAAAATCAGACCATACTTTCTGTGATTGATTCCGGAACCGGAATTGGTGAGAAATACTTGTCTACGATCTACAGCTATGATAATCCTGTATTTCAGGGGACTAACGGCGAAAAAGGGGCCGGATTAAGCTTGAAAATTGTAAAAAATTTCATATTCTTGCTGCAGGGAAATATCAACATACAGTCGGCTGAAAGTAAAGGAACTACTGTCTCCCTGTTTTTACCTAATTTTATTTCATGAAGGATTTACAGCCAAACGTCCGTATTGTTATAGCAGATGATCATGGTATTGTCCGGATGGGTTTGATTCAGACAATCAAACGACTGAGATCTGATGCCTTTATTCTGGAAGTGGAAGATTATAAATCGCTCTACAAAGTTATTCAGAAGGAAAATCTGGATCTGGCTATCATGGATGTAAATATGCCGAATGGTACCGTTCAGGAAGCAATAGACTACATTAAAATTCACCAGCCTCACCTGAAAATCCTTCTGTTTTCCTCACAGGATGAAGAAGTCTATGCATTACGATATCTTAAGATGGGAGCTGGCGGCTACTTAAGCAAGCAAAGTTCTGGAGAAGCAATCGAGGCAGCTTTAAATGCGATGCTTACAAAAGGTCGATATGTTAGTGACAATGTAAAGGAAGCGATGTTTGTAGAGTCGTTAACGGGCTCGGGAAAAACTTCTCCTTTTGAAACGCTCTCAGACCGTGAACTGCAAATTGCTACAAAGCTTGCAGAAGGTCTTCCGCTTAAAGAAATTTCCAATCAGTTTAATTTGCACTCATCTACAATCAGCACTTATAAAAACCGACTTTTTGACAAACTTAAAATACGTTCTGTACCGGAATTGGTAGAGATACTTAGATTGTACAACCAGTAAATATTTTTCATCTCTCCCTCTTTCTGTCATTCTTACATTCTGAAAATATTTAAAGTAAAAAAATGTAGTTCTACTTTTCACCAGATAGGATCACATTCATTTTTTCATGTCTCGTAATTACGTTGCTGAATCTCCCACACGCCACATTTGCTTTTCCATTTACAAAATGTAGGATGGTTGATGCCCTGTTGACAGCAAATTATATACACCATCTTCCCTTGATTTTGTTTAAATAAATCTTAGTAATCTGGACTTCTGAAATCTAAAGTCTCCAAATTAAAGAAACTTTATTTGTAAATGTTTCGATTTCTGGGGAAGATTACAGTCTGATTTATCCTGAGAAATAAATCTCCTTTTGAGAGTATTCAAGCCACAAAAGTCAACAGTCTTGCTGCTGATAACAGCTTTGTAAACAGAGATTTATGGAATAAAAAAACCGACAAAGAAGTGAAAAAACTTCAAATGTCGGTCTTGTGACCTCGACAGGATTCAAACCTGTAACCTTCTGAGCCGTAATCAGATGCGCTATTCAGTTGCGCCACGAGGCCTTGTTTAAAGGTTTGCAAATATACAATTTTTTTGTTTTCTTTGAAATATGAAATCAAAAATTTTATTATTATTCGCCTTTTTACTGCTAATTTCCTGTAAGAGAGAGCAAAAAATTACAGCTTCAGACTGGCAGGTTTTGTCTGAGCGTACCCAATTTAAACAGGAAAATGAAAGTTTTCATCTGAAAACAGGAAAATTCGACTATGTTTTTGCGGAGAAAGATCTTCCCTTCAAAAAAGTAATCATCCTGAATGCAAGTATGATCGGTTATATTTCCGAGCTTGAAGCGGAAAGTCAGATTGCCGGTGTTTCGAGTCCTGAATATATTTATTCTGAGAAAGTTCAGAATTTAGTGAAGTCAGGCAAAATTCAAAATGTGGGGAATGATCAGAAATATGATGTGGAAAAAATCCTTTCATTAAAACCGGATGCTATTTTCACCAACCATATTCCCAACTTTGAAAATACGTATGAACTCCTTAAAACCAATGGAATTAAAGTCATTTTTCTGGATGAATATTTAGAACAAAAACCTTTGGAGAAAACATCTTATCTCAAAATTTTCGGAAAACTTTTAGGTAAAAATGAGCTTGCAGAAAGGAAGTTTAAGGAAATTGAAAAAAATTATAATGATTACAAAAAAAGGGCAGCTTCAGCAACCACAAAACCCAATGTTTTAGCCAATGAAATGTACGGAAACGTCTGGTACATGCCCGGCGGAAAAACTTCTGTTGCTCAGTACGTTTCAGATGCCGGTGGAAATTATATTTTAAAAGATAATTCGGAAGACAAAGCTGTTACCATGAGTTTTGAAGAGGTTTATGCCAAATCAGATTCAATCAATTTTTGGGTGAATGCCGGTAATCATTTAACAAAAAAAGAGATGCTGCAAATCAATCCGTTATATTCAAAATTAAATGTTTTCAACAAAGGAAAAGTGTATGCTTTCAGCGGAAGACAAACTGCGACAGCGAACGATTTTTTTGAGAGCGGAGTAGTGCGCTGTGATGTGGTACTGAAGGATTACATTAAAGTTTTTCATCCTCAGATATTTCGGGATTACAGGCTCACCTACTTTAAAGAATTGCAGTAACCTCGCAGTATTTGTTTACTTTTGTACCAAGTTTTTGAGCTTATGTGGAAAAAAATCAAACAGTTTATTTTTATCATACTTCTCCTCAATGTATTTTTCATCATTTGGGGAAGATTCTTTAATCCACCCATTACCATTACTCAGATTGGTGGCCTGATTCAGTACGGAAAGCTGGACAGAGACTATATTTCCTACGAAGAAATGGGATCTAACGTGAAGAAAGCCGTGATTGCATCCGAGGATCAGAAATTTTTCACCCACGACGGTTTCGATTATACAGCCATCGAAAAGGCTTACAAAAACAATGAGAAAGGAAGAAAAGTACGCGGCGGAAGTACAATTTCGCAACAGACCGCAAAAAATGTATTCCTTTGGCAACAGAGAAGCTGGATCAGAAAAGGTCTTGAGGCGGTCTACACTTTCGTAATCGAGAAAGTCTGGTCTAAAGATATTATTCTGGAACGTTACCTGAATTCAATTGAAATGGGGCGTGGCGTTTTTGGTGTTGAAGCCGCTTCAAAATACTATTTCGGGAAATCTTCAAAGGATCTGAATCAGTCGGAAGCTGCATGGATAGCTGCCGTTTTGCCAAATCCAAAAAAATACGATCCTAAAAATCCTTCAGCTTATCTCAATAAAAAGCACAGATGGATTATGAGACAGATGAAAAATGTAAGTTTAAAGTAGATCACTGCTGCTCATAAAAAATGTTGATTTGAATAATAAAAATTTTAAAACAGTTCTTTCCAAATACTTTTCTTTTGAAAATGATACGAAGTCTCTGGATCCTCTGGCGGAGTTTCTGGAAGGTATCCGAAAGTCTGATTTTAAAGATGTTTTGACGTATTTCAGAGCCAATGAAGAGCAGAAAAATCACTTTTCACAATACATCAGAAATATCTTTTCCGAAAGGCCTTTCAATTTATCACTTACGGAGGCCAATATTTTATCTGAAAATTCATTTTTTTCAGAGTTAAGAAAGAGAACTTTAAATAAATTTCTGCCGTCTGTAGAGCATGATCAGACGGTTTGGTATCTTATAGACAACATCAGTGTAAGGCCTAAAAAAGATCTTCAGTATTTCCATAATATTCCTGAAAATGAACTGGATGAATTTCTGAATCTTCTTCATATTTCAGATTTTATCAGAAACGAAAAAGTAAAAAGCGAACTTATTTTTTCCATGAATATCCTCTCATGGCGCGTTACGGGAATGGCCTTGGAGGTCGACGTTGTAAGAATGGCTCCCGAATACAGAAATTTTGACAATCCTTTTCTGGCACTTCAGAATGAACTTGAAGCTTTGGCTGAAGAGTTTAAAATCAATCCCAAACTTCAGCTTTCTTCCAAAGACAGCCGATATAAACAGATTAAAATCTACACCGGCCAATGCCTTGATTTTGTAAATATATCCTTTAAAAACTCATCAAAATACGGTATTTCAGGGAAAATTAACCAGTCCCTCCTGAAGATCAGACAGCAGACGACAAGAATTTTAGAAATTGCTAATCTTTTGGTCATAGATTCGGAAAGAGATTATTTGATTAAGTCTAAGCAGTTGATATTTAATATTTTAGATTATAAATCACATAAAAATAATATTGCTGAACTTTTCAACGACAGCACACGGCTGATTTCGCATTTAATTACCAATCACACCGCGGAAACAGGAAGTCATTACATCACGGCAAACCGCAAACAGTACATGAGCATGTTCTACAAAGCCAGCGGCGGTGGAATTATTGTCGGGGCTCTATGCGTTTTAAAAATGCTGTACGGTTTTATGCCCGGCAGCGATTTTTTTCATGCGTTTCTCTATGCGATGAATTATGCGATGGGTTTCATCATGATTTATCTGATGAGTTTCACATTGGCAACCAAACAGCCCGCTATGACGGCTGCAACGATGACCAAAGTACTCTCGGAGCAGGGAAATTCACAGAAAAACTACACTGAATTTGCAGATTTGGTTTCAAGATTGTTCAGAAGTCAGTTTATTGCATTTGTTGGAAATGTTTTGCTGTCATTTCCGATTGCGCTGGCGATTATTTATGGTTTGGATGTCTTTTTCTCCCAAAATTTAGCAGTGGAAAAATCGGATAAACTCTTAAAAGATCTGGATCCTTTTCAGTCTAAAGCCATTCTTCATGCGAGTATTGCTGGGTTTTACCTTTTTATTTCAGGAATCATTTCAGGAAATATTGCCAACAATTCTGTGTTTTATCAGATTCCTGACAGGATTGCAAAGAATCTCAATATCAAAAGGTGGTTTGGGGCAAAATTTGCGAAAAGTCTTTCAAAATATTATGCTAAAAACTGGGCTGGGATTATTTCCAATTTCTGGTTTGGCGTCTTTTTGGGAGCTACGGCACCCATCGGGCTGTTTTTCGGACTTGATCTGGATATCCGACACATCACATTTGCTGCAGGAAACTTCGCTTTAGGACTTTACGGCAGAGACTTTTCGATAGACGGCTACACTTTCTGGCTTTCGTTTTTCACCGTTTTCCTGATTGGTTTTTTCAACTTTGCGGTGAGTTTTGGTCTGTCAATGTTTTTGGCATTCCGTTCAAGAAAACTGAATTTGGGTGAAGTGAGAGATATTTACCGTGAAATTTTCAGGTATTTTCTGCGTCGTCCGCTCAGTTTTTTTATTCCGATGCGTTCGTTTTACGACAGAAAATCTGATGCCTTGATCAGCAACAGCATTCCTACAAAATCTGAAGATCATTAAATTTTTCTTCCCCGAATTTCTCCTGAAATTTCTTTAGAAAAAAGCTTTTTCTCATCTGAAAATCGTGCTTCAGCAAAGGAGAATTTACTTTAATAGAGATAATTTTGTCATCAAGATTTACAGATTTAATTTCATTAAATAAAGCTTCATCAAGATAGTCTTCAAGAAAATCTTTAATTTCAAAAGCGACCAGTTTATCTTCAAAACCATGAATTCTGGCAAAAGATTTTACCAGTTCTGAGGATTGAAATTCACGTTTTTTGTTCTTTCTCATTTTGATAATTTTTAAAGCTGAATCTCATGAATAAACAAATCGTGAGTTTTTTCATTCCAGTAATATTCAGAATTTTCTTTTTGGTAAACTGTAGAATTTACAGTAGGTTTAAACCATTTTGGAATTGTTAAAATGCTTTTGAAATCGGATTTCAATTTTGAATTGATTTCTGCTGAAAAGTTTGCTTTACTAGAATTTAAGTTGTTGATTTTCTTAAAATCAGTCCACCATTTTTCACTTGGTTTCAGATGAATATAGATCTCATATTCTTTGCTCCAATGACCAGATTCCCAATATTTAGCATTGATAGTTTTTACGTCATTTGGCAGGTCGGAATTTGTCCATAAATAAAAAATCTGTTCTTTATCATCAGTTTCAATTCCGCAACTTATCATAAATATTGTTAGAGGAAAAATTGATAATATGTTTTTAAAACTTCTCATTAAATCTCAAAAATTATACTTTCTTCATTGATTTTCTTAACCACGCTTTCCGTACGTTCGCGATGCGTATCTGTAATGAAAATCTGCCCGAAATTTTCCTGATTAACAAGCTCAATTAATTGCGAAACACGACTGTCATCCAGTTTATCAAAAATATCATCAAGTAACAAAATTGGTGTTTTTCCAGTTAATTCTTTTATTAAACTCATCTGAGCCAGTTTTAACGAAATCAGAAAAGATTTTTGCTGCCCCTGAGAACCGATTTTTTTAATCAAAACTGAATTCATCTCAAACAACAAATCATCTTTGTGTATGCCTTTGGACGTGTAAGTCAGCATTCTGTCGCGGTCTAAACTTTCCTTTAATAAATTCTCAAATGACTCCTCAAGCAAATGAGATTCATATTTTACAGAAACAGTTTCTTTACCGCCGGAAATAATATTGTAAAAATTCTGAACAATAGGATAGAGCTGGGAAACAAATTCTTTTCTCTTATCAAAAATTTTTGTGCCTGATTTTACGATAGGATCATCATAAATTTCGAGAGAATCTCTATCCCACGTTCTGTTTTTCGCAAAATATTTCAGCAAAGCATTCCGCTGCTGAACGGTTTTTTGGTATTGAATTAAATCAAAAAGATAGGAAGAGTCAGTTTGTGAAATCATTGAATCCAGAAACTTTCTACGGCTTTCTCCAGAATCTGAAATCAAATTGGAATCGTACGGAGAAATCATCACACTTGGCATATAACCTACGTGATCAGCCATTCTGTCGTAGCTTTTATCGTTTTTTTTAATGACTTTTTTGGCTTCTCTTGGCTGGAGAATTTTAATTATATCTTCAGAATCTTCATTTTGAATTTCTGCTTCTATCGTGAAGAAATCTTCGTCATTCAGAATATTATTCAGATCGCTGTTTCCAAGGAAGCTTTTTCCTACTGAAAGATAATGCAAGGCATCGAGAATATTGGTTTTTCCCACACCGTTATTACCAACAAAACAGTTGATTTGTGGCGAAAGAGCAAAGTGTTGCTCAGCGTGATTTTTAAAGTTGTAAAGGGTAAGTTTGTTGATGATCATAATCCCAAAATTTGATTTAATTTTTCAGGATTTTGATGATTTTCCCAAAATGATATGATGGAAATAGTTTCCTCTTCTATATAATAAACTAAGCTGTAATTTTTAAAAACTAAGATTTTAACATTTTCAAAGAGCATTTTTTTTCCTGTGTAAGGAAAAGATTTAAGCTGGTCTGTTCTTTGTCTGAAGATGTGTCTTAATTTTTTCGAGTAAGCTGTGCTTTTATTTCTTTTGTTCCAATAATCAAAAATTTCGTCTCGTTGTTGTTTAGCAAAATGCGTCCAAACGAGTTTTACTTTAGCCATTCTTCATCCATTTTGTCCATTTCTTCTTCGGTGTAAACTCTTCCATTTTTTACGTCCTCCATTCCTCTTTCAATCAATTTCATCAGATGATCCGGTACAATTACGACCTCTTCCTTAAAATATTCATCAACTTGCTCATCGGTCATCGGTCTTTCAGAATCATAAAATGAGACAGGTTCTGACACTGAAAAATCTGAATTTTCGTCGTTCCAGAATTTCCATAAACGAACAATTTTTTCAGGGTCAGAGCTTTCTGAGATCGCTCTGAGTAATTTATTCTGAATTGTTTCGAAAGATTCCATCACTACAAATTTTTAGTAAAGGTAAAACATTTCAGACAGAATTAAAAACAAAAGCGGCAGTCCCGAACAAAGCTCTACCCAAAACGAAAAGTAGGAATCTTTGTTTGAATTTTCAGAAAAGTAAATGAGGATAAAGGTTGAAATTAAGGTTAATAAAAAACTTAGAGAAAAGTTTAGTTTTAAATAATATAAACTCAAAATTGTCGCTGCGAAAACCAGAAAGTAAGCTAAATATTTGGTATTCTGAACCCCGATAAGCAGCGGGAAAGTCTTCACAGTATCACTTTTCATGTCCCGAATATCAAATGGTAAAACCAGAGCGGTAATAAATAAAAAACTGATCAGAAAAATGGGCAAACTGAATTCGGGTAATGTCAACCAGCAATTCATTAAACCCCAGACCAAACCGACGTAAAACACTTTCAGTAAAGGAATTTTCCGAATGTAAGTTTCCAGAAAAAATGAGTTGTAGAGCAATCCAAGAACGACGATTACAAACCATTTCAGCAAGCGTATTTCATTATGATTTAAAATAATTAAAACTGCTGAATCGATTCCTGCGAGACAATTGAGAACTAAAATTTTGGGGAAATGTTTTGTTTTCTGATATTTTGTATAAAGATAGCCGCTGAAATAAGTAATGAAAATCAGCGCAACCGTCGGCCAGCGAAAGGTTTGCTGTTCCAGCATAAAAAAAACTGCAAAAAAAGTTCCCATCAATGAGACAAATATTTGGCTGTCGATGATGTATTTTTTCAGTAATTTTAAAGCATTCATTCAGACAAAAATAAGACCTATGAAAACCATATCCAAATGTGGAATAATTATTTCTGTCAAATTATAAAAGAAATTGCGATTTTTTTCGGAATTACAATGATTAATAAATTAAGTAAATATCCGTTTATAAAATAATAAACTTGAAATTAAAAACTAAACATCAAATATGAAAAGCATCAAACTCATCCTGATTCTTCTGTATCTTGGAATTTTCAGCACCTTTCAGGCTCAGAATTATTACGATACCCAATGGGAAAAAATAAAGGAAAACACGAATGCAGGGAAGTTTAAAAGCAATCTTCCCATTATTACAGAAATACAGACACACGCAATGAAAGAAAATAAAACAATTGAACTGATAAAGGCTTTGAAATCAGAATATGCAATCATCTTCGAAATCTCACACAGTGAAGAAAACGATTTGGATTCAAAGTTTTTTGCGAAAATCAGAGCTACTGAACAGCAGTTGAAGGGAGATGACAGGCTTTTCTTTAAAATTTTGGTTTCAGATTTCCTGCAGGAATATTACGGTACCAATTCATGGAAGATTAACGACCACACCAATATCAATCAACAGGATGTCTCTTCGATTGAAACATGGTCTAAACTTGATTTTAAAAACCATATTTCCAAATCGCATCAGGAGCTGGATCAGATGAAAGCTGAATTAAAAAAGATTGATTTTTCTAAGTATAAGAAAGTTTTTTATAATACTTCGTCTATCGAATTTTTCCCGACTTTGTACGACTGGTATGCTTTGGAAAAGATTAATTTTCTTAAAAATCTCAATTTTTTCACACCAAACGAATTGGCTGAAAATAAAATTGAGATCAGTAAAATTTATGATGAATTGATTGCTTCAAACAGCAGAAATTCAAAACTGTATTTTTCTCATGAAAAAGTAATTTATGATTGTGTAAATACCAGCTGCAAAAATAAGGTCGGGCAGCTTTATCAATTAGCAAATTCTCCTGTGGAAGGAGATTACAAAGTTTTGATCTATGAAGATATTGCTCAAACTCTGACTTTGGAAGATAAGGAAAAAGACGCGCTTGCAGCAATTGAAAAAGCAAAAAAGGATTTTCCTAAATCGTTATTTCTGAATAACCTTAAAAATATCGAAAACCGAATTGTAATTCCTTCTCTGAATATAACTTATGAAGACCAGACGCAGCCCAATGTGCCGATCCATTTTTCTGCGGAATTTAAAAATGTAGAAAATTTCAGTATTAATATTTATAAACCTCAAAACGTAAATGAGTTTTTCTCATACAAAAACAAAAATTCATTAGATGGTATCAAAAAAACATTGGTTAGAAAGGATGAATTTAAACTGAATAATCCTAAAGATTACAAGACTTACAGAACTTCACTCGAAATAAAACCTTTGCCTGCAGGAATTTATTTTGCAGAATTTGTAGTTGAAAACGATAAAGATAATCTTAAATATCAGCATTTTTATTTTTTGGTTTCAGAAAACAAAATTCTTTATCAGACAAAATCTGATGAGGGTGATTTACAGAATCTTTTGAAATTGGTAAACAGTGAAAATGGTAATGTTGCAGGCGAAGAAAATCTTATTATTTATGAATTCTCAGGTGATAAAAAATTATCTGAAACGAAGCTTCTGACTGATAAAAACGGGATTTTTAAATTTCCATTATCCGAAAATAAAGAATTTTACAGAAGATATTTGATCACCCAGCCAAAAACAAACAGCTTCCAGATGATGAGTGTTTACGGGCACGACAGAAATCAATATAATCAGGAAAAAAATGCAAAGAAAGCACAGATTTTTACCGACAGAGCAATCTACAGACCTGGTCAAAAGGTTTATTTTAAAGTAATCAATACCCAGATTGCGAATGATAAAGAATCTGTAGCTGCCAATACAAAACAGAAAATCAGTCTGGTTGATGCAAATAATCAGGAAATAAGTTCTCAGGAATTTACAACAAATGAGTTTGGTTCATATCATGGAAGCTTTATTTTGCCCAAAGGTAAACTCAATGGATCTTTCACAATTAAAACTGAAGGTTTTGCAGAATGGAACAAGTATATTCAGGTTGAAGAATATAAAAGACCAAAGTTTGAAGTTACTTTTGAACCCATAAAATCTGAATACAAATACGGAGAAACGCTTGAATTAAAAGGTAAAGTAATGATGTTTTCCGGAGTTGCATTAAGCAATACAACAGTAAATTACGAAATCAAAAAACAAAACATCAGATGGAAATATTTCTCTTGGTTTCCACGTGATTATGATAACGAAAATTCAATTTTGGGAGATGTTAAAACCGATGACAAAGGCGAATTTACTATAAAAGTTGATTTACAAAAAGACGATAGAATTGATGGAATTCAAATCGATAATTTTGCTGTGAATGCTTCTGTTACTGATATCAACGGCGAAACTCAGTCTGCAAATACTAATATTAAGGTTGCATCGGTTTCGCACTATATCAAAACGGATGAAATTAAAAATGTTTTTGACGATGAAAATGTAAAACTGAAAGTTGAAACTAAAAATTACAACGAACAGAATCTTAAAAAATCATATCAGATAAAACTTTCAAAACTGAGATCTCCAGAAAGAATTTTCAGAAGTAATTTTGAAGATTATACTCAGAATTTACCACAGTATTCTAAAGCAGAATTCGTAAACAAATTTCCGCACGACCGATTTGATAAAAATGATGATGATGATACTCCAAAAATTGAGTCAGTTATATTAAGTAAAACCGTTACCCAAAAAGAAGTTGAAGCTTCACAGGATTTAAACTTGGGTAAACTTGAAACAGGAAATTATGAACTGGAATTATTTAATATTGAAGGGAAGGACACGATAAGAACGAAGCAGAAATTTTCTGTTTTCAGCAAAAAATCTGTAGGAAAAGAACAGAATATTTTCCTTGAAGTGGTGCAGCCAAAAACAGAGTTGAATCGTGGTGAAACTTCTGATATTTATGTTTACAGTTCAATCCCGAATGCTGCTATCAACGTGTTTTTTCAGGATGGAATAAATTCCGTAATAAGTTCTGTTCATCACGTAAAAAACGGTGTTTTTAAATTTCCGGTTACTGCACCTTTAAATGAGAAAATTTCAGACCTGAATATCACTTTCCAAATTGTGGCATTTAATGATATCCAGACCAAAACTGTCAGTTACAACATTGTGGATTCGTCTAAAGATATGACGATAGAAACGGTAACTTTCAGAGATAAAATAGAACCGAATTCTAAAGAAAAATGGACAGTAAAAGTTTCAGGAAACGATAAGGAAAAGGTAAATGCAGAAGTGCTTGCGAATATGTATGATATGTCGTTGGATCAGTTCAATGTCAATAAATTCGATTGGAATACTTTAAAAATATCTTATGATGATTTTAAAAATTATTCTATGCAAAATAGTCTTCAGCAGGGATATTATGAAAAAAATTACAAGTATTTAAGGGTAAAAAGCATTGGAATTCCCGAATTGAATTGGTTGAATTATTCTTTAGATGAAGATTTAGATTATCAGGATGATGGGCCAACTCCTTATCGGGAGTACTTGGCGGGAGATGCAAAGGTAAATCACAAAATTGCAGCTGCTCCACAAGAGGTGCGATTGCAGAGCTTGAGAATGGATGATGAAGCGATTGAAATCGTAAATTCTGGTAGACAGTTAACTAAAGCGGAAAAAATGGAGTACACGGACGTAATTGATCCGTTAAACGCTCAGGAAAAACTTGCCAATACAGTTCCAGTCCGTCAGAACCTAAACGAAACTGCCTTCTTCTATCCCGATTTAAAAACCGACAAAGAAGGAAATGTCAGTTTCAAATTCACATCTCCAGAAGCTTTAACAAAATGGAAACTAATGTTTTTAGCTCACACAAAAGATGCAAGAGCAGCTACTTTGGAGAAACAGGTCGTTACGCAGAAAGAGTTTTCAGTAACTCCAAACTATCCGAGATTTTTAAGAGAGGGAGATGAACTGAGTCTTCAGTCAAAGCTTTCTAACTTAACAGACAAAAAATTAAGTGGAAATGCTCAACTTCAGATTTTGGATGCCTTTACAAATGAAGATATTACCGACAAATTCGGATTAATTCGAAATAATTCGAGTGCATTCGAACTGAAAGAAAACGGAAATTCTTCTTTAACATGGAAAATTGTTGTTCCAAAAAATGTTTCGTCCATCATTTTAAAAGTCGTTGCCAAAGCAGGAAATTATTCTGACGGTGAACAAAAAGCAGTTGCCGTTTTACCGAACAGAATGCTTGTAACAGAAGCTGTTCCTATTTTTGTAAAAGAAGGTGAAACCAAAACTTTTGAGCTTGAAAATCTTAAAAATAACAGTTCAACCACGATATCCAATGTTTCAAACACTTTAGAACTGACGACAAATCCGATCTGGGAAATCATGTTTGCATTGCCAGGTTTGAAAAATGATCAGAACAGTTCTGCTGATGTTGTTTTCAATAAATGGTTTGCAGACGTTTTGGCTTCGGAAATTTTTAAAGCCAATCCGAAACTGAAAATTGTTTTTGAACAATATCAAAACAAAGGATTATTAACTTCAAATCTTGAAAAAAATCAGGAACTTAAACAAATGTTGCTCGACGAAACGCCGTGGGTTCTGGAAAGTAAAAATGAGACTGAACAAATGCAGAAATTAGCCCTGCTTTTTGATGCCAATACGATGAAAAATTCAATCAGTCAGGATTGGGATGAATTGAAAAAACTGCAGAATCCGGATGGTGGTTTCTCCTGGTATCAGGGATATCCGAGTTCGTATTCTACATCACTTTATATTTTGAAAAATTTAGGGAAAATCAATCTTTGGCTGAAAGATAATGTGAAAGATTATCAAAGTTCAGAACAGAAAGATTTAGTGAAAAAACTGATTCAGTATGTCGATCAGGAAGTTGGAAAATATAACGTGAAAAAGGAAAATGTGTGGACAAACTGGACATTATATTACCTGAACACCAGAAATTACTGGGAAAAAGAATATCCTTTAACCGGAAAATCGGCAACTTTAAAATCTTTGGTTAAAGAAAAAGCAAAAACTGCAAAAATCAGAGATTTTACATTCTTCGGACTGCACCGCGCAGCTTTACTGATGAACGATTACGGTTTGAAAGAGGTTTCAGAAAAACTATTGACTTATTTAAAGGAAACTTCGGTTGATACCAAAAATCAAGGCGTTTACTGGAAACAGAATTTAGATGACTGGGGCTGGTTCAGCTCAAAAGTGGTGAATCACGCAGGTGCTTTGGAAGCTTTCAGTACATTAAAACCAACCGACCAGAAATTTATTGAAGACCTGAAAATTTGGTTGATCACTCAAAAAGAAGTAAACTCGTGGGGAAGCTCCAGAGGAACTGCAGAAGTGATTTTCACAATTTTAAATTCAGGAAAATCTTGGACGACAGCAGAAAGCGATAAAGCAACCATCATTTGGGGCGGAAAAGAACTAAAACTAAACAGCGAATCTGCGCCCCTTTCCTTAGGAGAGAGGTCGGGAGAGAGGATAACCGGTTATGTGAAATCTTCATTAAAAAAGGACGTTGTAGATAAAAAATTAGCAACCGTTACCATTACAAAACCAGGAGCAGGAATCGTTCAGGGCGGATTATTCTGGCAGTATTATGAAGATTTAGATAAAATAAAATCTTCTGAAAATTACCTTTCCGTTACAAAAGAACTGTACAAAAAATAAAAACGGTTAACGGCGAAGAACTGAAAAAAATCACAGCTGAAACACCTTTGAAAGTTGGTGATAAAGTAACTGTAAGAATGATTTTGAATACCGACCGCGCGATGGAATTTATCCAAATCAAAGACATGAGAGCAGCAGGTTTTGAGCCTTTAAGTACCATTTCGGGTTATCAGTGGAAAAACAGTTTGGGCTATTATCAGTCTACAAAAGATGCTTCCACAAACTTCTACATTCAGTCGATGCCAAAAGGAAAATATGTTTTTGAATATGATTTGATTTGTAACGCATCCGGAGTTTTCTCCAACGGAATTACCACAGTTCAGAATTATTACGCCCCGCAGATGAATTCGAATACGAAAGGGATTAAGGTGGAAATCAATGAATAATTTTAAATTTTGAAATGAAAAAGGTAACAGTATCGTTTTAATGAAGATAATGTCTGCAATGTTTCAGGGAGATGGATTTTAAATATATTGACATACAATTTTCATTTCAGTTTAAGTGCCTGTTTAAAAATTATTAAAATAGTTTTATTATATTGATCTTTAAAGACTTGCTTAATTGAGTCTTCGACAGGCTCAGACTGAGAAATCTAATACTAACCGCTCAATTAAACGGTATCACTCTGAGCTCGTCGAAGAGTTTTTGCACCAGAATTATTTTTTTGATAAAATTTAAACAGACTCTAACTTTAAACTAAAAATTAAAACAAAAAAATAATATATTTGTTTGTATACAATTAATCAGACTATGGAAAACGTTTTCGACCCGAAAGAAGCTCAGAATTACATCAATAGAATCAATAATCTCATCGAAGACACGCACGGAATGTGGGGAAGAATGACCGTAGATCAAATGTTGGCGCACTGCTGCGTAACTTATGAGATGGTTTATGAGCCCGAAAAACACAAAAAACCCGGAGCAATTGCAAAATTTATTTTGAAACAGTTTGTAAAACCCAAAGTGGTAAGCGAAAAAGCCTATCCAAGAGATTCGCCTACAGCACCTCAATTTTTGATTTCAAACAGAAGAAATTTTCATGAAGAGAAAAAACGGTTAATTGGATTTATTCAGAAAACGCAGCAATTGGGCTCTGATGCTTTCGAGGGCAAAGAATCTTTTTCTTTCGGAAAACTCAATGCGCAGGAGTGGAACAATATGTTTGCTAAACACCTCAATCATCACCTTGCTCAATTTGGAGTTTAAATTTTTACGATGAAAAAAATATTTTTTCTGTTGGTCTTTATTTCTTCTATCGGTTTTGCACAAATGCCAAATATTTCTGGTGTCTGGCTCAACAACAGCAAACCATATGTTGGAACAATTGGCAAAGATGCGGAAGTTTTAAAACTGAAAATCGACATTTCTGAGCAGGATAAAAAGAATGATCAGGAATATTTCGTTTCAGGATATTCTTTGGTGGATAAAGTGTATGCCAAATTTGAAGGCAAAATTAAAATCACCAAATACAAAAATTCCCGCAAAAAAAGTTCTGTTTATGGCGAGTATGATCTCGCAGAAGAAAACAAAGGCAAGCATTCCGGAGAATTCAAAGGTAAATTTATTTACACTTTTAGCTGGAATCAGGATAAAGACCGGATTGAAAATCAGTACATTGAACTCATTGGCGACTGGCTCAGTTATGATAAGACAATGAATTTCAAAACAAGACTCAAAAACCAGTAATTATGCTCAGAAAAATATTTGCAGTGATTGGCGGAATTGTTGTTGCCAACTTAATTATCTTTTTGGTGGAAGCGATTGATCACCTTCTTTATCCGATGCCGAAAGGGGTAACTTACGAAAATGTGGAGGCGTTCAGAGAATACGTTCAGAATCTTCCCATGGAAGCAAAAATGATTGTGATTTTCGGATATGCATTTGCTGCATTTTCCGCCGGATTTGTGTCGACAAGAATAGCAAAAGACAGACGACCTTACTACGCTATCTTTTGTGGCGCAGTGCTTCTGTCATTGATTATCCTTAATTTCAGCATGCTACCAACACCAATCTGGATGTGGATTTTCGGTCTCGCAGCACCGTTTCTTGTTTTTCCGGGTTACAAAATGGCTTTGACGAAAAGTACAGTATAATTTTTCCTCGTAAACTAAAATAAATTATAAACCTATATGAAACTAGGCGTATTCTCACTGAGCTTAAGTGTAAAGGATCTGGCTAAATCCAAAGAATTCTACGGAAAACTCGGTTTTTCAGAGATGGGTGGAAGCATGGAGCAAAATTATCTCATCATGAAAAACGGAAGTACCCTGATAGGCTTATTTCAGGCCATGTTCGATGGTAATATGCTCACCTTTAATCCCGGTTGGGACGAAAACGCTAAGGATCTCGAAGAGTTTGATGACGTAAGACAGATTCAGCAAAAACTCAAAATAAACGGAATAGAACTGGAAAAAACTGCCGACGAATCCACCACCGGCCCGGAACACATTTTTCTGAAAGACCCCGACGGAAACATGATTCTCATCGATCAACATCGGTAATGTGTAATGAGTAATCGGTAATGAGTAATAATTGATAATTGATGAATGATGAATGATGAATGAATCCCGAATCCGCACCCCGAATCTCGAATCTCGTACCCCGAATCCCGTAACACGAATCTCAAATCTCAGATCGCAAAACCCGAATCACACACCCCGAAACTCGTAACTGGAAACTCGAATCCCGTAACCCGAATCTCAAATCTCAAATCTCAAATTTTAAATTTCAAATAAAATGGCACAGGTAAACGTTTATCTTACCTTCAACGGCAATTGCAGACAGGCATTCGAATTTTATAAGGATGTTTTCGAAAAAGAAATTCCTTACATGGGAACTTTTGGTGAAATGCCTCCGCAGGAAGGAATGGAAATGTCTGAAGAAGACAAAAACAAAATTATGCACGTCAGCATGCCGATTTCCAAAGAAACGACTTTGATGGGAAGCGATGCAGGTGGCGAATATGCAGACAAAATCACCGTAGGAAACAATTTTGCGATCTCCGTTAATGCTGAATCCCGTGAGGAAGCCGACAGAATCTTTGAAAAGCTCGGCAGACAGGGCGGTCACATGAAAATGCAGATGGGAGACACATTCTGGGGAGCTTACTTTGGAATGCTCACTGATCAGTTTGGCATCAACTGGATGGTCAATTATGATGATCCTGCAAAAATGCAGCAGCACCCTTAAAATATTTTTGATTAAAGACCGTCAGTTTTTGCTGGCGGTTTTTTGTTAGCAAATGTTTATTTTGAATGACAATATGACTTTTAAAATTTATCGGAACTGAAATTTTCTGACCTAATGAGTCAGTAAATCATCGTTAAATCCGACTCTTTGTCTGTTATTGATTTTTAGTATTGATTTTGTTTGTTTGATAGAAGGTATTTATTAAAACTATTTTATGAAAATTATCAAATCCTTTTTTGCGGCGGTTCTTTTGTTCACGGGAATATTTGCGTCTGCACAAAATAATGATATTGGTGCGTGGTATATGTATTTTGGCAACAATAAAGTCAGTAAAAAATTTAATTTTCATAATGAAATTCAATACAGAAACTTCAATGGAATTGGTGACCTTGAACAGTTGCTGATCCGTACCGGAATTGGATATGATCTCACCGAAAACAACAATAATGTTTTGCTGGGTTACGGTTTCATCCTTAGTCAGCCTTATATCAACGGCGAAAAAACAGAAAATACAGAACACCGGATTTTTCAGCAGTTTATTACGAAACAGAAATTCGGAAGATTTAATCTGCAGCACCGCTATCGTCTGGAAGAACGCTTTTTAGAGGACGATTTCAGGATGAGATTCAGATATTATTTAGGCTTTAATATTCCTTTAAATAATAAAGAAATGCTTCCTAAAACATTGTATTTATCAGCCTACAATGAATTTTTTCTTCATCTGAACAGCCCTGTTTTTGACAGAAACCGTGTGTATGGAGCTCTGGGATTTGTCATCAATAAAAACATGAAAATCGAAGTGGGATATATGAATCAGATTCAGGAAAATAAAAACCGCGGACAGATACAGATCGGATTTTACAACAACATTCCTTTCACAGGAAACTAAAGTAAAACAGTGCTGAATTCGGTCTTTGGAAATACAGGGAATTTAATTTTAATCTGAACATTGTCGTTGGGCACTGAGATTATTTTTAAATTTAAATAAAATAAAAACTACACTAAAAACTCTTAACAATGATTCACGATTATGTAATTATTTCAATAGCCGTGCTGCTTTCCGTGATGATTCTTGTAATGATCGGTGAGAAGCTGAAAGTTGCCTATCCCATTTTTCTTGTGATTGCCGGTTTGCTGGTAAGCTTTATTCCGGGAATGCCTCAAATCGAAATTGAACCAGACTTGGTTTTCCTTATTTTTCTGCCGCCAATTTTATTTGAAGCTGCATGGTTTACCTCGTGGCAGGATTTCCACAAATGGAGAAAACAGATTTTTTCCATGGCATTTGGATTGGTTTTTCTCACTTCGATTGTCGTCGCATATCTTTCATCGTCCATCATTCCGGGACTCACGGTAGCGATGGGATTTCTTTTAGGTGGCGTGAATTCTCCGCCGGATGCAGTTGCCGCAACTTCAATTTTAAGGAATATGAAAATTCCCAAGAAGATCACAACCGTTTTGGAAGGGGAAAGTTTAATCAATGATGCCTCGAGTTTGATTGTTTTTAAATTTGCTCTCGCAGCAGTAATTTCAGGACAGTTTATCTTCCGTGATGCCGTTCAGGATTTCTTTACGATGGCCATTGGTGGAGTAGCGGTCGGCATCGCTTCCGGACTCGTTTTCGGTAAATTTTTAAGAATGATTCCTTCCAATTCAAACATTGACACGATTATTACTTTGATTGTTCCTTACGTGATGTATGTTGCCGCCGAACATTTTCATTTTTCAGGAGTTCTTGCCGTTGTTGCAGGTGGTTTGTTGATGTCTTACAATTCCCACTGTTATCTGAGTCACACTTCCAGAATACAGACAGGTAATGTCTGGAGTGTTGTAATTTTCCTGATGAATACGATTATTTTTATTTTAATTGGTCTTGAATTACCCATTGTCATTGAATCCATGAAAGATTATACCATTTCTGAAGGTATTTTTTACAGTGTTGTGATTGGTGGAGCCATCATTTTTACCCGTTTGGCTTACAGTTACGCAATCGTTTATATTCCACGACTTTTTTCAAAAAAAATAAGACAAGAAAACCCGAAACCCGACTGGAAAGAACCTTTTATCATCAGTTTTGCGGCAATGAGGGGCGTGGTTTCTCTTGCTGCGGCACTTTCAATTCCGGTGTATATCAGTCCGGGTGAACCTTTTCCGCACAGAAATATCATTTTATTCGTCACTTTTGTCATCATTTTGATTACCTTAGTAGGACAGGGTTTATTGCTTTCTCCGATTTTGAAATGGCTGAAAATAGAAGACGCGGGAAGCGAACTGCCTGAAGAAAAACAGGAAGCCATCCTGATGAAAAAACTGAAAGAAACCGCCTTGCAGAAACTGACCACCGATTTTTCTGAACTTTCGGAAAAAAACAAACTCGTGCAGCATCAGATTCATAAGCTTGAAAACGAAATGATGATGATGGCAGACAAAGCGCAGTGCATGGCGACAACGGGAGATTATGTTGTGGCAATGAACGAGAATAAAGATGTGCTGAGACAGGTAATTCAGGCCCAGCGAAATGAACTTTACCGCATGAAGCGCGAGAAAATTTTTGACGATCATGTGATGCGAACCATCGAAATGCAGCTCGATTTTGATGAGGCAAAAATCACTGGTTTTGCACACAGTTAATATTTAAACTTGAAAAAAATGAGTCATCCTATCGAAATTCAAACCGTTATAAAAGCTTCTCCGGAACGAATCTGGAAGGCTTTGACAGATAAAACAGAAATGAAAGCCTGGTATTTTGATATTCAGGATTTCGAACCCATTATAGGAACTGTTTTTGATTTTTATGAGCCGGGAGATCACAAAAAATACCATCACATCGGTGAAGTTCTGGAAGTAATTCCAGAAAAAAAACTTTCTTACACCTGGACGTATCCTGATTTTTCCACGGCGAAATCCACGGTCACTTGGGAAATTAACGCACTAGAAAATGGAGATACTTCAGTAAAAGTAACGCATACCAACACAGAAGAATTCAGCGAACTGGGAGAAAATTTTTCAAGAAAAAGTTTTGCTGAGGGATGGAGTGGGATTTTAAACCAAAGTCTGAAGCCTTTTCTGGAGAAATAATTTAAACAAAGTAAAATGTTAAAATTCAACAAGCTCAAACCGATTCTGTGGACAGATCACCTTGATGAATCCATATCTTTTTACACCCAGATTTTAGGATTTGTATTAATTGAAAAAAACGAAGACTGGCAGTGGGCTTCCTTGCAGAAAGATGAGGTGGTTCTTATGATTTCGAAAAAAAATGACCATTCTAAATTCAACAACATCGGTTTTTCGGGTTCATTTTATTTTAATGTTGACGATGTGGAAGTTTTATGGACAGATTTAAAAGAAAAAGCTGATGTCTGCTACGAAATTGAAACTTTTGAATGGGGAATGAGAGAGTTTGCAGTCTACGACAACAACGGTTATATATTACAATTCGGAGAGAATGTTTCTGAAATTAGCAAAGAGCCGTAATTTTTGTTATTTTTGGAAAAATTTTTTAAATAGAATATGAAAAATAAAATCATAGCAGGTTTTGCAGCACTTTTAATGATTGTCTCCTGTAAAGATGACGGGAAAGTGATGAACAATCTTGCAGACTACAATAATTCTATGGAGGAAAAGGGATATCACTTCGGGGATAAAATCAATCTTCCACAAGACGTTTTGGATATTGCAGAATCAATCACGATCAGCTTTGGAGATAAAGAAACGAAGGATTTAGTAGTTGATCCAAAATATTTTACGCTTGGAGATAATGCCGTTACTTTTAATATCAAAACAAAGGGTGGAGAAATGCTCACACAGGATGCAACAGTAAATGTTTACAGCAAAAGTCCTGAACAGGCGCTGAACTACGAAGTTGTAGCTGAATATCCTCACAATCCTGCCAATTTTGTACAGGGATTCCAGATTGAAGGAAATACAATCTACGAAAGCGAAGGTCAGTATGGCTCATCAAGGCTGATCACTTATAAAATTGGGGACACTATTCCAATCAAAGAAACGAAGCAGACCGACGATATTTTTTCTGAAGGAAGTACGATTGCAGGAGATAAAATCTATCAGTTAACATGGGAAAATAAGAAAGGTCTTGTTTATGAAAAAAATACGCTCAAATTGCTTTCTGAATTTCCTTATCCGGATATGATGGTGCAGGGCTGGGGTTTAACGTATGACGGAAAGCATCTCATTGCCTCGGACGGAACAAAAAATCTTTACTTTCTGAACCCAGCTGATCCTTCAAAAATTGTAAAATATATTTCAGTTGCCGGAAACAGCTCGGTGTACGACCAGTTAAACGAACTTGAATATTACAAAGGTTTCATTTATGCCAACGTTTGGCACAAACCGATTATCTTAAAAATTAATCCTGCTAACGGAGAAGTTGTTGGTAAATTTGATTTCACACAAATCGCAAAACCATTTACCGATGCCAACTCCGAACATGTACTGAACGGAATTGCATTCAAAGGCGACAATATGGTTGTCACGGGAAAAAATTGGAATAAAATATATGAGGTTGCCGTAAAATAGTTAAAATTGAAAGTAATTTCCCGCTTAACAAAATAAAGTATGTAAATTGTCAGCGTTCCTTTTGGGACGCTTTCTTAGTAAAATAGTATTGAGGTTATTTAGTATCATCTGTTTATTTTTATTCTGTACGGTTTCTGCGCAGAAAAGTCTTCCTTTAGACACATTAAAACTGAAGGAAGTAAAAGATTTTTTTGCCGATGATTACGGGAATCTCTACATCTACAAAAGCAAAGATTTCAGCCTTACCAAATACGATTCTTTAGGGAAACAAATCGGGCAGATGATGTTGCCGGTTCCTTACAAAATACAGAGCGTTCAGAATCCTTTAAGCATTCCGCTTTTTTCTGAAAATGCTCAGGAAATGAAATTTGTAGATCAAAATCTTAATGATATTCAAAAAATAGATTTCAAACAGAAATTCAGCTACATCAAACATGCTTATGCTGAGGATTTGCAACAGATCTGGCTTTTGGATGAAAGTACAAGACGACTTTTACAATACAATTTCCGAAATGATACAACCATCAATTCTTATCCTTACGACGGTGGTTTTGAAGACATTATTGATCTGTTGGTTTTTGAAAATAAGGTCTACGTTTTAAGTAAAAAACTGTTCAGGGTTTACAATTTAAAATTTGAAAAACTTTTTGAAGCCGAAGTTACCGATGGAAAACGTTTCAGAAGAGAAAATGATATGGTTTTAATTATTACCAAAAGCAGTATTCTTAGGTTCAGTCCGGATCAGAAAATCACCAAAATATTTGAAGATCCCGATACGCAGATTGTGGATAAAAACAGCCTCGCTTTTTTTGAACTAAAAGGCAACAAACTCTATCTTTACACGCCCGAAACTATTCGTCTCATGGAGGCTAAAGCCAAAAAGGAAGAACTTGAAGAAACCATCGAAGAACTGGAAAATGAAAAATCTGAGAAAGGCGACATCATGAAAGTTCTGGACGAAATTGAGGAATTGGGTTATTAAAATTTAAATAAGACACATAGAAATATGCATATTGCGGTTACAGGAAATATCGGAGCAGGAAAAACGACTTTAACGACCATGCTCGCCAAACATTACGGCTGGGATGCACAGTTTGAGGATGTAGATCACAACCCTTATCTGGAAGATTTCTATGCAGACATGAGCAAGTGGAGTTTTGCCCTTCAGATTTATTTTCTTGGAAGCCGTTTCAGACAGGTAAAAGAAATCCGTGAGAGCGGGAAAAATATTATTCAGGACAGAACGATCTATGAAGATGCCCATATTTTCGCGGAAAACTTAAATGATATGAAACTCCTGTCAGACAGAGATTACAATAATTATGTTTCGGTTTTTAATCTGATGAAATCTTTTGTTTCGGCGCCTGATCTTTTGATTTATCTGAAATCTGACGTACCTAATTTAGTAAAGAAAATTTACAAAAGAGGAAGGGAATATGAAGCCTCAATCAGCATCGAATACCTTTCTAAACTGAATCAGAAATACGAAAAATGGATTTCTGAATACACGGAAGGCAAACTGCTTATTATAGAAGTAGATGATCTTGATTTTGTAGAAAAACCCGAAGACTTTGGCTTTATTCTTGAAAAGATTGAAGCAGAGCTCAATGGTTTATTTAAGCCTTGAGTCTCAAATCTCGAATCTCAAATCTCAAATCTAAAATATCATGGTACTTAAAGTGCTCCACAACGGAAACTGTTCAAAATCCAAAGCAGTTTTGGAATATCTTGACGAAAACGGCGTTGCCTTCGAAATTATAGATTTAATGGAAGATCCGCTTTCGGCACTGGAAATTAAAACATTACTCAAAAAGCTAAGCCACAGCGTTCATGATTTGATCAGAAAGACCGACCGTCTTTACCTTGAAAATTATGCAGGCAAAGAACTTTCTGAAGATGAGTGGATTGATGTATTGGTAAAAAATCCGTCACTTATTCAGAGGCCAATTTTAATCAAAGGCTCAGTGGCAATGCTCGGAAGACCGATTGAAAACGTAAAATTCTTTATCGAATAAAAACACAAAAAAGTCAGCACTACGCTGACTTTCACTTTTAAGTTAATTGTAACTTCATTACTCATTACCTATTACTCATTACTCATATCCTAAAGTAGAATAACTTCTTCGATTTTACTTACTTCCTTGTAAATTCTCACCACCTGATCTGCATCCAGAACAAAAGCGTTGATGTTGCAGGCTGTATATTTCCCGTTTTTGCTTTCGCGGTTTCCGAGGGTGAATTTAATTCCGTCAAAAACTTTGTAAATCTCTGTAAGTTTCGCCTGATCGGTCGGGATGATAAATTTAAATAAATAATCTTCCGGAAAATCATGATTATCTTCTAATTTTTGTTTTAAAGATTCATAGAAATCTTCAGGGTTGGCGTGTTGGTTTCCCTCTATAATATCCATTATTTAATTTGTCTTAAAATTTTATTTACTGTTTTCCTAAAGGTCCTAAAAGACTTTTGGAATTCTCAATTTCGTAGTCTTCGATAATGTTAAACATCCCGTTGACCAGTTGCTCAGATGCTAATGTGCTCAATCCACCTGAATTTACGGAAGTTTTATTGCCACCCAAAAGGCTTCCTAAAAGATTGCTTCCGGATAGCGCTGTATTGATCGTTTTTACGATACCGTATTTGTTCAGTTCCTGTTCAACTCTTGGCGCAATCGCCTGTATCAGCTGAGTTTGGGTTTTCTCCTTTAAAATTAAAGTGGCAGTACCTTTTTCACCCTGAATAATTCGTGTTACATCCTGTGCGCTCAAACTGTTCACAGCGCTCTCCAATATTGGTTTTGAAATATTAACCGTGTAGGCCGCCGCTTCCGCAATGTATTGTTTTTCTTTCTGCACTAAGGACGGAGCAATCTTCTCTAAAGTTGTGTTGATGTCTCTTAATTCCTTGGGCAGTGCTTTGTCTATCAGATTGTTCTGCATAAAAGCATCCTTATTTCCGTAAATATTGGCTCCTTTATTAATTCCGCCAAGCAAAATTCGCTTGATAATAGAAAGGCCGACATCTGATGTCGCGAGGGTAGTGCAGGATTGAACAGAAGTGGTAATTATAGCACCTGTTCCTAAAATTAAACCTGCAGCGATTATATATTTTTTCATAACTCAGTTTAAATGAAATCAGATTTCAAATATAGCACCAAAATATATTATTTGAAAATGTACATTGACTGACGAAGTAATTTCTACCACACAAATGTTAAAAATCGTTCAAATATTTTAACATTCTCCGAGTTTTTGCAACCTTGAAACTGTTTTTTGGGGGAACAATTGCTTCTTTAAGACAAATTAAAGATCAAAAATGATGTAAAATTGATAATTTTTTCTTCTTATATTAACGAAATGTTAATAGATATAAGTTTTATATTGCTTAATTTTAGGAAGATATGTTAAAAAACTAATTTCTTTAAGTAAAATTAACAGGATTGAATTTTTTTTTTATTTTTGAATTTAATGTCTTTTTTTGAGATAAAGAAACAAACAAGAAAATTGAAACTATATGAAACAAAAAAATTTAAAGTATTCCACCCTCATTGCGGTTCTCTACTTCGGTATGAACGTCAACGGGCAGACTACCCCTCAGGACACTATTCCCAGAGAGAACAAAATCGAGGAGGTGGTGATGATTGGGTATGGTACCGCCAAGAAGAGAGATCTTACGGGATCAATCGCTAAGGTGGATGGTAGTGAAGTGGCGGATAAACCCGCAGCTAATCCAGTAAATGCTTTGCAAGGTAAGGTAGCTGGTCTATCTGTAGTTAATTCTGGACAGCCAGGATCACAAGCTGATGTGAGAATTAGAGGAACAGTAACCATCAATGGGGTGAACCCAGTCTATATTGTAGATGGTGTTTTCGCAAATAATATTGATTTTTTAAATCCAGCAGATATCGAATCTATGGAAATTTTAAAAGATCCTTCCTCATTGGCAATCTTTGGTAGTAGAGGTGCAAATGGAGCTATTATCGTGACTACAAAAAGGGGGAAATCAGGAAGAACTTCTGTGAGTCTTTCATCTTCGTTCGGTGTAAAATCATTGGATAACAGACCGAATATTACTAACTCAGCAGGTTTCAAAACTTTATACAATGAAGATTTAGCCAATCAGGGATTAGCACCTTATAATTTATTTAATATTTTTAATGCAGATACCAATTGGGTAGACGAAATCCGTGAAAAAGGTGCAACTATACAACAACATAATGTTACTATTGCTAATGGAAGTGAAAAAAATAGGATGAGCTTTTCTTTTGGTTACCAAAAAGAGCAAGGTTCTATAAAGTATGAAGATTATGAGAGATTGACATTTAAGTTTAATGATGATCTAAAAATAACAAAAGGTCTAAGAGCCGGTTTTGGTTTCACAGGGGCTTATGCTAAGTTGCCACAGATCAGAAGTTTTAGTTCAGCTTTAAATGCAACTCCGGTAGTTTCTCCCACAAATAGCATCGATGGTGAGTATTTTGGATTATATAATTCATTACCACAACAATTGGGTGCTGCTCAAATAGGAAATCCTTTAGCTTTGGTAGAAGGGCACAGATACACACAGCTTAATAAAGATTTTCAGTTTAACCCTAATGCCTATTTAGAATTTGATTTTGCTAAACATTTCACTTTTCGTTCAAATTATTTTCTGACGTACAGAAATGGTACGGGCAGAGGTTACGAACCAATATTTAATGTATACATTCCAGAATCAAATACAATTTCTCCTTATTCAGGAAGACTTTTATCTACAGTCAATCAATTTGAAAATAGAGATTTGTCTTTTCAACAGAATCAGTTATTGACCTACAAAAACAAATTTGGAGATCATGATTTAACTTTGATGGCAGGTTTTGAAACTATAAACCGCGAGTATTCTAGTATGTCGGGCAACGCAAAAAGTAGTTTGGCAAACCCTCTGGGACAAATGCCAAATAACCCAAGATTTTGGTATTTAAATTCTGATTACGTAGATCCTATTACAAAGCAGGTGAATACAAGCCAATACAGACAGAAACAGGTTTCATATTTTGGTCGTATGCTTTATAGTTTTAATAATAAATATATGTTGAATGCGTCTTTGCGTAACGATGGTTCATCAATGTTGGCGCCAGGTAATAGATTTGACTGGTTCTGGTCTGTAGGTGCAGCTTGGGAAGTTACTAAGGAAGACTTTCTTAAAGGAAACGATGTAATCAGCTACTTAAAATTAAAAGGTTCATATGGTGATTTAGGAAACCAATTTACACCTTATAGTTATTTCGGATATCCTGTATATGTAGAAGGGGGAACTGGTGTTTTCAACGGCAATCTTTATCCGGCATTTGTAAAACAATATGAAGAAGCAGACGATCTTAGTTGGGAGCATCTAAAATCTTACGAATTTGGGTTTGAATCATCATTTGTAAACAAAAAATTATCTTTAGAAGCTACATATTACAATAAAAAGACTCAAGATTTATTGAACTATGTAATTGGTAATCCTAACTTTTTTATGAATTCTGGATCTATAGAATCTAAAGGATTTGAATTTACCGCAGGTTGGAAAGATAATCTTGGAGAAAACTTCAGCTATTATGTTAATGGTAATTTAACAACTACAAAAACAAAGGTATTAAATACTTTAGAAGATGGATATCAAACATTTTATGGACCAGCAATATTTAAAGCAGGACTTCCTGTAGGAGCTTTCTACGGATATGTTGTAGATGGTCTTTATCAATCGTATGCAGATATTCTTGGTTCACCTGCCTCTACAATTGGTGATGTAGGCCCAGGAGATTTTAAGTATAAAGATATTAATGGGGATGGTAAGATTACTCCCGATGACCGTACTATGATTGGAAATCCTACACCGGATTTTACTTATGGATTTAGTGTTGGTGCCGATTACAAAGGGTTTTTCCTGAATGCAGATTTCTATGGGGTTTATGGAAACGAAGTTTTCAGAGATTGGGGTAACGGAAACTCCTTCGCACCATTTAATTATCGTGAAGAAAGATTAGAAAGATGGACAGGTGCCGGTACTTCTAATTGGGAACCAAGAAGTTTTTCCGGAAACGCTTACAATAGAGAAAATTCAACTTATATGATTGAAGATGGAAGCTTTTTCAGAATTAGAAACGTACAGTTAGGATACAATTTTGATTCAGAATTGGTATCAAGATATAAACTGCAAGGTTTAAAACTTTATTTTAATGTTCAAAATTTGAAAACTTGGGATAAGGTAAATGGTTTCACACCAGAATTTGGCGGATCAGCAACTCAGTTTGGAGTAAATACGAGTGGTTATCCAAATCCACGAATTGTAAGCTTTGGTGTTAATGCAACTTTTTAAAAATTGAAAAAATGAAATTAAATTATAAAAAAATATTATTTGCAGGTGCATTGTCTGTTGCTGCTTTGTCATTGAATAGCTGTGGTGATGAGTGGTTAGACGAAAGACCATTAGGAAGACCTGTAGGCGAAGAAGTTCCCATTGGCGGTTTTGAATCTTTAGCATTTGGTCTCTATGCAAGTTTAAGAACAGAAGGTGGCGTAAGTGATTTTTCTTATGTCTGGACACATTGTATACGTGCTGATGATAACGAAAAGGGGAGTACTACTACCGATGGTGCAACAGATGGTAATGTATTCAATAATTTTGGTTATGTTGCTACAAATGGAAACATTTTAAGTGATTGGAATGGTCACTATAAAATTATTTATGATTGTAATGAATTAATTAATACTGCTATTGCATCAGGTGATACTTCTGCAGGAACACTTACAAACATTGCAGAAGCTAAAGCAATCAGAGCATTTTGCTACTTCGAGTTAAGAAGAGATTTTGGTTCAGTGCCAATCAATTTAAAAACGATTGATATTCCACAGGATGAAATTGCTCCTAAAAGTACTATTGCACAAGTTGATGAGCAAATAATCAAAGATCTTACAGAAGCGGAAGCAGCTCTTCCTGTACAGTGGACAAGTGCTTATCTAGGCAGAGCTAATAAAGGTATGGCAAACACCTTACTTGCAAAAATATATCTTTACCAAAACAATTGGGCAAAAGCTTTAGAGTACTCTGAAAAGGTTATAAATTCAGGTGTCTATATCTTGAATTCTTCTTATGACAATGAATTTACAAAAGCAGGTAACAATTCTAAAGAATCTATTTTTGAAATTCAGAAAGCTTATGATTTTCCTACCAAGTACACAAACAATTTTTATGAGTCACAAGGTGTGAGAGGTAGTGGAACTTGGGATTTAGGTTGGGGCTTTAATGTACCTTCTAATGGTCTTGTTAATGCTTATGAAACAGGAGATGTCAGAAAACAAACAACAATCTTAGTATCAGGTGGTCCCGATATATATAATTCAGCAGGATACACTTTGCCAGCAGGCCCAAACAACCCAAATCCTGTTTTAGCACAACAATATTGGAATGGAAAAGCATATACATTGCCAGCTGAAAGAATTCAGTATGCTCAAAACAAAAACCATTGGGAAAATATTAAAATTTTACGGTACGCAGATGTTATTTTGATTGCTTCTGAAGCTGCTAATGAACTCGGTCAAACTGGAAAGGCAACAACTTATCTTAATATGATCAGAACGAGAGCAAACCTTGGGGCTACACCAGCATCTAACCAAGCTGCCCTTAGAACGGCGATCAAGAATGAGAGAAGAATTGAATTTGCTATGGAGTTTGAACGCTTCTATGATTTAGTAAGATGGGGTGATGCGATTACTGTTCTATCAACCCAAGGTTATTCTGATAGAAATAAACATTTTCCTATTCCTCAGCAGGCTATTGACAAAGCTCAAGGTGTTTTAGTTCAGAATCCTAATTATTAATTAATTATACAATGAAAAATATAATCAAAATTTTTAGCATCTTCTCGGTAGGAATAATAGTTTTTTCTTGTCAAGATTTAGAACGACCAGAATTGGAAGACAGTTTTCCAAAGGATGCGAATGCTCCAGGCGGACCGCTGAAATTTTATGCAGCATTTGATGGGGCTACTCCTAATCCGCTGATGAACGCGGTAGACAGCATACGTGCTAAATTTCCTTCTAGTAATCCTTTACAGACAATTGACGGCCCTGCTAGTAAGGCAATTCAAGGTGCCAAATACAAGTATGTTAAATATTCAAGTGCAAATGATTTTGCTCAAAATGCAAAAAGTTTCACAGTGTCCGTTTGGGTAAAAAAAGGAAATATTGCCACCGATCATGTTTTCAGTTTGCCATCTCCGGCAGATTATCACTGGTCAGCAGCTTCAATGTTTCTTCTTTCAGAAGGTAGTGTAGCTGCACCAATATTAAAATTCTTCGTTAAAGATTCTGTTGGAGAAAAGTGGTTTGAATGGGTAGGTGCCAATACAGTTACAGGTCTTTATGATGGAAATTGGCATCATTTAGCATTTGTTTACAATGCAACATCCTCGCAAATGACAATGTATAAAGACGGTGTTGCACATCCTAATGCACCTGTTTGGACAGGACATGGTAATGTAAGCCTTGAAGCATCAAAAATCACTGGATTGAAGATTGGTGCCGGACCACAGGAATTTACTCAGGCTCAGATTGATACCGGAGGTGATGATTGGTTGAAAAACTCCTGGACTGGCGGAATAGATCAGTTCAGAATGTACACAACTGCATTAACATCAGCGGAGGTTACAAACTTATTTAATAAGAAAAAATAATTGATGTCAAAAAAATCAATATTAATTATTACAACTGCCATATTTTTATGTGGCAGTTGTTCTTCTGATAATACACAACTTCAGGAACCGACGAATGATATCCCCTCCACACCCGTCAACAACTACACAGACACCCAACTCCTCGAGATGGTGCAGAAAGATGCCCTGAAATATTTTTGGGATTATGCAGAAAGCAATTCAAAACTGGCCAGAGAAAGATACCACACCGATAATCCGGGACAAGATGCTAACGTCGTTTCGGCGGGAGGATCTGGTTTTGGATTAATGACAATTTTGGTAGGTATCAAAAATGGTTATGTGACGAAAGCGGATGCCGTTTCAAGATTATCTACAGCACTCAATTTTCTGCAGAATGCCAACAGATTCCACGGTGCATGGCCTCACTGGATGAATGGCACAACCGGACAGGTAATTCCTTTCAGTCCACAGGACGATGGTGGCGACCTTGTAGAAACGGCGTTTTTGGCTCAGGGACTGATTTGCGTACGAGAGTACTTCAAAAACTCATCAGATTCTGCCGAACTTGCCCTTTCTCAAAAAGCAGATACTCTTTTCAAAGGAATCGAGTGGAGTTGGTACACCAAAGGAGAAAACACTTTGTATTGGCACTGGTCTCCGAATTATAATTTCCAGATGAATATGCAGCTCAAAGGTTTCGACGAAACCTTAATTACGTATGTAATGGCAGCTGCTTCACCCACTTTTACAATTACCAAACCTGTTTATACGCAAGGTTGGGCACGCAATGGAAATATTGTAAACGGAGGAAGCGTTTACGGAAATTCTGTAGTTGTCGCGCACAACGGGGCTGCTGGAAGCATCGGGCCAATGTTCTGGTCGCACTATTCGTTTTTAGGTTTGGATCCACGAGGTCTCACGGACGATTATGTAAATTATGGTACGGCAACTGCCAACCATGCAAAAATAATGTATCAGTATTCCGTTGCCAATCCAAAAGGGTGGCAGGGATACAATTCCAAAAGCTGGGGACTGACAGCAAGCTATTCACGTAATGCCGACGGTTCAACGGGATATGCAGCTCACCAACCCAACAATGATTTGGGAGTGATTACGCCAACAGCCGCACTTTCAAATATGCCTTATACGCCAACTGAAAGTATGAATATGCTGAGATTTTTATACAACGAAAATTACAGCAAATACATCGGTGTTGCAGGTCCTTATGATGCGTACTCAGTGCATTATAACTGGGTGACTCCAAGATATCTGGCAATCGATCAGGGAACCATTGCTCCAATGATTGAAAACCATAAAAATCAGTTTCTGTGGAATCTCTTCATGAACGCCCCGGATGTAAAGCAAGGTTTGATAAAATTAGGATTTCACTCAACTCAGCACGGGTTTTAATTCAAACAACTTTGTCAAAGTTTAAAATCTTTGACAAAGTTTTAAAACTAAAATTTAAAATGAAAAAATTAGCTCTTACAGGAATTGCAGCGTTTGCTTTAATTTCCTGCACAACCACTTCATCATCCACTCAAAATACTTCCCAAAATAATAAAGTTTCGGCAAGCATTTCAGACATACAGCTGATGGATAAAGTTCAGAAAGATGCTTTAAAATACTTCTGGGATTACGCCGAACCCAATTCCAAACTTGGAAGAGAGCGTTATCATGAAGACAATATTTATCCGGATAATGATAAGCATGTCATTACAACAGGAGGTTCAGGATTTGGTTTGGCAACCATTCTTGTCGGTGTAGAAAGAGGTTTTATTCCAAGAAAGGAAGCAGTAAAAAGACTCTCCATGATGATGGATTTCCTCGCAAAAGCAGACCGCCACAAAGGAGCATGGTCACACTGGATTAACGGAGAAACTGGGAAAACCGTCCCTTTCGGAAAGAAAGACAACGGCGGAGATTTGGTGGAGACAGCTTTTTTGACCACGGGTATCATTCAGGTTCGCGAATATTTCAAAAACGGAAATGCCGAAGAAAAAGCTTTAGCCAAAAAATGTGATGATCTCTGGAAAGGAATTCAGTGGAACTGGTACACCAAAGGCGGCGAAAAAGTCCTTTACTGGCACTGGTCACCGGAATATCAGTGGGCAATGAATTTTCCGCTTCAGGGCTACAACGAATGTTTGATTACCTATATTCTTGCGGCTTCATCGCCAACTTATTCCATCGATGCTGAAACCTACTACAAAGGCTGGACGAGAAACGGAACCTACCTTTCAGACAAAGAAAAATACGGACTTCCAATGTTCGTCAAGCACAACGGAGCTGAAGAATATGGCGGTCCATTGTTTTGGGCGCATTATTCTTACATTGGTCTTGACCCGACGAATCTTTCGGATAAACTCATTAAAAATTATTTTGATTTAAATAAAAATCAGGTCTTGATCGATTACAAATACTGCGTCGAAAACCCAAAACAATGGAAAGGCTACAGCGAAAATTACTGGGGTCTCACGGCAGGATATTCAAGGAACAAAGATGGTGGAGTAGGTTATGACGCCCATTTTCCGCAGAACGACCACGGTGTCATTACGCCAACTGCGGCCTTAAGTAGTTTTCCGTACACGCCAAAAGAATCTATGAACTTTCTGAAATTTATTTACACTCAAAAACCTGAATTCATCGGATCTGCAGGACCTTACGATGCCACATCTATTCATTACAACAACTGGACGACCCCACGGTATCTAGCCATCGATCAGGGAACAATTGCCCCAATGATAGAAAACTACCGCACCGGATTTTTGTGGAAATTATTTATGAATGCCCCCGAAATACAAAAAGGATTAAAAAAATTAAGCTTCAAATCAGAAAAATACAACATCAAATAAACGTCAATTATGCGAAATGCTAATAGACAAAAGCTAAATATCATCAGCCAATTGCCTTTTAGGAGCTTAATCCCGCTATCCGCTGTATCTTTTTGTCACAGTCTCCGCTTCGCTGCGTCTGCAACAAAAAAGGATGCCGCTTCTATCGGGGCTAGTGATAACTGACCGCCAAGAGTACAGAGCAGGTAGCCTGGAAAAGTTTCAAACCTTTACAGGGCTTACAAATTTGAAGTATAAACCCGCAGGGTTCAATTTGAATAGCCGTCGGTGAAACCGATGGAAAAAATAAAAGGTTATATTCAGAACCCTAAAAAGGTTCAATAATAATTATAACCAATGAAATGTGTTAAATTTAAAACTTTGACAGAGCGTACAAAATATTCATCGTTGTCATCGTCTTGAAATATAAAACCCGAAGGGTTCAATTTGAATAGCCGTCGGTGAAACCGATGGAAAAAAGAACAGCTCAAATTCAGAACCCTGAAAGGGTTCAATTTGAATAACCGACCGTGCAGCCGATCGCAAAAAAAAAATCAAACGGCTTTAGCCAAAATCTAAAGAAATATGAATTTAAAACTGAAACATTTACCTCTATTATTTCTCCCGTTTTCCCTCAGCTTAAATGCTCAGGAATTAAAAACCACATTCAGTAAAGATGTAAAACGTGCAGAAAAAATATCCTACATCCTCGATTATCCTAAAAATGCAAAAGTAAAAGTACCGTTGGTGGTTTTCCTGCATGGTTCCGGCGAAAGAGGAAATGATTTGGAAAAAGTAAAAGCCCACAGTCCATTCACCTATAAAAATTTAATCAAAGAACCAGTCGCTATTTTGGCACCGCAATGTCCGGAAAATACTTGGTGGGATACGGTAACAGTCTATCATTTAATCAAGGAAATTCAGTCAAAATATAAAATAGATGACTCCAGAATTTATCTCACCGGATTATCGATGGGAGGTTGGGGAACCTTAAAATTAGCGATGGAGCATCCCGAAATGTTTGCAGCAGTTGTTTCCGTCTGTGCACCGACAGACAGGGTGATGTATGCGAATATTCATCAGTACAAAAATTTGAATATGAAGATTTTCCACGGTGGAATGGATGATGTAGTTCTACCGGAAAATGCTTTTAATTTCTATCAAAAACTTCATCCCATTAACCCCTCCGCAGAACTGACGATTTTCCCGAATGACAATCACAATTCCTGGGATTCAACCTATTCAAATCCTGCATTGTATGATTGGATGTTGAGTAAGAAGAAATAATTTGTGAATAACTAAACGTATTTTAAAGCAAAAGGCTTCGACAAGCTCAGCCTGACAATGTGTAAATGCAAAGCTATTGGTATTAGAGATGTCACGCTGAGCTTGTCGAAGCGTTTCCACAAGCAATAATTTAATTTATAAGAATTAAATTTGAAATTAAAGAAGTGAAACGAATTGCGCCGTAAAAATAAGAAGTTTGTCAAAAAAATTAGAGCCTTAGGTTCAACCAAAATTAAAACAAAAAAGAAAAATATAATTTAAGAAGATAGATACATGAAAAAGTTAATTGTAATCGCCACGTTGGCATTGGCACCAGTGTTTTCGGCACAGGAAATGGTCACCAAACCGGTTCAGTCGTATCAGACGGCACAATATCAGGCTAAAAAGAAAGCTTTTGTTGATGCACTTTTGGCAAAAATGACCTTAGACGAAAAAATTGGACAGTTAAATTTACCGAGTTCAGGTGATTTTACCACAGGTCTTGCGAAAAGTTCAGATATCGGAAAAAAAGTAGAGCAGGGATTAGTCGGAGGACTTTTCAATATAAAAGGAGCTGAGAAAATTAAAGCCGTACAAAAAGTTGCTGTGGAAAACAGCCGCCTTAAAATTCCTTTGATCTTTGGGATGGATGTGATTCACGGTTATGAAACAACCTTCCCGATTCCATTAGGATTGGCTGCTTCCTGGGATATGAACTTAGTTCAGCAGTCCGCGAGAGTTGCCGCAAGAGAAGCCGCAGCAGACGGAATCAACTGGACGTTTTCTCCAATGGTGGATATTTCCCGCGAACCGAGATGGGGAAGGGTTTCTGAAGGTTCAGGTGAAGATCCATACTTAGGAAGTGAAATTTCTAAAAACATGGTATACGGTTACCAGGGTAAAGATTTAGCCAATGGAACCAATATTTTAGCCTGTGTAAAGCACTTTGCACTGTACGGAGCAGGCGAAGCGGGTAGAGATTACAACACCGTTGACATGAGCCACGTAAGAATGTTCAATGAATATTTCCCACCTTACAAAGCGGCTGTTGATGCGGGTGTGGCTTCTGTCATGGCATCTTTCAATGAAGTCGACGGTGTTCCTGCGACAGGAAACCGATGGCTACAGACGGAAGTGTTGAGAAATCAGTGGAAATTCAAAGGTTTTGTTGTTACAGATTACACCGGAATAAACGAAATGGTGGATCACGGAATGGGAGATCTTCAGCAGGTTTCTGCATTGGCTTTGAAGGCCGGAGTTGATATGGACATGGTTGGAGAAGGCTTTTTAACTACATTAAAAAAATCTTTGGCTGAAGGAAAAGTGAATCAGACCGAAATCGATATGGCTGCAAAAAGAATTCTGGAAGCGAAATACGATTTAGGTTTATTCGACAATCCATACAAACACGGAGATGTAAAACTTGCTGCAAAAGAAGTGTACAGCATGGAAAACCGTAACATTGCAAGAAGTGCTGCGGCTCAGTCAATGGTTTTAATGAAAAACGAAAATAAGGTTTTACCATTGAAAAAATCTGGAACGGTTGCTGTAATCGGTCCGTTGGTCAACAACTCAATGAATATGCCTGGAACTTGGAGCGTCGCTTCAAAACATGCCAACGCAATCAATTTGATGCAGGGACTTCAGGCGAATTATGGGAAAGAAGTGAAATTTCTTTCTGCAAAAGGAGCGAACATCGATTATTATGCAAAATTGGAAGACATTTACGCGGCTCACGGTAAAAAAACCGACAGAGACAACCGTTCAAAAGAGGCTTTATTAAAAGAAGCTGTTGATATTGCCAACAAAGCTGACGTTATCGTTTTAGCCATCGGAGAATCTGCGGAAATGAGCGGAGAATCTTCATCAAGAACTGAAATTACCATTCCTCAATCTCAGGTTGATCTATTAAATGAATTGAAAAAGACAGGAAAGCCAATCGCCATGGTACTTTTCACGGGTCGTCCGTTAGCTCTGACGAATGTAAAAGATGCTCCTGATGCCATTTTAAATACATGGTTCGCAGGTTCAGAAGCCGGAAATGCGATTTCTGATGTTCTTTTCGGAAAAGTAAATCCTTCGGGAAAACTTCCGATGACGTTCCCAAGAAGTCTTGGACAGGTTCCAATTTATTACAATGCAAAAAATACAGGTCGTCCATTAGACCAAAAACTAGTTGATAAATGTGAATACCAAAGATTCCGTTCGAATTATATGGATGAGTGTAATACACCGTTGTATCCGTTCGGTTTCGGTTTGAGCTATACAAAATTCAATTATTCTGATGTGACGGTTTCCAATGCCAATCCAAAAGGCAATCAAACCATTCAGGCATCGGTAACCGTGACAAATTCAGGAAATTATGATGGGGCAGAAGTAGTTCAGCTTTATATCAGAGATTTGGTTGGAACCATTACGAGACCTGTAAAAGAGCTGAAAGGTTTCCAAAAAGTAATGTTGAAAAAGGGAGAATCTAAAAAAGTTACTTTCGAAATTACTCCGGAACAATTAAAATTCTACAACGGAGATTTGAAATACGACTGGGAAGCCGGAGAATTTGATATCATGATCGGTACCAATTCTGAAGAGGTGAAACATTCAAAAATTAACTGGACGAAATAAGTCAAAAAGCCATTCGAAAGAATGGTTTTTTTTATGGGTAATGAATTATGATTTATGGATAATTTGGAAGTGTTTTACTATTCTCAACGGCAACGTCACTTCGAGTAGATTTTTAAAAAAAATCGTATCGAGAAGTTGTTGTTTTACAAATGTATTTTGTTGTTTATTCACTGGTTCTCGATACATTTTTCTCCGCTCCGCTACGAAAAACACTCGAACTGACGGCAGCCTTTTTTCTTTCAACGGTAGCGTCACTTCGAGTAGATTTTTGAAGAAAATCGTATCGAGAAGTTGTTGTTTTGGAAAATGAATTTTGTTGTTTGTTCACTGGTTCTCGATACATTTTTCTCCGCTCCGCTACGAAAAACACTCGAACTGACGGCAGCCTTTTTTCTTTCAACGGCAGCGTCACTACGAGTGGATTTTTGAAGAAAATCGTATCGAGAAGTTGTTGAATTTCGAAAGAGATTTGTCATTTATTCACTGGTTCTCGATACATTTTTCTCCGCTCCACTGCGAAAAACATTCGAACTGACGGGAGGGTTTTATTATTCTCAAAGGCAGCGTCACTTCGAGTAGATTTTTGAAAAAAATCGTATCGAGAAGTTGTTGTTTTACAAATGTATTTTGTTGTTTATTCACTGGTTCTAGATACATTTTTCTCCGCTTTGCTACGAAAAACACTCGAACTGACGGGAAGGTTTTATTATTCTCAAAGGCAGCGTCACTTCGAGTAGATTTTTGAAGAAAATCGTATCGAGAAGTTGTTGAATTTCGAAAGAGATTTGTCATTTATTCACTGGTTCTCGATACATTTTTCTCCGCTCCGCTACGAAAAACACTCGAACTGACGGCAGCGTTTTTTCTTTCAACGGTAGCGTCACTTCGAGTAGATTTTTGAAGAAAATCGTATCGAGAAGTTGTTGTTTAAAAAAAACGTCGTTTATTCACTGGTTCTCGATACATTTTTATCCGCTCCGCTGCGAAAAACACTCGAACTGACGTGCTAGAAACGCGGAATTATAAATTAAAAAAATCTGCTCCAAAAGAAACAGATTTCATATCATTAAAAATTTAATTTAAAATGCTTTCACCATCAATTCCGCTTCAAAAACATCCTCAAAATGCTTTCTGATTTTGGTTTTGATGTCTTCCATTTCTTCGGGAGTTAAATCTCTTTCAAGTTCTCTTTTTAGGGAAGTGACCTGTTTGTCTTTGATACCGCAGGGGATGATGTATTCAAAATAACGCATGTCAGTATTGATGTTGAGGGCAAAACCGTGAAGAGTAACCCAACGTGAGGCTTTTACGCCCATCGCACAGATTTTTCTGGCGTAAGGTTTTCCTACATCCAGCCATACTCCGGTTTCGCCGGGAGATCTTTCGCCTTTTAATCCGTAATCGGCAATGGTTCTGATGATGACTTCCTCCAGATCTCGCATGTATTTATGAATGTCTGTGAAGAAATTTTCAAGGTCTAAAACGGGATAACCCACTATTTGTCCGTATCCGTGATAGGTAATGTCTCCGCCACGGTTTACCTTTACAAAAGTAGCGTCGATTTCTTTTAACTTGTCGATTCCGGCGAGCATGTTTTCTTCATGACCACTTTTTCCGAGGGTGTAAACGTGGGGATGTTCTACCAAAAGAAAATGATTGGGGGTTGTGATATGATCTTCAGGAGCTAAATCGCGGTTTTTGATCTTGATGTCAATAATATCTTTCATCAGTTTTTCCTGATGATCCCATGCAGGCTGATATTCTCTGATGCCTAAATCTTCAAATTCTACGACTTTATTTTGATGTGTATTCATGCTTTACTTTGATGATACAAATTTACTAATTTTTACGCTTTTATAGAATGGATGAAATCTATGGCTTTTGTCTTCCAATCTCTATTTTGTAAAAGGATGTTGACGAAGGCTGTTCCGATGATTCCGCCGTCTGCTTTTTCGGTGACATTTTCAAAGTCTTCTCTGGATTTAATTCCAAAACCAATCATGACCGGATTTTTTAATGGAAGAGATGCAATCTTGGAAAGATATTCTTCATTTTTTAAAACTGCGCTGTCATTTCCCGTTGTGGAAGATGAACTTACGGCGTACAAAAATCCTGAACTTAAAGAGTCGAGGTATAAAATTCTGTCATCTGAAGTTTCAGGCGTAATTAGAAATGTAAAATTCAAATTATATTTTTCTAAAATCTTCTGATAATTTCTCTCAAATTCTATAGGTGGCAAATCCGGAATAATCAATCCTGAAACTCCGCTTTCAGCACATTCTTTACAGAGGTTTTCAAATCCAAAACTTAAGACTGGATTGATGTAACCCATCAAAATAATTGGAATTCTGATTTCTTCTTTAATAGATTTTAGTTGAGAGAAAAGTTTTTCGATGGTCATTCCTTTTTTCAGAGCCAGCTCGTGAGCCTGAGAAATAACCGGTCCATCTGCAACGGGATCAGAATATGGCATCCCGATTTCCATCATATCTGCTCCTGAATTCTGGATGAGTCTGATGATTTCTGTGGTGTCTTCGAGATGGGGAATTCCGGCTGTGAAGTAAATGTTTAGTTTGGGTTGGGTGTTGGAAGATGGGTGTTGGGTGTTATGATTTTTCATTTTTGATTTTTTTTTTTTTTAAGTGTTTTTTTCTGCATGGTTGATAGGATTGTATCCTATCCTTTGTTAAATCGTCCCTTTAGGACTTGCATGACGAAAAATAATTTGATTTACAACAATCATTTAGATAGGATTGCATCCTATACTTTGTTAATTCGTCCATTTGGGACTTTTGATGGAAATTTGTTTTACAGCAAAATCAAACATCTATCTTCCGACTTCCATCTTCCAGCACCCTCAGATACGTTTCCATATCCTTGTCGCCACGCCCGCTCAAGCAAATCACAACAATGTCGTCTTCATTAAATTTCTTTTTATTTAAAACTGCCAAAGCATGTGCACTTTCCAAAGCTGGAATAATTCCCTCCAGTTTAGTCAGTTCGAATGCAGATTGCAAAGCTTCATCATCATTAATGCTGAAAAATTCTGCACGTTTTTCTTGAAACAAATTTGCGTGAAACGGCCCGATTCCAGGATAATCCAAACCTGCAGAAATCGAGTGTGGCTCGATAACCTGACCATCGTTGGTCTGCATGACCAGACTTTTACTTCCATGCAAAACGCCTAACGTTCCCAAAAAAGTTGTCGCAGCAGATTTTCCTGATTCAATCCCGAAACCACCAGCCTCTGCGGCAATGATTTTCACATTTTCTTCTTCCACAAAATGATAGAAAGCTCCTGCAGCATTGCTTCCGCCACCAACACAGGCAATCACGTAATCAGGATTTTCTCTTCCTATTTGTTCGAAAAGTTGTTCTTTAATTTCTTTTGAAATCACGGATTGAAATCTTGCGACCAAATCAGGAAACGGATGTGGACCAACCACGCTTCCAATCACGTAATGTGTTGTCGTTGAATTGTTAATCCAATCTCTTAAAGCTTCATTCACAGCGTCTTTCAAAGTTTTTGAACCTGACGTTGCGGGAATTACGGTGGCTCCCAACATTTTCATTCTTCCAACATTCGGAGCCTGTCTCGCAATGTCGATTTCGCCCATGTAAACGATGCATTCCAGATTTAGCAAAGCACAGGCGGTGGCCGTAGCGACACCGTGTTGTCCGGCTCCTGTTTCGGCGATGATTCTTTTTTTACCTAAACGTTTTGCCAGTAAAACCTGTCCCAGAGCATTGTTGATTTTGTGCGCTCCGGTATGATTGAGGTCTTCTCTCTTTAAATAAACTTTGGTGTTGTATTTTTCACTTAAATTCTTCGCAAAGTAAAGTGGTGTAGCGCGACCGACATAATTTTTCAGCAAATCTTGATATTCAGTTTGAAATTCTTCAGATTCGATTATTTCCAAATAATTTTTCTGAAGTTCTTCGACATTCGGATACAGCATTTCGGGGACGAACGCTCCTCCGAATTCTCCATAATATCCGTTTTGATCGGGGTTTTTATAATTTTTCATATAATTTTTTTATTTTTTCTATATCTTTAATTCCCGCCTCAGTTTCAAATTTTGAATTGATGTCGAGGGAAAATGGTTTTTGACTTAAATTTTTAATCTGATCAACATTTTCCAAGGAAATTCCGCCGCTCAGGAAATAGGGAAGTGGAATTTTGATTTCGGTTAAAATATTCCAGTCGAAAGTTTTTCCGGTTCCTCCGAAAGCTTTTGAATCGGTGTCGAATAAGAGATTTGAAACTAGAGGTTTAGCTTCGCTCAGTTCGGCTTTGCCTCGTGCGAGGTTTGAGATTTTTTGTAGCTCGTTTTCTACTTCCGATTTATAGGTTCCAACTCGGATTACTTTTATAATTTTTACATTTTCGTTTAAGTTCTGCCTCAACTTAATAATATATTCTTCATTTTCATCACCGTGCAGCTGGATGAAATTTAAATTTGCTTCATCCGATATTTCAACGATTTTTCCAACAGTTTCATTTACAAAAACGCCGACTTTTCCGTGATGATCTATTGTTGAAATTTCATCTAAACTCAAATGATTCAAAACAAATCTTGGCGATTTTTCGTAGAAAATAAAACCTAAGAAATCAACTTTTAGTACCATCAATTCGTTAATGTGATTGAGTTGAGTCAAACCACAGACTTTTAGCTGCGTTTGGCGACTGGCTTCTTGCTTTTGGCTTTCCATTATTGGTAAATCTTTAAACTGATATATTGGTAAACTAATAATTTGCTACATTAGAAATAAATTCCGCGAATTTATTTTCCGGATTTTTATCTTTCATAAAGTATTCACCCATTAAAAACCCATCAAAGCCTTTTTCTCTGAGAAATTTAAAATCTTCTTCGCTGTAAATGCCGCTTTCTGCGATGGATAGAGTGTTTTCAGGAAGCATGTTTTTTAGGTGAACAGAATGCTGTAGATCAACCTTAAAATCTTTTAAATTTCTGTTGTTGATGCCCACGAAATCCACGTTTCTATTAATGTGCTGAAGTTCGTCTTTGGTGTGAATTTCCAATAAAACTTCTAAATCTAAACTGTGAGCCAATTCAGTAAATTCTGAAACCTGATTGGACGAAAGACATGCCGCAATGAGCAAAATGACATCCGCACCGATTGCTTTTGCCTCATAAAATTGATAATCATGAATCATAAAATCTTTCCGGAGAATGGGAATGCTGATGTGATTTCTCACGTTTAAAATATCGTCAAAACTACCACCGAAAAAGTCCTTGTCCGTTAAAACTGAAACAGCGCTCGCTCCAAATTTTTCGTAAGCTGAAACCACCTGCAGTGGAGAAACTTTATCATTGATGATTCCTTTTGAGGGAGACTGTCTTTTAAATTCGGCGATAATTCCGGATTTTGACTGTAATGTTTCTTTTAATGATAAAGATTTTCTGTTGAAAAATTCTGAATCTTTCAATTGCTGCAAAGAAATTTTGGATTTTGAATCTGCGACTTCCTGTTTTTTTGTGGCTATGATTTTATCTAAGATGTTCATTTTGAACTATTTTAATTCGTGTTTGCTGATAGGTTTTCATTTTAATTCTCTGATAAATTGTCCCGTTGGGTTGAACTCTTTTAATTTATATTTTTTGATAGGATTTTATCCTATCCTTTGTTAAATCGTCCCTTTGGGACTTTTGGAAGCGAAAATTTCAACTGCCTACGAAATTGCGACCCGACCTGAGTGGAGCTCTTTTTGTCATTGCGATTGCTGAAGAGTTCAAATGATAACTTCCGTCGTTCGCAATGACAAAAAAGCGGGAACGGAGGGCGGAAATTGTCGCCATGAAAAAAATTTAAACTCACTTTCAACGCAGTCAATTTGTCGCCCAAAAACTAATTTTTAATTAAATTATTGAAACTGATCAGGGCTTTTCCGCTTTCTAAACTTTCCTGTGCGAGCAAACGGCAATACTGATAAGAACCCCATTTTTTTGTGTGATAAAGGGCAACTGCTGCGTTGGCGACAACTACGGCATTTTGCTCTGGCGAACCATTTCCTTCCAATATATTTTTGAACAGCTCCGCAGATTCCTGAATGGTTGAGCCACCAGAAATATTTTGAGGATCGACAGGATTGAAACCTAGATCTATAGACGAATAAATTTCTTCACCGTTTTTCGTGATGATTTTGCTGTCTCCGGTAAGGCTGATTTCGTCGTAACCGTCCAGTCCATGTACCAAAATAAAGTCGCGGCTGTCTTTTTGGAGCAGATACTGATAAATTCTGGCAATCTCAAGATTGTAAACGCCGATCACTGAAAACTGTGGTTTTGCGGGATTAACCAACGGACCGAGCAGGTTGAAAAACGTGCGCAGACCCAGAGATTTTCTCAGAGCACCCACCGACTGTAACGCCGGATGGAAATAGGGAGCGTGGAGAAAGCAGATGTTGGCTCTTTCCAGATCCTGATTGAGTTCTTCGGAAGTTTTTTTGAACTGATATCCCAGTGCTTCCAAAACATTTGATGAACCGGTAATGGCTGATGCTCCGTAGTTCCCGTGCTTGGTCACTTTTTGTCCGGCTCCGGCAACGATGAAACTTGCTAAAGTAGAAATGTTGATCGTGTTTTTTCCGTCGCCACCGGTTCCCACGATGTCGACTGTGTTTTCTGCTTCGATGTTCACTTCAACAGCCATGGCGAGCAAGGCCTGTCTGAAGCCTTCGAGCTCTTCCAAAGTGATATTGCGCATCAGAAAAATATTGACGAAAGCTGTGACTTCGGTTGCGTTGAATTTATTTTGAGCAATTTCAATCATAATCGCTTTTGCTTCCGATTTTGATAAGGTGTGATGATTGAAAAGGTATTCTAATATTTCTTTCATTATTGTAATTGTTGCTGGTTGTTAGTCTTTACTTGTTGGTTTTACAGCAGCTTAGAATTTAGCTGTCAACTGTCAACCAAAACGCATCAACCTATTAAAAAATTTCTGATAATCTGCTCTCCATAAGGCGTCAAAATACTTTCAGGGTGAAACTGTACGCCGTGAACATCATAATTTCTGTGTTGCAAAGCCATGATCATTCCGTCGTTATCTGTTGCGGTGATTTCCAGTTCCGCAGGAAAATTTTCAGGATTGACTGCCCAGCTGTGGTATCTTCCAACCTCAATTTCTGTGGGTAAATCTTTGAATAATTTTACATTTTCCCTGATGGTTTTTGAAGATGTCGCCACACCGTGAAAAATTTCGGTGAGGTTAATCAAATTTCCGCCAAATGCTTCTGCGATAGCCTGCTGACCGAGACAAACTCCCAAAATGCTTTTTGTTGGCGCATATTTTTTAATTAAATCCAATAAAATTCCTGCTTCTTCGGGAATTCCGGGACCTGGAGAAAGGATGATTTTATCATATTTTTCGATTTCTTCCAATGAAATTTCATCGTTTCGGTAAACGTCTACTTTTTGATTTGAAATTCTTTCGATCATCTGAACAAGGTTGTAGGTAAAGCTGTCGTAGTTATCGAAAACCAATATTTTGGTTGATGGTTGCTGACTATCGATTGTTGCTATATTATTGTCTTTCATTCTGTTTTTTTTAAATTAATTAGTCACCAATTTCTCTGCCTTTTCAACGGCTCTTTTCAAAGCATTCAGTTTATTATTGACTTCTTCCAATTCGTTTTCAGGAACTGACTTCGCCACCAAACCTGCTCCTGCCTGATAAAAAAGTGTATTGTTTTTACTTAAAAAAGTTCTGATCATAATTGCCTGATTGCAATCGCCGTTTAAGCCGACCATCCCGATGCAACCGCCGTAATATCCGCGGGAATCTTTTTCGTATTCGTTGATGAGTTGAAGGGCTTTATATTTCGGTGCTCCGCTCAAAGTTCCCTGCGGAAATGTGGTAGAAACGATGTCAAATGGATTGGTCTTTTCTTCCAGTTCTGCCGTTACTTCGCTGACCATGTGAATCACGTGTGAGAAAAGCTGAATTTCCTTCAGTTTGGTAACCGTTACGTTTTTGCCCATTTTCCCTAAATCATTTCTCGCCAAATCAACTAACATCGTATGTTCGGCGTTTTCTTTCGGGTCATTTTTTAAAGCTTCCGCAGACTGCAAATCGGTTTCAAAATCGCCGCTTCTTTTGAAAGTTCCGGCAATCGGATGAATAATAGCTCTATTTTTTTTAATAATCAACTGACTTTCAGGGCTTGAACCGAATAATTTATAATTTCCATAATCGAAGAAAAATAAATAAGGAGAAGGATTGATATTTCTCAAAGCACGATAAACATTAAATTCATCACCTTTAAATTTCTGTTCAAATCTTCTGCTCAGAACCAACTGAAACACGTCGCCTCTTTTGCAGTGTTTCTGCGCTTTTTCAACCAATTCCAGATATTCTTCATCGGTAAGATTTGAGGTCTCAAAACCATCTTTTTCAAAAGGATAAACGAGTGCATTTTTATTTTTAATTAAATCTTTCAGTAATCTAATTTCAGATTTTACACCGTCAATTTGATTTTCAAAAAAGTGCATTTCATCATTAAAATGATTAATAGCAATTACATACTGATAAAGTCTGTATCGCAAAACCGGAATTTCAACTTCTTTGCTTTGAGGTTTAAATTCAATATTTTCAAAAAGCGGAACGGCTTCAAAACTTGTATATCCAAAGAGACTCTGTGCAGTTTCTTCAATTGAATCATTGGTTTTTTCGCAGACGAAAGCTTTGGAAAAACTGTTGAGTAAATTTGTTACTTTTATGTCTTCTAACGGCTTTTTCTCCGGACTTTCGTTGGGGAATTTTACTTCAAACTCGTGCAGGTTTTTAATTTCAATTCCTGCAATGGCATTGACAGCAATGAAGGAGAAGTTGTTGTCGATATTTTTCGCATCTGAACTTTCCAAAAGAATGGTGTCGCGGAATTTATCCCGTATCTGAAGATAAATATTCATCGGAGTCTGCAGGTCTCCGAGTGATTTTGAAGATGTGGTTTTTATATTGATTTTGTTGGTAAACATTTTATTTTTTTAATTAATTGGCATAAAAAAAGACTTCAACGCAATCGTCAAAGTCTCTGTATGTTTTTCTATAAAATTCCTGCTGTAAAAATTAACAACACGACAATAGCATCAGACCCGACGAAGAGTTTGATTGCCACCACCAATTTTTGTTAACTGAATTAATCATGGGACAAATGTAGAACTTTTTTTAATATGAGAAATAAAAAATTTTAAAAATGAAAATTTATTTTTCCTTTGAATCAGTTTAAATATGACTTAAAAAACCTTTAAATCCCGAATTTCAATTATTATTTTTATATTTTTGTGAGCGAAAATTAAAAGAGATGAAGTCAACACTGATTTCATTTTAAATTTATAAAAATTAAATATATTCATATGAAAAAAGTATTGGCAATCGCATTTATCGGAGGTTTAGTAATGGCAAGCTGCTCAAAAAAAGCAGACCATTCTTTACAGGACAGCAACACGATGTTGGAAGAACCTGAAGTAAAAACAGTACCTGCTGATTCTACAGCTAAGACCGAAACTGCTCCTGCCGCAGCGATTCCTGCACCGTCACCATCTACAGATTCTACAGGAACAAACAAATAATGAAAAAACTGTTTTTGGCTGGAATGACGGGCTTACTTGTCATTTCATGTTCTAAAAAAGAGACTTCCGAACCGCAATCTACAGAATCAAAAGATGTAGCAACTTCGGTTGTAAGCAATTCTTCGGGGCAAACCATGATTGAAACGTCTGACTGTCTGTCCTGTCACAGCATCGACGAGAGAATGATCGGTCCTTCGTACAGAGAAATTGCCGAAAAATATTCTGAAAAAGACATCGAACTGCTGGCTTCAAAAATCATTGAAGGCGGAAGTGGTGTGTGGGGAAGTGTTCCGATGCAGCCTCATCCGCAGTTTTCGAAGGAAGATGCCAAAAAAATGGTGGAATATATTCTGAAACAGAAAAAATAATTCATGACCACCGAAAAATCAGGACTGCACACAAGAAATCTTCACAGAAATTCTTATAATTTCGACGAACTGATTTCCTGTGTGCCGGAACTGAAACATTATGTTTTTACCAATGCGTACGGAAATTTAACGATCAATTTCAGTATTCCCAAAGCGGTAAAACTGTTGAACAAATCTTTGCTGCAGCATTTTTATCAGGTGAGAAACTGGGATATACCCGACGAAAATCTTTGTCCGCCCATTCCGGGACGTGCCGATTACATTCATTACATCGCCGATCTACTGGCAGGAAATTCAAAAGAAATTCCGAAAGGTTCATCAGTCAAAGGTATTGACATTGGGACGGGAGCCAATCTGGTATATCCGTTAATTGCTCATCAATCGTACGGTTGGGAAATGTTAGGAACAGACATCAATCAGAAATCTTTAGACAATGCCCAGAAGATTTTGGATGAAAATCCTGATTTTTCTGAAAAAATTCAGTTGAAATTTCAGCCGGAATCCAATTTTATCTTTAAAAATATTCTTACTTCTCAGGATAAATTCACATTTTCGATGTGCAATCCGCCTTTTCATGATTCTGAGGAATCAGCAATGAAAGGAAATCTTCGTAAGACAAAAAATCTAAAAAATTCAAAAGCTCAAAAACCTACTCTCAATTTCAGCGGACAGCATGCTGAATTATGGTGTGAAGGTGGTGAAATCGCTTTTATCTCAAAAATGATTGAGGAAAGTGTTTTATTTTCTTTACAAATTCTGTGGTTTACGTGTCTGGTTTCAAAAAAGGAAAATTTATTTAAATTAAATTCACTTTTAAAGAAAGTAGACGCTCTCGAAGTAAAAACAATCGACATGGCGCAAGGACAAAAGGTCAGCCGCATTTTAGCATGGACTTTTGTGCCTAAAAACAGAAGAAATAGTTTTTGAAAAGATTTTTCTGTTTAAATTCTAAGAATTATTTTTTTATTCTTGGTAAATATCATCTTAACAGATGCAAATATCGCAGCCCGACTTGAGTGGAGCTCTTTTTGTGAGGAGGAACGACGAGCAAAAAAGCGGGAACGGAAGGCGGAAATTGCTGCCCAAATAATTCACATCTTCAATCCAATATAAAACTTTTGTGACTTTTGACTGCGTCGAATCTACGATTTATGTCTAAAACAAATTTGAGGTTTCATAAACGTTTAAATTTCCTTATTTTTGCAATTCGAAAAAATTGAATTATAATGCAATTATCAGAACAGGAAATCATTAGAAGAGAAAAGCTGACTAAGCTTGTTGAAATAGGAATCAACGCATTCCCTGCAGAAGAATACACGGTTACAGATACTACAGAATCTATAAAACAGAATTTTTCTGAAAGTAAACAGGTGAAGATTGCGGGCAGACTGATGTCTCGCCGTATTCAGGGGAAGGCTTCTTTTGCTGAATTGCAGGATTCTACAGGAAAAATTCAGGTGTACTTCAACAGAGACGAAATCTGTACAGGAGAAGATAAAACTTTATACAATGACGTTTACAAACACCTTTTAGACATCGGTGATATTATCGGAATTGAAGGTGAACTGTTCACAACTCAGGTTGGAGAAAAAACTGTTTTGGTGAAAAACTTTACGCTTTTAACGAAAACTTTAAGACCGCTTCCGCAACCAAGAACTGATGAAAATGGAGTAGTACATGATGCTTTTAACGATGCTGAATTGAGATACAGACAACGTTATGTAGATTTAATCGTGAATCCTCATGTAAAGGAAACTTTTGTGAAGAGAACAAAAATGTACACAGCAATGCGTCAGTTTTTCAATGACGCTGGTTACATTGAAGTTGAAACTCCGGTTTTACAGGCAATTCCTGGTGGAGCTGCAGCAAGACCGTTCATTACGCATCATAATGCTTTAGACATTCCTTTATATATGAGAATTGCTAACGAATTGTATCTGAAAAGATTGATCGTTGGTGGTTTTGACGGTGTATATGAATTCTCAAAAAATTTCAGAAATGAAGGAATGGACAGAACGCACAATCCTGAATTTACAGTAATGGAAATCTATGTTGCTTACAAAGATTACTATTGGATGATGGATTTCACTGAGAAAATGATTGAACATTGTGCGATTGCGGTAAACGGAACTACAAAAGCGAAATTTGGTGATCAGGAAATTGATTTCAAAGCTCCATACGCAAGAGTTTCCATGACGGAAGCGATCATAAAATATACAGGTTTCGATATTACCGGAAAATCTGAGCAGGAATTGTTTGATTTTGCCAAATCTATCGGTATCGAGGTGAATGAAACGATGGGTAAAGGAAAATTAATTGACGAGATTTTTGGTGAGAAATGTGAAGGTAACTTCATTCAGCCGACTTTCATTACCGATTATCCTGTAGAAATGTCGCCTTTAACCAAAAAACACAGAAGTCAGGAAGGTCTTACCGAGCGTTTTGAATTGATGGTTTGTGGTAAAGAAATTGCCAATGCTTATTCAGAATTAAATGATCCGATTGATCAGAGAGCACGTTTTGAAGATCAGTTAAAATTAGCTGAAAAAGGAGACGACGAAGCAGGACAATTCATTGATGAAGACTTCTTGAGAGCTTTGGAATACGGAATGCCGCCAACTTCAGGAATGGGAATCGGAATGGACAGATTAATTATGTTTTTAACGGATAACGCATCCATTCAGGAAGTATTGTTCTTCCCACAAATGAAGCCGGAAAAAACAGTCTCACAGGTTGAATTGGGAGAAGATGAAAAAGTGATTTTGGAAATTTTAAACTCACGTGAAGAAGTATTTTCTTTAGCTGAAGTAAAAGAAAGAAGTCAGTTATCCGGAAAAAAATGGGATAAAGCTTCCAAAACTTTAACCAAAGGAGGTTTGGTTAAAGTGGAGAAAATTGATGAAAATGTTTTGATGAAGTTGGTTTAAAAAATATTAACTATCAATAAAATTAAAAAAAAATGCACTTACAATTGATGATCGAAAAAGTAAAGTTGAGAATTGATCTTTATCTTAATTACCGGAAAAATCAGAAATGGTTTAAGGAATTTCACCATCTTTTTGAAAATCAAAAAGGTTTGGAAATTGGAGGACCAAGTTTGATCTTTCAGGAAGATATTCTGAACGTTTATGAATTGGCTAAAACTGTTGACGGTGTGAATTTCAGCTCCAATACAGTGTGGGAGGGTGAAATTAAAGATAATGTTTACAAGTATGCGGAAAATAAAACAGGTACTCAGTTTATATTAGACGGAACAGATTTGAACCAAATTCACGATAACTCTTACGATTTTTTACTTTCGAGCCATAATCTTGAGCATATTGCAAACCCATTAAAAGCTGTGGAAGAGTGGGTAAGAGTATTAAAGAAAGGAGGTGCATTGGTTCTTATTTTACCAGATAAACGTTACACATTTGATATTAACAGGCCTTATACTAAATTTGATCATATTCTTGATGATTTTAGAAATAATGTTGACGAATATGATCTTACACACATAGATGAGATTTTGAAACTTCATGATTTGAGGAGGGATAATGGTGCACCAAAGGATATCGACAAATTCAGAGAAAGGTGTGAGAAAAACTTCGATAACAGATGTTTGCATCATCATGTCTTTAGCACAGATCTTCTGGCTGAAATTTATAATCATTTTGATCTTGAAATTTTAGGACAGAAATTTATCGAACCGGTTCATAAAGTAATTATTGGGCGGAAGAGATAATTTATTTAGCAAATGTGGATTATAAAAAAATATCCGCACTAAAATAAAAAAATACAGAACTAACTAAACTGAGAAAGAGAACATACAGGAAAGTGTGCTTTTTTTTGATTTTTTCTCCTCTCGCTAATCTCTCAGCAAAAAGTATTTACTTTGCAGAATTTAAATAGGTCAATCAGCCTAAAAAAATGATATAAATCTTCCAAAACTTTGACCAAAGGAGGTTGGGTGAAAGTGGAGAAGATTGATGAGAATGTTTTGATGAAGTTGATTTAAAACCATTCAAAATACTATAGTTTAGAGCAGATTTTTTTAAAGTCTGCTCTTTTCATTACGATATGTTTTTTCTCCATGAATTTTAAACCAAATTTTAAGTTTGAAATTTTAAACAATAAAACACTATTTTTCCGTTTTTAATAAAACATTTTGAGATGAAATACTTTGTGTTGCTTTTTGTGCTTTTCTGTTGTTCTGAAACGGATGCTCAAATGCTCACATCTGTTTATTTCAAAAACAATTCTTTTGATTTAAATTCAGAATCGAAACAGGAATTAGACAGTCTTTCTCAGTTAAAATCAAATCTTACGTTCAGAATTTTCGGGAATGCCAATCCGTTGGGAAGTGAAGTTTTAAATAAAAAACTTTCTGATCAGCGTGCAAAAACTGTCAGCGATTATCTGCAGAAGCGGATTGGAAAGAATATTAAATTGTCAGGATCGGTCGGGTTGGGAATTTCAAAACAAATTAATGACAACAGCACCGAAATCTTACAGGCAAAAAACCGTCGGGTCGATATTTTTATTGAAAAAAATTTCGCTGTTGGTGAGAAGATTTCCAGAAAACCGCATCCCAGTTTTTTTGATCTTAAAATAGAAATGATGAAAGTGAAGGATACTTTTTCACTTCCTGATGTCAACTTTATTGGCGGACGCCATGTTTGGCTGCCGAAAGCAAAGCCCAGACTGTATCAGCTGCTTAAAATTCTGAGAGAAAATCCGGTTTTGGAAGTTGAACTGCAGGGTCATATTTGCTGTGATTATGAAAATTTTGACGGGGAAGATCAGGATCTGGGAACATTCAATCTTTCATTCACCAGAGCAGATGCTATCAAAGCGTTTTTGGTTAAAATGGGAATTGATCCCAAACGCATTAAGGCGGAAGGGCAGGGATATCTCAATCCGGTCGTCTATCCCGAGGTGAGTGAAGAAGACCGGACTAAAAACAGACGTGTGGAATTGGTTTTAATTAAAAAGTAAATCTAAGGACGTTTTTGGGATGCCTTCGAAAACGAAAACATCAGATAAAACAAAAACGGCAGGATGAAAATTGAACCTAAAATTAATGCCCAACCCAATGCTGAAACCGTTTTTTCTGCTGCGACGTGTTTTAACAGAGAAAGATGTTGCCCGTTTCCTAACAGAATAATATCAGGATTATGCTGATAGGTCGCCGCTACCAAAATCATAATGATCTGGAAACCCGCCAAAGCCCTTACCGGAAGCAGTTTTCTCATGTGCATTGCTCTTAAAATTAAACCTAAAGAAACTGTAGCAAAAGAAATTGACATCACACCTAATGGTTTGGAGAAAATCCATTTCGCTAAAGGGATTCCGGAAAAATGAGCGGCAGCAAAAACGAGGAGTCCTGTGATGACAACAAAAACCATCGTCTGGTGCGATTTTTTGATCATTAAACCTAATTCTAATCTGTCACCAACTTCTCGTAAAGAAAAAATCGAAGCCAGATAAGCACAGAGAGAAACGGTAAATAATCCAACTGCAACACCAAACCAGTTGAGCCAACTGAAAACATAGAGATCTAAAAAGTTATTTGCATCAGGATTAATGGATTGCGAAACGGTAGCTGCGGCGATTAATCCTAAGAAAAATGGTGTTAAAAGACTTGCGTAATAAAAGATCTGCGTATAAATAATCTGCCAACGGTCTTCGACTGCATCGTAATGTCTGAAGGTAAAAGCTGTACCTCTCGCGATAATTCCTACCAGCATCATTACCAGCGGAATGTGAAGATAAGTGGACAGTGTGGTATAAATTTCAGGAAAACCGACGAACAGAATTACAATTGCAATGATCAGCCACATGTGATTGGCCTCCCAAACGGGCGCAATTGATTCATACATTATTTTTTCGGTATATTTTCTGTTCTTCTTTTTGGTCATTAATTCCACAATTCCTGCACCGAAATCAGCTCCGCCCAAAATCACATAGAGACATACGGAAAGCCACAGGAAACCAATTACAACGTAGATCATGATTTTTTGTTTTTAGAGTTAAACTGTGCATCTGATGGGTCGTAAAGTTTCGGAACCATTTTGATCTGTCTGTTGAGAAGAAATATAATTATTAATGACAGTGAAATAAAAATCGCCGTGAAAAAGTAAAATGAATATTGAATTCCAGGCATAGGAGTTACGGCATCAGCAGTTCTCATAATTCCATAAATAATCCAGGGTTGTCTACCGACCTCAGTGACTGTCCAGCCCGCTTCCAAAGCGATATATCCGAATGGTGTTGCAAAAAGGAATGTTTTCAGAAGCCAATTTTTATTCAGCCAATCTTTTTTGAAAAAGAAAGCATAGAGGTAAAGACTTCCAATCGAAATCATCACCACACCAAAGAAAATCATAATCTGAAAAGCGTAATGTACAACGGCGACGGGCGGCCATTCATCTTTAGGGAAATCATTCAGACCTGTCACTTCTGCATTGAAATCATTGGTTGCCAGAAAACTTAATACTTTTGGAATTTTTAGAGCATAATTAATTTCGCCCTTTTCTTCATCAGGAATTCCGCCAATCACGAAAGCTGCGCCTTTTTCAGTTTCAAAATGAGCTTCCATCGCTGCCAGTTTTATAGGTTGTCTTTCTGCAACAGATTTTGCGGCAACATCGCCACTCAACGGAGCTCCGAAAGCACCAATCATGGCAAAAGCAGCGGCAATTCTAAATGCTTTCGTATGAAATTCCACATTCTTTTTTTTCATTATTAAAAAAGCATGCACTCCAGCAACGGCAAATCCTGTCGCGCAGAATGCAGCCACCGTCATGTGCAGAGCCTGAGGAAACCAAGCGTCATTGAACATCGCTTTTATAGGATCAATATTGACATACTGTCCGTTAATATAATCAAAACCTGCAGGTGAATTCATCCACGCATTGGCAGCAACGACCAAGATCCCCGATGCCAAACCACTTAAACCAACTAAAAATCCGCAAAACCAGTGAAACCATTTGTTGAATTTGTCCCAACCGTAAAGAAAAAATCCAATGGCGATAGCTTCAATAAAAAATGCTGTTCCTTCCAGAGAAAATGGCATTCCGAAAATGGGTCCTGCATGCTTCATGAAACCGGGCCAGAGAAGTCCGAGTTCAAAAGAAAGCATCGTTCCGGAAACGGCTCCGGTGGCAAACAAAATCGCTACGCCTTTGCTCCAGGCTTTGGTAAGACCTTTGTAAATTTCGTTTCCGGTTTTCAGGTATTTCCAGTGGGCAAAAGCCATGAGAAAAGGCATTACCATCCCTACGCAGGCAAAGATAATATGAAATCCCAATGAGAGTGCCATTTGCGCCCGTGCAGCTAAGAAATCGTCCATATTTTATTTTTTCAGCTGAAAGTTACGGATAAAATTATGGTAACTTAATATGATTTAAAACATTGCAATGATTTCAAATTTGCGTTGTAACTTTATTGGTTTTTAGTTTAAAAAAACTTCTAAATTTTAGGATTTATTCTGATATTTTAAGAAGAGAAATACTTTCATACCTCAAAAAAAATCACGATATTTGTGGGTCTTTGCATTAAGCAAATTATTTCAATTTATATGAGTCAAAAACAATATAACGCAGGAAGTATCCAGGCCCTTGAAGGGATGGAACACGTTCGGTTAAGACCATCCATGTACATCGGTGATGTTGGTGTAAGAGGTCTTCATCACTTGGTTTATGAGGTAGTGGATAACTCTATTGATGAGGCATTGGCCGGACATTGTGACACTATTTTAGTTACGATACACGAAGGTGAAAGTATATCTGTAAAAGATAACGGTAGAGGAATTCCTGTAGATTTTCACGAAAAGGAACAAAAATCTGCCCTTGAGGTTGTAATGACCAAAATTGGAGCCGGTGGTAAATTTGATAAAGATTCTTACAAGGTTTCAGGAGGTCTTCACGGTGTTGGGGTTTCCTGTGTGAATGCTCTTTCTACTTTATTGGTTGCGACAGTAAGCCGTGACGGTAAAGTATATCAGCAAAAATATTCTGAAGGTAAAGCTTTGGCTGACGTTGCCGAAATTGGTACTACTGACGAAAGAGGTACTGAAGTTTTCTTCCAGCCGGATGGAACTATTTTCCAGGAACTGGTGTACAATTATGATACACTTGCAGCAAGATTGAGAGAATTATCTTTCTTAAATAAAGGTATTACAATTACACTTGTTGACGAAAGAGAAAAAAATGAAGACGGATCTTTCGCTTTTGAAGTTTTTCATTCTGAAGGTGGCTTAAAAGAATTCGTGGAATTCATCGACGGAAACCGCGAATCTATCATGGAGAACGTTATTTTCATGGAAGGTGAAAGAGAAAATATTCCTATCGAAGTGGCGATGCGTTACAACACATCATTCAGCGAAAATCTTCACTCATACGTTAATAATATCAATACGCATGAAGGAGGAACTCACCTGGCAGGTTTCAGACGTGCTTTGACGAGAACTTTGAAAAAGTATGCTGACGATTTAGGTATTCCGGCAAAAGAAAAAGTAGAAATTACCGGAGATGATTTCCGTGAAGGTTTGACGGCTGTAGTTTCTGTAAAAGTAATGGAGCCTCAGTTTGAAGGTCAGACTAAAACTAAACTGGGTAACTCTGAAGTTTCCGGGGCGGTTGATAAAATCGTAGGCGAGATGTTGAGCAACTTCCTTGAGGAAAATCCTAATGAAGCAAAACTGATTGTACAGAAAGTTGTGTTGGCTGCAAAAGCGAGACAGGCAGCGAAAAAAGCCCGTGAAATGGTTCAGAGAAAATCTCCAATGGGAGGTTCCGGATTACCAGGGAAATTGTCTGACTGTTCTTCAAAAAATCCCGCAGAATCTGAACTTTTCTTAGTCGAGGGAGACTCGGCAGGTGGAACTGCCAAGCAAGGTCGTGACAGATTTTTTCAGGCGATTTTACCATTAAGAGGTAAGATTTTGAATGTTGAGAAATCAATGCTTCACAAAGTTTACGACAACGAAGAGATTAAAAATATTTATACAGCTCTAGGAGTTTCTGTAGGAACTGAGGAAGACAGCAAAGCTTTGAATTTATCCAAATTAAGATATCACAAAGTGGTAATCATGACCGATGCTGATATCGACGGTTCTCACATTTCAACTTTGATTCTGACATTCTTCTTCAGATTTATGAAAGAAATGATCGAAAACGGATACATTTACATCGCTCAGCCACCTTTGTATTTATTAAAGAAAGGAAATAAAAAAGTTTACGCTTACAACGAAAAAGAGCGTGAAGAATTCACTCTGGAAATGGCTCCAGACGGGAAAGGTGTTGAAGTTCAGCGTTATAAAGGTCTTGGGGAAATGAACCCTGAGCAGCTTTGGGAAACCACTTTGAATCCTGAACACAGAATTCTGAAGCAGGTAACGATTGATAATGCTGTAGAAGCAGATTCAGTTTTCTCAATGTTGATGGGAGATGAAGTTCCGCCAAGAAGAGAATTTATCGAGAAAAATGCAAAATATGCTAAGATTGATGCTTAACTGATTGCAGAAAATTATATATCAGGGAAGACTTTTTTTAAGTCTTCCTTTTTTATTTCTCAAAATATTGATTTTTTTTCAATAATTATTTAACATTTAATTAAGATTTTTATAAATTTGGTGAAAACTATATTTCACGATGAAAATTCTTATTACAGGAGCACTTTGTGTTGCTTCATTCTACTACTCCCAAACGTATCCCGTTTCTACGATTTCTCCTGGAATTAAAAAAAACGCAAGCGCGGTCATCCGTAACGAGAATACTCAGATCCAGATTAACAGAATTGATGAGATTGTTTACAAAAATTATTCTGCGGTAAGTGTTCTGAATAAAGAAGCGATAGGTTATGCTTCACCAAAAATATTTTATCAGAAGGGAGATGTTATCAGCAATGTAAAAGTGGTGATTTATGATGAAAGCGGGAAGAAAATTAAATCATTTTCCAAAAGTGATTTTTTAGATATGGCGGCCAACAGTCAAGGGTCATTTTATTCTGACAGCAGAGCTTTGGTTTTGTCTTACACACCTACTTCATTTCCTTACACGGTAGAGTTTTCTTACGATCAGAAAGATGAAAGCACAGTTTTCATTCCCGATTTTACACCGTTCAGCAATTTCAATATTGCTCTTGAAAAAAGTATGTTTTCGATAGTAAACAATTCCGGAATTAATTTAAGGTCAAAAATCTATCCCTCGCCATTTGGTTATGCATCTGTAAGTGCCGATGACAAGGGCAATACAAATACTTATACTTATCATAATATTCCTGCGCTGGATGAAGAAATTTTAGTTCCAAATCCTCAAAAAATTTTGCCTAAAGTAAGTTTTTCGCTGGATGAATTTAATCTCGTTGGGAAAAAAGGGAAAATTACGACATGGAAAGATTTCGGTTTGTGGTATCACAACAGTCTTTTAACGCCCGTTTCAGCATCCACTCCACAAATAAAAGCAGAAATTGCAGCTTTAAATCTTACCGGAACTAAGGAAGAAAAAATTAAAAAAATCTACCAGTACATGCAGAGTAAAACAAGATATATTTTTGTTTCTCTCGGAATTGGTGGCTGGCAGCCAATGTTGCCGGATGAAGTTCAGAAAAAGGGCTACGGAGACTGCAAAGGTCTTACCAATTACATGAAAATATTGCTTGATGAAGCTGGGATAGACTCTCATTATGCCATCATCAATTCAAATCCATCAGCAATCAGTTTTGATAAAGATTTCCCTAAAATGGGTGGGAATCACGTTATCCTGGTAATTCCTACAGAAAAAGGAAATATCTGGCTGGAAAATACGTCTCAGGAGATTGCTTTCAATCATTTGAGTTACAGCACAACAGACCGAAATGTTTTAGCCGTAAAACCATCAGGTATAGAAATTATTGAAACTCCAAACTACACCGCTCAACAGAACAGAGAAAAACAATTGATTGACATTGTTTTAAATACTGATAAAACCATCACCGGAAAAGCAAAACTGCAATACACAGGAAATCAGTACGATTTTAATCTAAGATTTACAGGTTTGTCTCAAAAAGAAAGACATGATGCGTTGAAATCACAAATGTCTATGCTGAATTTTGAAAATCTTGAGATGAATAATTTTAAGAATGACAGAGACATCGCCTCAATCGATTACGATTTAAATTTTAAAGCTTCTAATTATTCCAAAATGGTGGGAAGCAGTTTTATTTTCAGAGCAGTGCCTATTTATTCTGAAGGTTTTTTCCATGAAAACGAAACAAGAAATCTACCTTTTGAAACAAAATTTGCTTACGAAGACGATTATGAAATTTCTTTTGAACTTCCCCAGGGTTATTTCATAGAAGAATTGCCTCAGAACGGAATTTTGACCTCTGAATTTGGAACCTACAGTCTTAATTTTGAGAAAAAAGATTCTAAACTGATTGTGAAACGACTGATTCAGATTAAAAAAGGAATTTATACCAAAGAGAAATACAATGATTATGTAAGTTTCAGAAAAAAAATTCTGAATGCCGACAATTCAAAAATAATGATCTCAAAAAAATCATAACCATGAAAAAAATATTAATAACCTTCTGCTGCGTTTCGGCGGCATTTCTGTATTCTCAGAAGCATGAATTTCTGAAAATGCCAAAGTTCACCATCGAAGATTTAAAGAAAACCAAATCTCAGATTGACGAAAAAGCTCCTGCAGAAATACTTTATCGCTCGGTTCATTACAGAATTGACGATACTTCGGGAGATTTATTGAAAAATATCGCCTACAGAATAAAAGTCTACGACAAAGATAAAGTGGAAGACTGGATGAATCTGGAAATCTCTTTGTATGACAACAATTCCGGCAGCAGAGAGGCTTTGAGATCAATGAAAGCTGTAGTGTACAATCTGGAAAACGATAAAATTGCAGAAACGAAAGTAGATAAAAGTTCTAAATTTAAATCGAAAGAAAACAAATACAGTACAGTAAATAAATTTGCTTTCCCGAACATTAAAAACGGTTCTGTTATTGAGTATAAATATGAAGTATCATCGCCTTTTGTATATCAGGTTCCGATGGCGTATATTGAGCTCGACATTCCTTCAGAGTACACAGAATATGTTTTTGAATCACCTGTGGAAATGTCTTATCACATAGATTTTACCGGTAGTCTTACTCCTAAACACCGCAAAGTGGAAGAAGCACAGCTTTATGGAAGAACCACAAAAACCTACCGTTTTGCCTACGAAGATCTGAAAGCATTTAAGTCTGAAAAGTTTGTAAAAAATGAAGACAATTACCGTACAAAGATACGCGCTGAATTGCATTCTACTTTTTTCAACAATAATTTGAAGATGTATACATCTACGTGGGAGGATATCAGAAAAAAACTTTGGGATGATGAAGATTTTGGAAACCAGTACAAAAAAGACCGCGTTGCCAAAGAACTTTTGCCTGCGGAAATTATGAATGAGAAAGATGAAATGAAAAGAGCAAACTCAATTCATAGTTTCGTGAAATCTAATTATACCTGGAATGAAAATAACGGTTTCTATGCAGAAAACGGATTGAAAAACCTGATGAAAACCAAAACCGGAAACTGTGGAGATCTGAACCTGATGTTGCTGAGCATGCTCAGAGGTTCTGGTATTAAAGCATATCCTGTGTTGATTTCTACCATCAAAAACGGAAGTGTAAACGTCACTTTTCCCAACGTGGGAAATTTTAATTACATGGTAGTCTGTGCTGAAATAAGCGGTAAATCCTACTTGTTTGACGCAACTTCCAAGCAGGCTTCAGAAGGTATTTTGCCGTCAAGGGTCTGGAATAATACCGGACTTCTTCTAAAGGATGATAAAGCTGATGTAATCAGTATCAACAACATCAAAATGTCTTATAATTATCTGACGACTAAGGCTAAAATCAATGAAAATGGAAGTATCAGTGGGGTTTATGAAGATAAAGATGTAGGATTGTTTGCGATGAATGCAAAAGAAAATTACGACGAAAATCAGGAAAAATACAAAAAACAGTATAAAGAAAACTTTTCAGTAGATTTTACAGATATTCAATCAAATATTCTTGAAAACGGTGATTTTGAATCTAAGATGAGTTTCACCTCCGAAAATCTGATTGACAATGTGGGCAAGAAAAAAATATTTAACCCGCTTCTGTTTTTACATTCGGCAGCAAATGATTTTGACCAGACGGAAGAGCGCAAATATGTGATCGATTTTATTTCTCCAATTTCCAAAATCAAAACGGTGGAAATTGAAATACCGGAAGGTTATGAAATTGGTGATCTGCCGAAAAGCAAAAAAATTGTCACAGAAGATAAAGAAATCAGTTACTCATACATTGTAGAGAAAACCGATAAAAAAGTGAAGGTCACTTCGCAATACAAAATAGCAAGTGCAGATTATCCTAAAGAATATTATCCCGCTTTCAAGCAGATTTGGAAAGTGATTTCAGACAGTGAAAGCCAGGTAATGAGCCTGATTAAAAAATAACATCCCAAACCATTCATAATTGAATGGTTTTTGCATTCAAAAGCTAAAATTATTTTATGAAAAGATCTGCTTTAGCATTTGCCATCGGAATCTGTACGCTGTTTGTGTCTTGTAAGAAAGAAAAAAATACAGATCAGGCAAACAATCCTGAACCCGCTTTGGAGAAATTTGTAATAGACTCACTTTCACTGAAAGATTCTTTGGTGATGAGCCCAAAACTGTCGCTGGAGTACCGTTCGGAAGTTTTGGTTTATCCTTCAGTTAAAGACAAAGCTTTGTTAGACAGCATCTATTTTATTTACAAAGGAATTACAGATTTTTCGAAAAACGGATTACAGGATTTTCTACAGAAAGATAAAGCGGATTATTTTAATGAAACCAAAAGCCGCAGCAAAGACTGGCTTGCTGATATTTCCTATAAGCAAACATGGTATACGAGTTTCAAAATGAAACAGATTTCACATAAAAATGATTTTCTGCAGCTGGAATATCTTTCTGCTGCTTACGAAGGTGGTGCTCATGATAATTACTGGTTTTCCAACAGGATTTTTGATTTAAAAAGCAATAAAAAACTGCTTCTGTCAGATATCACAACAATGCCTGAAGCAAAAATTTCAGAAATTCTAAAGAAAAACATGGATAAAATTCACAGCGGCACTACAGATTCCAGAGGCGATGTGAAAAATTCAGATATGCTTTTGGTAGACGTAATTGAGCCGAATGATAATTTTTATTTTGACGGCAAAAATCTATATTTCCATTACAGTCCTTACGAGATTGCAGCTTTTGCGGCCGGCGATATCGTGATTCCTGTTTCATGGATTGAACTTCAGGGAACATTAAAACCTGAATTTGAGAAAAGACTGAATTCACATTAACTGAAATTTCGCTTAATTCCTTGCCGAAAATTTTAAAGATTTAACAGATTAAAAATTCTGAAATATCTGCTTTATCAGTAAAATCTGCCGGATATTAATTTTTATTAAATATTTTAATCAAAAAAAATTCACAAACCATCACAATAAATTATGAAAAACCTATTTTTCGCACTATCCATTCTTGCCTTTGCTTTTTCCTGTAATAAAAACCAGAGAGAAAAAACAGTAACGGTAAAAAATGATTCTTCTGACATAAAAAAAGACAGCATTCAGATTACAATTGATTCTCTGATCGTGGAAGATTCCGCAAGGTATTCAAAAACCTTTTCTGCGGAGTACAGACAAAAATTACTGACTTTTACAGGTCTTCAGAAAAATGTTTTAGACAGTCTCTATTTTGGGGAACTTCGTTTAAAAGAGAAGCCTATGACAGATTTTTCCACCGAAAGTATTAAAGCGAGAATGACTGAAAACATGAAACAATACCTTGCAGAAAGCGGCGCGGAAGATGATTATGTAAACAGAGAATATAAACAGACGTGGGATGAGATTTCGGATATGAAAGTTTTGTCCCATACCAAGGATTTCCTCACCATCAACTACAATGGCTATGGCTTCAGCGGCGGCGCACATGGTTATGGGTACGAGCTTTACAAAGTGGCAGATCTTAAAAATCAATCCATTTTACAGTTATCTGATATTGTGGAAGCTACAAAAATCAACTGGCAACCAATTTTATTAAAGCATGTTGACAGAGAATTGCTCTTTGATGAAAACATTACGGCTGATAAAAACTTTTATTTTGATAATCAGTCGCTCACATTTATTTATAATCAATATGAAATCGCCCCGTACGCAGCAGGAATTATCGAAATTAAAGTACCTTTTTCAGAAATTAAACAATATCTGAAACCTGAATTTGAAAAGAGACTCAACATTAACTAATATTAATGCTTCCGGATCAGGAAGCATTTTTTATTTTTACAGAATGGAAAAAGTAGCTTTCATCATCAATCCTTTTTCAGCCAAAAAAAATTACCAGCCTTTCCTAAATGAGCTGAAAGCCAAAGTAGAAAATCCTTTGTACTACATTTCAGAATCTATTCCGGGAACAAATGAGTTTATCCGAAAAAACTTTGATGTTGCCGATATTTTCGTAGCAATCGGCGGCGACGGAACAATTTCTACGGTGGCGGGAAATATTATCAATTCAGAAAAAATTCTTGCTATATTTCCGGCAGGTTCGGGAAACGGGTTTTCCAATGAAACTCAGTTCAGCAAAAATCTGGATGAACTTTTAGATAAAATAAAAGTGAAAAATTCCAGAAAAATAGACACTTTTACTGTAAACGGAAAGCTATCCATCAACGTTTCAGGAACCGGTTTCGATGGAAAGGTCGTTAAAGAATTTGAAAAAACCGATCGTGGATTTAAGAATTACATCAAAGTTTCTCTTCAGACATTCTTCAGCTACAAACCTATAAAACTTGAATTTTCTGATGAAAAACTGGCTCAGCACAACGGAAAATATCTGATGGTAAACATTGCGAATACAAGACAGTTTGGTAACAATGCTTACATCGCACCAATGGCAAGCAAGAGTGACGGTCTTGTGGATATGGTTTTGGTCAAAAAATTTCCGTTGACCTATTCGCCGCTTTTTGCATTCAGAATGTTTACAAAAAAGCTGAAAAACGATGACTACATCACTTATCTGCCCATCTCAGAAACTGAATTCAGTGTAAATACAAAAAACTGGCATCTCGATGGGGAATTCAACAGAATAGAATCACCAATCCGCATCAAAGTACAGCCCGCAAGCTTAAGAATTTTAATATGAATCATTTGCTTAATAAAAAAAAGCCCTCCGGAGGAAGGCTAAAAAACACAAATGATGAAAAAAAATTTGATTATTGTAATCACTTACAAAATTAAAAGTCTCACTGTAAATAATTTGTGGTTTCGGTCATAAAAATACTTTATACCTCTAATTTTTTCTCAATTTCGTTGGGATTGGCAAGACAATATTTCAGTTGATCCTTATCCAGCTGCTTTTCCCAGTTCGCCACAACAACTGTAGCTACAGAATTTCCGATAACGTTGGTTAAAGCACGGCATTCGCTCATAAATTTATCAATTCCCAATATCAAAATCATTCCCGCGATGGGAATTTCCGGAACGACAGCCAGTGTCGCAGCCAGTGTCACAAAACCTGCTCCGGTAACTCCGGCGGCACCTTTAGAACTCAACATTGCTACGAGTAAAAGCATCAGTTGTTTTTCAATGGAAAGATCAATATTTAAAGCCTGTGCAATGAAAAGTGAGGCCAAAGTCATATAAATATTCGTGCCGTCAAGATTGAAAGAATAGCCCGTAGGAACTACCAAACCGACGATAGCTTTCGAGCAGCCTGCTTTTTCCATTTTTTCCATAATTCCAGGTAACGCAGACTCTGAAGAGCTTGTGCCTAAAACCAAAAGAAGTTCTTCTTTGAGGTAATACATCAGTTTAAATATGTTAAAACCATTATACCAGGCCACTGCGCCCAGAACTACGACAACAAAAAGTGCTGATGTAATATAAAATGTTCCCACTAAAAATATGAGATTTAAAACAGATGCCAATCCGTATTTTCCGATTGTAAAAGCCATTGCCCCGAACGCTCCGATGGGTGCGAGCTTCATCAGCATATGAACAATTTTGAAAACCGGAGCAGACAGAACCTGTAGAAATTCTGTGATTTTTCCGCTTTTTTCTTTTGTTAAAACCAAGGCAACACCAAATAAAATGGCAACCAATAAAACCTGAAGAATATTTTCACCCACCAACGGACTGAAGAGTGTTTCAGGAATAATATTCATTATGAATCCCGTGAGTGTGGTCTCGTGCGCTTTTTGCTGGTATTGGGAAACATCTCCGGAAAGACTTGCAGGGTCAATATTTAGTCCTGAGCCTGGCTGTAAAATATTTCCCACTACAAGCCCGATGATTAATGCTAAAGTGGAAAAGGTGAAAAAATAAATCATCGCTTTTACGGCAATTCTTCCCACTTTTTTCAGGTCAGTCATGTGGGCAATTCCCAAAGTGAGTGTAATGAAAATTACCGGAGCAATAATCATTTTTACGAGCTCAATAAAGCCGTCGCCCAAAGGTTTCATCTTTTCGCCAAGCTCAGGATAGAACTTCCCAAGCAGAATTCCCAGTACGATAGCAACAATTACCTGAAAATAAAGTTGCTGATATATCTTTTTTGATTTCAAAATATAAATTTGACGGGAAATTAAGAAATTAAATTCAATAGTAAATTTTAAATCTGAAATCTCAAATCTCAAATCTCAAATTTTAAATCATAAATCACTCCACCGCAACAGAATCATCGCCACGCCCATCGGCAACTGCGTGAATGTTTCCGTTTTCATCGACCAAAATCATTTCCGTTCTGCCGAGCTGATTCCATCTTTCAGCTTTGTAGCCGAGATTTTCAAGATTTTTGATGGTGGATTCTGGGAAATTCTTTTCAAAAGCAACCATCTCCGGCAGCCACTGATGGTGAAATTTTGGCGAATTTACGGCGAGGTTGGCATTGAGTTTAAAATCAATCACATTTACAACAGACTGAAAAACAGAAGTTGGAATTGTGGTTCCACCCGGAGTTCCCACAACCATAAAAGGTTTGCCGTTTTTCATGACAATCGTTGGAGTCATCGACGAAAGCATTCTTTTTCCCGGCTGAATTTCGTTGGCTTTACCGCCCACTGCACCAAACATGTTGGGAACGCCTGGTTTTACAGAAAAATCATCCATTTCATTATTCAGAAAAAATCCTGCTTCGGAAACCACAACTTTACTGCCGTAGAGTCCATTCAGAGTCGTGGTAACAGCCGCTGCGTTTCCATCTTTATCAATTACTGAAATGTGAGTAGTTTCTGTAGATTCTGTCGGTTGCTGAACGATTTTCCCAACTTCTGAACTTAATGTTGCTTTATTAAAGCTAAAAGATTTCCATCTTTTTCTTAAATAATCATCCGAAATTAATAAAGATGTTTTATCATTTATAAATGCCGGATCGCCCATGTATTCCGCTCTGTCGGCAAATGCTCTTCGTTCGGCTTCCACCATAATTTGTACAGCTTCCGTAGAATTTTGCTGATACTTCTGAAGGTTTTCAAAAGAAGACATTTTCAGCATCTGTGCCAGAAGAATTCCTCCGCTGGAAGGCAAAGGCATGGAAACAATATCGTTTTCTTTATACTTAAAATTCAAAGCTTTTCTTTCGATAACTTTATAGTTTCTGAGATCGTTCAAGGAAATAATTCCATTGCCGTTTTTCATCTCTTTGGTAATTAAATCTGCCGTTTTTCCTTCATAAAAACCTTTCATTCCGTTTTTCTGAATGAGTTTTAAAGTTTCTGCCAGTTCTTTTTGTATCAGAATATCACCTTGCTTCCATTCGGAATTTTTTACAAAGGCGATTTTATTTTTATTATTTTTTTCAAAAAACTTTTTGCTGTAATTCAGCAGTTCTGCTTCCTGACTGGTGATGGCAAAACCCTTTTCAGCAATATCAATGGCAGGTTGGATCAGTTTTTCCATCGGAAGTTTACAGTATTTAAGCGTGGCAAAAAATCCGGCGACACTTCCCGGAACTCCTGCAGCTAAGCGTCCGTTTTGAGACAAGTCTGTATCGGCATTTCCTTTTCTGTCGAGATACATGTCTTTAGAAGCCTTTTCGGGAGCGGTTTCACGATAATCCAGACTGAAACTTTCTCCGTTATTTTTGACGCCCACCAAAAAGCCACCGCCACCCAGGTTTCCGGCTTGCGGATAGACTACTGCCAAAGCGTATTGTGTTGCGACGATTGCATCGTAGGCATTGCCACCAATTCTGAGTATTTTCGCGCCTGCTTCGCTGGCTAAAGGGTGTGCACTCACCACGACGCCTTTTTTAGAAACCTTCACTTCTTTTACAATCTGAATATCGGTGTATTGCGCTGATACAGAATATCCTGCGAAGATCAGGATACAGATAATTTTTCTCATCATTAAAATTTACAGTCTAAATTACAATTTTTGTTTCACGGTAGTACCTAAAATTTTTATTTTTGCTTTCAGTCAACCAATAAAAATTAAAAATGGAGTCTTTCACGGAAAAAATATTGATAACAGGAGCTTTAGGGCAGATAGGAACAGAACTTACCAACCGTCTTGTAGAAATACATGGTGCTGATAATGTGGTGGCTTCGGGGCTTGACAGATATCAGAAAAATCTTACATCAGCCGGTCACTACGAGAGAATGGATGTTACCAATACCCAGCTGGTAAGACAGGTAATTAAAGATTATGAGATTACCACAGTTTATCATTTGGCTTCCTTATTGTCCGGAACATCAGAGAAGCAGCCTGTTTTCGCGTGGAAACTTAATCTTGAACCTCTCCTGCATTTTTGTGAAATGGCAAAGGAAGGATTGCTTAAAAAGATCTTTTGGCCAAGTTCAATCGCTGTTTTTGGGAAAGGAATTCCTAAAGAAAATGTTGGGCAGGACGTGGTTTTAAATCCAACAACGGTGTATGGAATCTCTAAAATGGCAGGTGAAAAGTGGTGTGAATATTATTTTGACAAACATGGAGTAGATGTACGAAGCATCCGTTACCCAGGTCTGATTTCATGGAAAACTCCAGCTGGTGGCGGGACAACCGATTATGCTGTTGAAATTTTTTACGAAGCTTTGGAAGAAGGAAAATACACAAGTTTTATTTCTGAAAATACAGGAATGCCAATGTTGTACATGGACGATGCCATTGATGCAACTTTAAAATTAATGGACGCTCCAAAAGAAAATTTAACAGTCCGTTCGTCATACAATTTAGGTGGAATGTCGTTTACACCTAAAGAACTTTCAGCTGAAATTAAAAAGGAACTTCCTTATTTCGAAGTTGATTATAAACCAGATTTCAGACAGGCAATTGCAGATTCTTGGCCCGCATCAATTGATGATTCTGTTGCTAAAAAAGACTGGGGATTAACATACAATTTTGGAATTTCTGAAATGACTAAAGATATGATCAAAAATTTAAAGGTAAAACTGAATAAATAATACGAACTTCAAGTATATATTTAATTATTTTGTTTAAATATCTATTTTAAAGTATTTTATGTATTTCATCTAAAATTAACTTGAATGATTTTACTGACTTTTAATATTGCAAATTCTAATGCTGAAACAAAGAATCCGGCTGGAATTTCATTGGTTGAAAAGCTTGAAATTACCGAAGCTAACACAAAATCGATATTAAAAGTTTTGGATGAACATGACATAAAAGCCAGTTTTTTCATTGAAATTTCAATCATTGAAAAACTGCAGCAACTCACAAAAGCAATCTCGGCTCAGGGGCATGAGGTTGCTTTTTATAATGAAAACTCAACCTTGTCTAAAATTGAGGCCGTAAAAAGATTCACAGAAGATTTGCTGGAAAAACAGATCAGAGGCATCAGACAGAAAGATGAAAAATTTCCGCTGGATGAACTGAAACTTCTTGGCTTTAATTACGTTTCAAACATTGACAATTCAGACATTCTGTTTCCTTTTAAAAGACTCAAACGGAATACGGAAATACTCGAGGAAAATGGGGTAAGTATTGTACCGGAAAGTATCTCGCCTTATAGTCAGTTGCCTTACAATGATTTTGTTTTTCAGATCCTGCCAATGTCGTATTATCAGAATATGGTTTTTGAAACCTTGAAAAGTGAAGAATTTGTTTTGATTTATGTCAATTCATGGCAGTTTACCGAATTCAAAAAAATTGGCTTAAAAATGCCAATTTACAGACGGTACAATTCAGGCAAAAAAATGGAGGACAAACTGAATGCCCTCCTGACTTTTATCAACGAAAAAGAACTTGCAACTTCCCGTATGAAGGATTTTATTTTTTAGTTTCGGGGTACGGGTTAGGGGTTACGAGATTCGTTTTACGGGTTTCGAGATTCGCAACAACCTTTTTTCTACAGCCATCACAGCGACTTACTCAAATTTCAAACTTAAAACTTCAAATTTCAAATTAAAAAGCTAAGAGAGTTCAAAAAGCGTAATTTCCGGCAACACACCAACTCTTCCCGGATATGCTAAAACTCCAAAACCTCTGTTCACGTACAATAATTTTCCTTCGCTTTCATACAAATCGGCCCATTTCGGGTATTTGTACTGCACAGGCGACCATTTTACATTTTTCAAATCCAAGCCAAACTGCATTCCATGCGTATGACCAGAAAGTGTTAAGTGCACATTTCCTGGATGTTTTTTAACGATTGCATCGAAATGGGAAGGGTCATGGCTCATTAATATTTTTGGAGCGGATTCAGGAATGTTTTTTAAAGCTTTATCTAAATCTCCGTATTGCGGAAATGGCTTCAGACCCCAGTTTTCAATGCCTAAAATATACAGTTTTTCTCCGTTTCTATCGATTATGCGATGCTCATTTCTCAAATTTTCAAAACCGGCCTGTCTTTCATAATCAATCAGCGTTTCAAGATTGTCAATTTTGGCTTGTGGGGATTTCCACGTTACGTAATCGCCATAATCGTGATTTCCCAGTGTCGCCAACTTACCGTCTTTCGCTTTGATTTTTGAAAATAATGGAATGAATGGTTTGAACTCTTCCGCTACATTATTTACCATATCTCCCGTAAATAATACCAAATCAGGCTTTTGCTCATTAATCAAATCAATCGCATGCTGCAGTTTTTCAGGATTGGGAAAACTACCGCTGTGAACATCGGAAATCTGAATAATTTTATAGCCTTTAAAATTTTTTCCAAGTCCGGGAATTTTAATTTTAACTTTTCTTACTTTATGTCTGAATTTTCCAAATGTAATTCCGTCTATGAACAAAGCCGAAAATGCTCCGCCAAGACCTAACCCAACAAGACTCAGGAATTTTCTTCTTTCCGGAAAGAAATGATCGCCTGGTCTTGTAAAATTGAAAAAATAAGTTCCTGTACGGAAAATATCGTCAACGAGAAGAAACAGTACGACAAAAATTTTAGGTAAAATAAATATTAAAAACAGTGAAACAGTGAGATGAAGTCGGGTAGGATCTTTGTCTGCACGGGATATATTGGTGAGTTCGTAAGCAAACAATCCGTAAACTGCAAGTGTAATTGCCCAATATCCAAGCCTGATCCAGAAATTATCAGTAAGCGTTCGTACAGCTTGATAAATATAGACTTCCAGTAGAAGGAAAATGGCGGTGATGATTAAAAAATTCTTCTGCATAACGTTTAAAAAAAGCACAAAAGAGACATCCTTTGTGCTTTATATTTTTAATTTAAATAAAATTTTAAGGGAATCTGTAAACGATAGCATTGATGTTCATCCCGGCACCTACCGAAGTCATCACAATGTTACCTTTTTCCTGAAACGAATGACCCTCCATTTTTCCTTTAACTATTAGATCAAACATGGTAGGAATTGTTGCGACAGACGAATTTCCAAACTCCTGAATGGTCATCGGAGAAATAGAGTGGTTGTATTCCTTTATGTCATATAATTTGTGAAGTCTTTCGATCATGGCATAATCCATTTTTGCATTCGCCTGATGAATTAGAATCTTGTCGATATCTTCAATAGAAAGATTAGCGTCTTCAATCGTTTCTTTTATTGCTGCGGGAACGTTCTTTAGGGCATATTCGTAAATTTTTCTTCCCTGCATTCTCACGTAAAGTCTGCTTTGCTCTGCATCTTTGTTGATGGAAGGTCCGTTGGCAAGATAATTTAATTCAGGACCGTTGTCACAGATGGTATTGTGGGCAATAATTCCTACATTTTCCTGCTCTGTAGCTGTTACAACTACTGCACCGGCTCCGTCTGCGAAAATCATTCTGTTTCTGTCGTGCGGATCGGTAACTCTGCTTAAAGTTTCACCACCGATAACAAGAATATTTTTAGCAACACCTGCTTTAATAAAATGATCTGCTAAAATCATAGCTTCAACCCATCCTGGGCAGCCGAACATCATATCGTAAGTGATGCATTTTCTGTTTTTAATGCCCAGCTGGTTTTTCACTCTTGCAGCCATATTTGGCATAAAGTCTGAATAACCGTGTACTGTAACTTCACCAAAATTACTTGCATAAATAATATAGTCAAGAGTTTCGGGGTCAATTTTTGCATCTTCAATTGCTTTTTTAGCTGCTTCGTAACCAATTTTTGAGTTGGAAAGATCATCTTCTATAAACCTTCGGTTTTCAATTTCTGTGATTTCTACAAATTTTGAAATGGTTTCTTCGGCTGGCTTGTCGATTTTCTGGCCGTCTTCGGCATAAAATTCAGAATTTAAGAAAAAATCTCGTCCTACAATTCTGTTTGGTAGATAAGATCCTGAGCCAATGATGATCGTATTAGGCATTTTTATACAATTTTTTTAAGGTTGCAAAGTTAATAATTAATATTAATAAGAAAGAATTAAAATTATTATTAAATTTGCAAAAATTCTACTTTACATACTTATGAAAAACAATCCTTCTTTAAAAGGTCTTTTGATTGCATTGGTGGCGTTTGTGGGAGCCTTTGGGATTTATTTCTTCTTTCTTGCCAAGAAAAATTATTACGTGGTAGATAATCCCACTCCCAAAACATTTTACTATAAGATAAATAATAAAGGTGAGGGCATAATCTCTGCCGGACAAACCGTCTCTATCGACCTTGAAAAGGGTAAAAACAATATCAAAGTTTATGATCAGAATAAAAAATTACTTTACGATTCTGCCTTCGAAGTAAATAAACTGAGAGGGATGATAAATCTTGCTCATCAGGATTATTACATCAATGAACAATATTATGGGTACAACCTAAAGAAAGATTCCTTACTTTTGGCACTTGATAAGACTGTGATTGACGGCAAAATGTATTATGGCGGAGCTAAACATTTTAATAAATTGTACACAGAAGATTTTTATTACAATGTAGATGAAGAATATGACAGGCTGATCAAGAACATTCAAAAGGTAGAATCCCGCACTAAGATTTTCAGAAAGCAGGATTATCTCAATTATTATAACGAATATTACAAGTTTTGACAAAAGATATCAATAATGTAACGCCTTACAACTCTGAGGCAACGAAAAAAAGCCAGGTGGAGGATATGTTTGATAATATCGCTCCTAAATATGATCTTTTAAATCACGTTCTCTCAATGAAAATTGATGTGCTTTGGAGAAATACTCTGGTCAACTGGATGAAAAAAGATGCTCCACAGGAAGTTCTGGATGTAGCTACCGGAACAGGCGATCTTGCAATCGCAGTTGAAAAAGGTACGCAGGCAAAAGTAGTAGGTTTAGATTTATCGCAACAAATGTTAAATGTTGGCGTTATTAAAATAAAAAAACTTAAATTAGACGGCAAAATTTCCATGCAGAAAGGAGATGCTGAGAACCTTCCTTTTGAGGATAACAGGTTTGATGCAGTGTCGGTTGCGTTTGGTGTAAGAAATTTTGAAAACCTGAATAAAGGTTTGTCTGAGCTGAGAAGAGTGGTGAAAGAAAACAAAAGTATTTACATACTTGAATTTTCTAAGGTGGAAGGTTTTTTAGGACCGTTTTATATGTTTTATTTCAAAAACATTTTACCTGCAATCGGCAGGCTGGTTTCTAAAGACAACAGAGCTTACACCTACCTTCCAGATTCTGTGAATGCTTTCCCGTTTGGGGAAAAGATGAAGCAGATTCTTTTAGATACAGGATTTAAAAAAGTTGAATATAAAAAACTAAGTTTAGGTATAGCCACAATTTATAAAGCAACAAAGTAACCTATGAATAAATTTTTATTAAAAGCACTGGTTTTTGCCTCCGTAAATATCGCAGTTTTTGCAGATGCACAATTCAGAACCCGTAACAGGATGGATAAGTTGGAAAGTTTTGATCAGCAAAAGGTCAGCTGGGGATTCTATCTTAATGGTAACATGATGGATTATCACATCAATCTGAACCCGAGATACGGTATGGATGGTAACAGAAACCTTGTAACATCAAAACCAAGTTACAGCTTTGGTGCCGGGCTTATCGGAAAACTTAGAATCAACGACAATCTTGATCTGAGAATGGAACCGGGGTTACAGTTTGGTCAGAGAGAAGTTGTTTTCAATACACAGTCTAATGATCAGTATCAGAACGGAACTTTAACGAATCCTCCTTTCGCTCCATTGGGTCTTTCTGAAAAAGATACGCACAGACAGATTAAATCTACTTTGGTAGACGTTCCTGTATTATTGGAACTTCACGGTGACAGATGGTACAACTCAAGACCGTACATTGCTGCTGGTGTAAACTACATTGTTAATTTACAGTCTAACTCAGACTCTACGGAAGATAACCTTCAGCAGGTCTTCAGATCTACAACGCATAACTTTGCATGGTCTGCGGAATTTGGAGTTCAGTTCTATTTCAATAAATTTAAATTGACTCCGGCGGTGAGAGGTACATTCTTCATGAACAACGAAATGGTTGCTGATAATGCGTCTACACCTCCTTACTGGTCTGCCGCAGTATCAACACTTCAGACAAGAGCGGTAATGTTTGTTCTTAAATTTGAATAATTTAATTAAATGATAATAAAGGAGATACAGAAATGTGTCTCCTTTTTTTGTTTTAAACCTAAATATCATGGTTTTTATTTTTGTTCGTACCATTATTTTCCTATTTTTGTGAGAAGTTAGAATATCAACCTGAAATGCTTCAAGAATTAGAAAATCAATTTTCGGAACTGGAAAAAAAGATTCAGAATCTTCATAAAAGTTATCAGAATCTTTCAGAAAATTTTTCAGATTTAAACAGAGAGCATACCGAGTTGAAGAAGAAATATGACGAGGAAAGGAAAAAAAATCAGGTCTTAGCAGAAGAACAGAAAAATATAAAATTGTATTCAGCAATATCAGGAAATCCTGAACACAACAGACTTATGAAAAACCACATCAACAGATTGGTAAAAGAAGTAGACTTTTGTATTGCACAGCTTCAAAACAGTGGATTGTAATGGATGTAAGAAGAATAACCATCAACATTGCCGGAAGAGTATATCCGCTGAATGTACCCGCAGCTGAAGAAGAAACACTGAGAAAAGTGGGGAAGCAGATCGAAAATATGATTAAGGATTTTGAACAGAATTTTGACGTAAGAGATAAACAGGATGCGTTAGCTATGTGTGCCTTAAAACTGGGTACCAACGCAGAAATGGTGTCTCTTGCCAACGAAAAAAATATAAAATCTGCCAGCGAAAGATTAGCAAACATTAATCAGATGCTGGGAGAAACCGGGAAATAGATTTTTTTTCCCAAACAAACTGCCTACAATGATTCTAACACATTAAGGTAAACTCAACGCTAAACAATTAACGTTCGAATGTCTTTTCAATGGCGTGCTGCTTTACGCAGATTACAGAGAGAAGAAATCAGAACAAATCGTGAAGATATGGAGTTTACTCTAAATCTCTGAATTGTTGTAGGCTTTTTTTATTTTTAAAAGACAATTAAACTCAATATATATATGACAACAACCGCTATTATAATAAGCGTTATTTGCCTGATAGTCGGTGCAGTGGCAGGAATGTTATTTTCCAAAAGCTCACTTAATACCAAAGCAAAATTCATCATCGATGATGCCAAGAAAAATGCAGATAATCTTCTTGAAAAAGCCAGTTTACAGGCAGAATCTATAAAAAAAGATAAACATCTACAGGCAAAAGAAAAGTTTTTAGAATTAAAATCTCAGCATGACGCAGACATTCAGACACGTGAAAAGAAAATGCAGGAAGCTGAAAAACGCACCAAAGACAAAGAAAACAAACTCAATGACGAGCTCAGCAAAGCAGGAAAATTAGAAAAAGATCTGGACAGACAGATTGCTGATTACGCCAAAAAGAATGAAATCATTGAAAAGAAACAACAGGATCTCGACACTGCAACAGCCAGGAAAATTGAGATGCTTGAAAAAATTTCAAACTATACTGCTGATGAAGCCAAAGCTGAATTGGTAGAAACTTTAAAAGCAGAAGCAAAAACCAGAGCTCAGGCACACGTTCAGGGCATTATGGAAGAAGCTCAGCTGAATGCAAAAAGTGAGGCGAGAAAAATTGTTATCCAGACTATTCAGAGAATTGGGACGGAGCAGGCGATAGAAAATTCAGTATCTGTTTTCAATATCGAATCTGATGAAGTAAAAGGTAGAATTATCGGTAGAGAAGGTAGAAACATCCGTGCATTGGAAGCGATGACCGGTGTTGAAATCATCGTTGATGATACTCCGGAAGCTATTCTTCTTTCATGTTTTGACCCAGTAAGAAGAGAAATCGCAAGACTTTCCCTACACAGACTGGTAACAGACGGTAGAATTCACCCGGCAAGAATCGAGGAAGTAGTAGAAAAAACCAAAAAGATGATCGAAGAAGAAATCATTGAAGTAGGTAAAAGAACCATTATTGATTTAGGAATTCACGGTTTACACCCTGAATTGGTAAAAATCGTTGGTAGAATGAAATACCGTTCGTCTTACGGACAAAACCTTCTTCAGCACTCAAGAGAAGTAGCGAACATCGCTGCAACGATGGCTGCAGAATTAGGCTTAAATGTAAAAATGGCGAAAAGAGCCGGACTTCTTCACGATATCGGAAAAGTTCCTGAGCAGGAATCTGAACTTCCTCACGCACTTTTAGGTATGCAGTGGGCTGAAAAATACGGAGAAAATCCAGAAGTGGTAAATGCAATTGGAGCTCACCACGACGAGGTGGAAATGACTTCATTGTTATCACCAATCATTCAGGTTGCCGATGCAATTTCAGGAGCAAGACCGGGAGCAAGACGTCAGGTTTTGGAATCTTATATCCAAAGACTGAAAGATCTCGAAGCAGCAGCTTTAAGTTTTGAAGGAGTTTCTTCAGCGTACGCCATTCAGGCAGGTAGAGAACTGAGAGTAATGGTAGAAAGCGGAAGAGTGAACGACGAGCAATCTGCACAGCTTTCTTACGACATCTCAGAGAAAATTCAGAATGAATTGACCTATCCTGGGCAAGTGAGAGTAACAGTAATCAGAGAGACAAGAGCTGTAAATATCGCAAGATAATTTTTCAGTTTATAATATTATAAAACCCTTTCAGGCAACTGAAGGGGTTTTGTTTTGTGTAATAGTTTAGCAAGATTTATTTATAGAAAAACTTATTTTCTTCAATATACTTTTTGCTCATCTCAATACTCTCAAAAATATCTTTATCACTCGAATCCTGCTCTACAAACCAATGTTCCAGGCCAGCTTTTTCTTTAAACTTAAAAATTCTTTCAAAGTCAATTGTTCCACTGCCGACTTCTGCAAAATCTTTTGTTCCGGCTTTCATGTCTTTCACATGCCACAGCGGAAACCGCTTGGGATACTTCTCAAAATAGACCAAAGGATCAAGTCCGGCCTTTGAAATCCAGTATAAATCGAGTTCCATTTTTACAAGATCTGAAGATGTGTTTTCCAGAATGAAATCATAGAAATTTCGCTTTTCATCCATTTTCAGAAATTCAAAATCGTGGTTGTGATAGGCGAGTTGAATTCCGTTTTGTTTTGAAATTTTTCCTGCATTTTCTAATACTTCAGGGAGTTTGCGGTAAGATTCCAGACTTCTTTCGGCTTCGGGAAGATAGGAGCAGACGGCATATTTCGCTCCGATAAAATTCAAATCTTTTAAAGTCTTTTCCCAATTGTTAAGCAAAGTTCCGTTTTCTTTATCCGTCATTCCTGTGCGGTGGTGAGAACTGATTACTTTTAAACCATTGTTTTTTAAGATCTGACTGAATTCTTTCGCAGTTTTTCCGAAAAAAGTTCCGTTGTAACCATAAATTTCAAAATCAGTAAATCCCAGTTTTGCAAGCCGCTCAAATGTCTCTTCTAAATTTTTTGAAATCGAATGACGAACAGTGTATAACTGTATAGCCAAAGCCTTCGTCACAGGATTTGGTTTGGAAACCCCACATGAAATTCCGAGAAATCCCAATGATGAAAGTGCTAAAAAATCTTTGCGATTCATACTGTTTTAAAGGAAAGGTTTCATCTCATCTTCAATCTGCGTTCTCAGTTCCATCAGGCGTTTTGCGTATTTTTCCTGTTGCTTTTCCTCGTCTGTTTCGGGAATCCATCGAGGAACGGGAAGTTTTTTGCCGTTTTCGTCAACGGCCACAAACACAATGATGCAGTGTGTTTTCTTATCGAAAGTGGGTTGCTTTAAATTCCTTGAAAAAACATTGATTGAAATATGCATGCTTGACGAACCGGTGTAAATGACCTGAGCCTCGACCTTTACAATTTCACCAATCTTGATAGGTTCATAAAAGCGGATCCCGCCGACATATACGGTTACAGAGTAATTTCCGCTCCATGTTGTTGCGCAGGCATATCCAGCCTGATCGATCCACTTCATTACACTTCCTCCGTGTACATTTCCTCCGTAATTGACGTCTGATGGTTCAGAAATAAACTGAAAAGTCACTGGTTTATTCTCCATTTATCATAAATTTTTACTAAAGGTATTTAATAATTCTTAAAACGGCATATTAAATCCTATTTTTGCAGATTGAAAACTGAAGGGGTTTTCATTTAACCATTAGAAATGTAAAACTCTCAATGAAAAAAGTATTTTATCTTAATACATGTGACACTTGCAGAAAAATTATAGGACAGTTTAATCTTAAAGAATGGGAACTTAGAGAAATCAAAAAAGAGCCCATCACCAAGGAAGAAATCGAGGCGATGTATGAACATACAAAATCTTACGAAGCTTTGTTCAGCAAAAAATCTACTCAGATCAAACTCAGAGAAATAGATTTAAAAACTTTGACTGAAGATGATTATAAAGAATTACTTCTGGATCATTATACCTTTTTGAAACGTCCGGTTTTCCTTACAGATAAAGAAATTTTTGTAGGCAGCGAAAAAGCGACTGTACAAAGTGTGAAAGATTATTTCAGAGCAGATTAATCTATCTAAAAAGATTTTTTGATATAACCAAACCTCACAGGTTTTCAAAACCTATGAGGTTTTTTTGTGTGAAGAATTCCCGAATTTTTAAAGATATCATTTGTATAGATTTCCAAACCTAACGGGTTTTTAAAACCCGTTAGGTTTTTCGACAAGTATTTCTTATCAGTATCTTATATTTTGTTCCAAACAGTTTGCCTGAAACAAAAGACGATCTACGGAAGTCTCAAACAAGTTGTGGGAAACAAACGGAGGTCTCCGGAAATCTCAAACAGTTTGCGGGAAATAAACTGCGATTGCAGGAAGTCTCAAACAGTTTGCGGGAAACAAAATGCGATTGCAGGAAGTCTCAAACAGTTTGCGGAAAATAAACTGCAATACGTTCAAACCTAACGGGTTTTCAAAACCCGTTAGGTTTTTGTGGAAATTAGAAAAAAGGTATCTTTTGAAAATCTACAAATCATTGTTAAAAAGCGGAATTATCTCCTAGCCCGGATAGAAGCGGCATCCTTTTTTGTGGTGGACGGAACGAAGAGGAGACCACCGCAAAAAAGATACAGCGGATAGCCGGATTAAGCTCCTAAATAACAACCGCCTCATCACTGCGATAAAGCGGTTATTCTATGTCTGAAAAATCTGATAAGCGGGGTACTTAATTGCTTATGTCAGAACAGTGTAATCTATAACAAATGATGTTAGATTATTATTTCTCTCAAATTTTGTTGAGATTTCTTTCATTCTTTGATCATAATCGAAATTATCTGTAGTATGCTTATTTTGAATGATGCTTAGCGCCCAATGGGTAGGCATTTGATGTTCAATAAAAAACACGCCATAATCTTCATCTAAATCATTTAATAAATTGACAAAATATTTATAAAAATCATTTTCAATAATTTCTTTCTCATAATAATCTGTAATTAGTAAACATACAAATTCAAAAAATTTTTCTCGAAGGAAAATTTTTTTTATCCCATCATCGGTATCGGTAAATATAAAATGACTGTTTTTGATAGGTTTCATTTATACAAATGGCATTTTTACCACTTTTGCAGGGATGTTTTTGTTTCTTACCTGAATGAAGATTTCAGTTCCCAGTTTGAAGTGAGGCTTGTCTACGTAAGCGATTCCCAAACCGATCTTTTTCATTGGCGACTGCGTTCCTGAAGTTACTTTTCCGATCACGTTTCCTTCTGCGTCTACGACAGGGTAGTCGTGTCTTGGAACTCCTTTGTCTGTCAGTTCAAAACCAACTAATTTTCTGGTAACACCTTCTTCTTTCTGCTTTGCGAAAGTATCTTTAGAAACAAAATCTTTATCAAATTTTGTGATCCAGCCTAATCCGGCTTCGATTGGAGATGTTGTATCGTCGATATCCATTCCGTAAAGACAGAAACCTTTTTCAAGTCTTAAAGTGTCTCTGGCAGCCAATCCGCAAGGAATAATTCCTTCTTCGGCACCAGCTTCGATGATGGCATCCCAAAGTTTTTCAGCATCATCATTTTTGAAGTAAATTTCAAAACCACCGCTTCCTGTGTAACCAGTGTTTGAGATAATAACATCGCTCACACCTGCAACAGAACCTACTGTAAAATGGTAGTAAGGAATTTCTGAAAGGTTGGTTTCTGTGATTTTCTGAAGAATTTCGGTCGCTTTCGGACCCTGAACTGCCAACAGAGACATTTCGTCTGAAGCATTGGTCATTTTTGCCCCGAAAGTATTGTATTTTGAGATGTGATCCCAGTCTTTATCGATGTTTGAAGCATTTACAACTACAAAATATTTGTCGTCTTCCATTTTGTAAACGATTAAATCGTCTACGATTCCGCCGTTTTCGTTAGGAAGGCAAGAGTACTGTGCTTTTCCGTTTTCAAGGGCGTCTACATTGTTGGTTGTTACGAACTGCAAAAGATCTTTTGCACCTGCACCTTCGATGAAAAACTGTCCCATGTGAGAAACATCAAACAAACCCGCTTTTTCTCTTACTGCAAAATGTTCTTCCGTCACTCCGGAGTATTGTACAGGCATATCAAATCCTGCAAAAGGTACTATTTTCGCTCCCAGAGAAACGTGCTTGTCGTACAGTGCTGTTTTTTTCATGTTTAATTTTTATATTTATTTTCTGTTCTAATTGTAATAATTTTAAAGCGAAGTCCGTAAAGAATTCGACTTTATTTTTTAATTTTAAAACTTTCAAAGGCTTCGCTGAAAAGCATTTTGTAATTTCCGTTCCAGTGCTTTTGCTGGCAGTTGATGCTTACCAAAAACAAATCTTTGTTTTTCTGATACACTTTCGTCACCCAGAAAAGACTTTCTTTTTCATCAAAATAATCATACTGATATTCTGAGTATCCTTTTTTACTGCCTGTATTTTTTACTTTTTTCTCGTCGTCTGCAGAATTGTATAAAACTAAAATAAATTTCTTTACTTCCTCTTTGGGCAAATCTAAATCGTGATATTCTGAAATGGTAATTGCACCAATCTGATTGGTCGGGAAAATATTGACAATTCCTTCATCGTTCGTTGCTTTCCACAAATCGGGCATTTTGATTGAATAATTTTCACTTTCGTAAAGTTCTGTTCCGAGTTTTTGTGAAAACGAAAAAATGCTGAACAAAAATGCAGTAATTAAAAAAGTTTTTTTCATCGTTGTGTGTTTTTAAAAATGATGTTTATATTCTTCAAGAATAATTTTAAACCATTCGGTGAACTGTTCGGGATTTGCAGAAATTTCTTTGTCTAAATCTTGTAATGAAATGTAACGAACATCTTCCACCTCTTTTTTATTTAAATTAAATTCTGAATTGTAGTTTCCGATAAAAACATGGTCGAGTTCATGTTCCCAAAGCCCGTTTCCGACGTCTGCCTTGTAGATAAAATGAAATTTTTCTGAAAGTTGAGTTTCAATTCCCAGCTCTTCATTCAATCGGCGGTTGGCTCCCTCAAGGTAAGTTTCGTCAATTCTTGGGTGCGAACAAACGGCATTCGTCCATTGATTGGGTGAATGGTATTTCTGTGAAGCCCGCTTCTGTAAAAGCATTTCGCCGTTTTCGTTAAATAAGAAAACCGAAAAAGCACGGTGCAGCAAACCATTGATATGAGCCTGCTGTTTTTCCATTAAACCTAAAACTTTATCTTCGGGATTTACTAAGACAACCATTTCTTCCATTCCTACAAATTTAAGTTTTAATCGTGATTTCGTAAAATATTTGTTTAAAATTTTTAATATTTATGAAATATTGGCATTTTTTAAAATAAAATTCCCCTCATTATTTTATGAAAAATGCAATAGAATTGATTGTTTCTATTATTTATAAGATTTTTACTGTTAAAATTTTAACATAAACTAAGATTAACATAAGTCTTTAAGCAATAATGCTTAACTTTGCGCTTTAAAAATTTGAACGATGGAGCTAGATTATATTAAGCATATCAGTCCGATTCTGAAAGACGGAGTTAAAAATTATCTGATCGATATCGACGGAACAATTACGGAAGATGTTCCCAACGAAGAGCCGGAAAGAATGGTGACCTGCGAGCCTTTCCCAGATGCACTGGAAACAGTAAACAAATGGTACGATGAAGGTCATCAGATCTGTTTTTTTACTTCAAGAACAGAGAATTTAAAGCAGATTACAATTGATTGGTTAGATAAACACGGCTTCAAATACCACAGCGTTTTGTGCGGTAAACCAAGAGGCGGAAATTACCACTGGATTGACAATCATTTGGTGAGAGCTACAAGATACAAAGGTAAATTTACAGACATGGTGGAGAAACAGGTGACCATCGAAGTTTTTAAAGAAGATTAAATCAAAGGGAAGGTTTAAAAATTAAAATGAAAGGCAAAATGCTGCAGATTCTTTTGGTTTTTAAATCTTTTTACATTTTAAATAGATTAAGTTAGTTATGAAAGTTTTAGCAAACGACGGTTTAGACCAGTCCGGAATTGATGCATTAACAGCAAAAGGCTTTGAAGTGATTACCACAAAAGTTCCTCAGGAATTTCTTCTGGATTATATCAACGAGCACAAAATCCGTACGGTTTTGGTAAGAAGTGCAACACAGGTGAGAAAAGATATTATTGATAACTGTCCGTCACTGGAAATCATCGGTAGAGGTGGAGTAGGAATGGATAATATCGATGTAGACTATGCGAGAGAAAAAGGAATTCATGTGATCAACACGCCTTCTGCATCATCAGAATCTGTGGCTGAACTGGTTTTTGCCCACTTATTTTCGGGAGCAAGATTTTTGCAGGATTCCAACAGAAAAATGCCTTTGGTAGGAGATACTGAGTTTGCTTCACTGAAAAAAGCATACGCTGCAGGTATAGAATTAAAAGGAAAGACCATCGGAATTGTCGGGATGGGAAGAATCGGTCAGGAAGTGGCAAAAATCGCTTTAGGACTTGGAATGAGAGTGATCGCTGCCGATAATATGGTGGGAAAAGCGAGCATTAAAGTAACTTTTTACAACAACCAGTTCATCAATGTTGAAATTGAAACTGAACCATTAATTGAAGTTCTGAAACATGCAGATTTTATCACGCTTCACGTTCCGGCTCAGAAAGAAGGATTTATGATTGGAAAATCTGAGTTTGATCTGATGAAAGACGGTGTTGCGATCGTGAATTGCTCAAGAGGCGGTGTGATCGACGAAACCGCTTTGATTGAAGCTTTAGATTCAGGAAAAGTGAGATTTGCAGGTTTGGATGTTTTCATTAACGAGCCAACGCCTTCAAAAGAAATTATTACACATTCTAAAATTTCTGTAACACCTCACACAGGTGCTTCAACGCTCGAAGCTCAGGATAGAATTGGCCTTTCTCTGGCAGAGCAGATTACAAGTATTTTACAGATTCAGTAATTTTGAATCTTCATGAATAAAGAAAAACGCCGCAAATTTTGCGGCGTTTCTTGGTTTATATGTTGTTCTTGGTTTTCAGTAAATCTCTGATTTCCATTAGCAGTTTCTGATCTTCAGTTGGTCCTGCAGGAGCTTCAATAGGAGCTTCCTCTTTTTTACTTAAGCTTGCAATTCCTTTGATAAGCATAAATAAAACAAATGCTACAATTAAGAAACTGATAACTGAAGACAGGAAGTTACCATACTTCACACCGTTCCATGAAAGTTCTGCAATGTTTTTTACGTTAGCCTTTTCCAGTGCAGGATTCAGCAACAGTGGCGTAATAATATCATCAACAAATGATTTTACGATAGCACTGAAAGCTGCACCAATAATTACACCGACTGCAAGGTCAACTACGTTTCCTTTGAAAGCAAAATCTTTAAAATCTTTTACAAATCCCATAATTTTTTATTTTTTAAATGTTTTGCACAAAAGTATCATTTAAAAATAATAATATTAAATGTTTTGGGTACTTTTTTGATTTGAATGATGAATAATTTTAAATAATTATGGTTAAATTTATTAAAAATCAATTCAAATGAAAATTTTTACAGCCGAAAATATTAGAAAAGCAGATCAGCACACGATTGAAAACGAACCGGTTTCCTCTGTCAATTTAATGGAAAGAGCAGCTCAAAGTTGTGCAGATTGGATCCATTCTAACTGTAAAAATCATACCCGCTTTGCAATTTTTTGTGGTAACGGAAATAATGGTGGAGACGGTTTCGCCATTGCAAGAATACTCTATCTGAAAGGTTTTGATGTGGATGTTTTTATAGATAAAACAAATTCTAAATTTTCGGATGATGCATTGATTAATTTAAAAAGATTAAAAGATATTTCAGGAATTTCAGTTCATGATTTTACTGAAACTGATAAATTTAATTTTGAAAAAACGATTCTGATCGATGCGCTTTTCGGGACAGGATTGACGAGAAATTTAGAAGGAATTCATCGGGATTTAATTGAAAAGTTAAATTTAAAAAATAATCCTAAAATTGCGGTTGATATTCCATCCGGAATGTTTCCAGATCAGCTAAATGGCGAAGACGATGTCATCTTTAAAGCAGATTTCACATTAACGTTCCAGTTTTGGAAAAAGAGCTTTCTCCATCCCGAAACCGGAATTTTTGCAGGAAAAGTTGTTGTTTTGGATATAAATCTATCAAAGGAATTTACTGATGAAACCGAAACTGATGATTTTGTGATTGATGATGATGTAATTTTTAAAATATTTAAACCAAGAGAAGATTTTGCTCACAAAGGAACTTACGGAAAATCAATTATCGTTGGAGGAAGTTACGGTAAAATGGGTGCTGCAGTTTTGGCTACCAAATCTGCTTTGAGAACGGGTTCGGGATTAACTTTTGTGTTGGCTCCAAACTGTGGTTATGAAATATTACAGACGAGCTGTACGGAAGCGATGTTTATTGAAGGTGGCGAAAAAATTATCAATAAAATTGATTATCAGGAAAATTCTGTTTATGGAATCGGTCCCGGTTTAGGAACTGAAATGGAAACTGAGAAAGCTTTACTGAAATTCCTTGAAACATTTCAAAATCCTCTTGTTTTAGACGCAGACGCTTTAAATCTTATTTCTAAAGATGAAAATCATTTAAAATTAATTACTAAAAACTCAATCATAACGCCACATCCCAAAGAATTTGAAAGACTTTTTGGTAAAACTGAGAATTCAATGGAAAGATTAAATTTAGCCAAAACAAAAGCGAAAGAACTTGAGATTATTATTGTTTTAAAAGACCACCATACACAGGTTGTAACTCCCAATGGTGAAGTTTTTTATAACATTACAGGAAATTCAGGTTTGGCAAAAGGAGGAAGTGGCGATATTCTCACAGGAATTTTAATTTCACTTTTAGCTCAAAAATATTCTTCCAAGGAAGCTGCAATTTTAGGTGTTTGGCTTCATGGGAAGGCTGCAGATTTTGCCGCAGAAAAGTATTCAAAAGAAGCAATGCAACCCACTGATGTGATCGATGAAATTGGAAATGTATTTCTTGAATTAAATAAAAAAGCCACAATCAAGTTGTGACTTTATATTAATTTAAAAAGTTTTTAATTAGAAAGTTTTATCTCCTTCAGGCTCGATTCTGTTGTTCTTAGAATAAATCATAATTGCAACTCCCGCAAGCATAAACGGAATGGAAAGAATCTGACCGGTATTTAAACCACCGAATGAAATAAATTCGTCTCCCTGAGGCTCTTTTAAAAATTCTACAAAGAATCTGATCGCCCAGAGAATGATGAAGAATAAACCGAATAACCAACCCTGTTGGTATTTTTTATTGGTTTTTCTATACAAAAACCAGAGTAAAACAAATAGTAAAACATAGCCAGTTGCTTCTAAAAGTTGACCTGGATATCTTGGTACAGTTACACCGTATTCATCGCTCATCTGTGGAAAAAGAATAGCTAAAGGAGAGCTTGGATCGACCTGTTTTCCGATGATTTCAGAGTTGAAAAAGTTTCCTAGTCTTACAAAAGCACCACCAAGTGAAACTACAATCCCCAATCGGTCATACACCCAAAACGGATTTTTCTTGATGATTTTAAATGAGTAGTAAAGTGTTGTGAAAATCAGCATTATTGTTGCACCGTGGCTTGCCAAACCTGAAAAACCAGTGAATTCTAACTCAGGTTTTGTTCGGATGGGAAGAAAAACACTCAGGAAATCTTCCTTAAAAAGCTCCGGCTGATAAAAGATAACGTGACCTAATCTTGCACCCAAAATAGTTCCGATTAACGTCCATGTAAAAAGCGGATCAAGATATTTCTGATTTACATGATCGATATCGAATATTTTTTTCATTAAAATATATCCGAAACCGAAAGCAAAAACAAACATTAAACTGTAATAATGAAGAGTAAAAGACCCAATTTTGATTCCTACAGAAGGATCCCAAATCTTATACTCTGTTTCCAGAGAAACCTGATCTGCTTCTGTGAGAGGTTTTGATGACTTTAAAATATATTTGAAATCAGCTTTATTTTGTGCCGGCTTAAAATCTTTATTTAAAAACTGATAACCGTTTTTCTGAAGAACCATAAATGCGTTGTCATAAAATTCTCCCCAACCGTTTTTTCCTTCGACATTGGCTTTATTGACGATAATTAAGCTGTTTGCAGCATTTTTTCCTGCAAAATCTGCAAATGTTTTGGCATCAGTTGTAGTGAAAACTTTTACCGGAACATGCTGACTGTTGACGATAAGTTTGGCATCAGAAACGCCATCAGGATAATTCTGAGCAAAAATATTCTGAACAAAAAACGCAAAGATGATCAGATAAACTCTAAAGAATATAGTATTCATTATAAAAATGTTTTTAGCATTAGTGGTTGCATTTTGGGGGAACCGGATCGTAACCGCTGCCGCCCCAGGGATGACATTTTAAAATTCTTTTCGCCCCCAGCCAAAATCCTTTAAAAATCCCGTGAACCTGCAGAGATTCTACCATATAATGCGAACAGGTTGGTTCGTATCGGCAGTTTTTAGGAAGTAATGGCGAAATAAACCATTGGTAAAATCTAATGAGAATTACCAAAGGAAACGTAATGATTTTATTAAATGAAATTTTCAAAACATTGCAAAAGTAGGGTAAAAAATTGAAATTTAGTTTAAATTTGTTTCAAGTTTCGGGCAGTAAACAGGTGGTTCACCGGATAAATTACCTCGTTTGTCGATTCCTTTTTACTTTCCGAAAATATATACAATTCAAATAGAAAAATCTTGAATCACAACACACCTTTAGCAGAAAGATTAAGACCCAAAAGTCTGGATGAAGTTTTGGGGCAGGAGCACCTGACGGGAGAAAAAGGAACGATCAGAAAAATGCTTGAAAACGACTCGCTGAATTCATTGATTCTCTGGGGGCCGCCTGGAACAGGAAAAACGACTTTGGCGGAAATTATTTCTGAAAAATCAGGCAGAAAATTCTTCAAACTTTCGGCAGTTTCTTCGGGAGTAAAAGATGTACGGGATGTGATAGAAGATGCCAAAAAACAAAATCTTTTTTCTGGAAAATCGCCGATTCTCTTCATTGATGAAATTCACCGCTTTAATAAATCTCAGCAGGATTCGCTGCTGCATGCAGTAGAAAAAGGCTGGGTGGTTTTGATTGGTGCAACTACCGAAAACCCTAGTTTCGAGGTTGTTTCGGCATTGCTTTCAAGAAGTCAGGTTTATATTTTAAAGGCTTTGAGTTATGATAAACTGGAGGAATTAATTGATATTTCCACAGCAAGATTTAATAAAGATGAAAATTCTGATTTTATAATTAAAGAAAAGGAAGCGTTCATACAATATTCCGGTGGTGATGGGAGGAAACTGATTAATTCTGTGGAACTGGTTTTAAATCAGTTTAAAAATTCAGATACTACGGAAATTTCTAATGAAGATGTAATGTCTGTTTTGCAGGAAACAATGGCACTTTACGATAAAAATGGCGAGCAACATTATGATATTATTTCGGCCTTCATTAAATCAATGCGCGGAAGTGACCCGAACGGCGCTGTATATTGGTTGGCGAGAATGATTGCGGGAGGGGAGGACATAAAATTCATCGCCAGAAGAATGTTGATTTTAGCTTCGGAAGATATTGGTCTGGCAAACCCGAATGCTTTGGTTATTGCGAATAACTGTTTTCAGGCAATCAACGTGATCGGAAATCCCGAGGCTCGAATTTTACTGAGCGAAACAGCGATTTATCTTGCGGTTTCTCCAAAAAGTAATTCTGCTTATATGGCGATCAACGAAGCGTTGGCTTTTGTGAAGAAAACCGGAAATCTACCGGTGCCTTTACATTTAAGAAATGCTCCGACAAAACTGATGAAAGATTTGGATTACGGCAAAGAATATAAATATGCCCATTCCTTTGACGGAAATTTCGTCAATCAGGATTTTCTGCCTGAAGAAATCAAGGATGCAAAGTTTTACGAGCCGGGAAATAATGCCACGGAAAAGAAAATCTATGACGAACTAAAGAAAAAGTGGAATGATAAGTATTAAAAAAGGACATTCAAAATGAATGTCCTTCCTAAAAATATCTAATATGGCAATTTTTTATTTCTTTGGGCTGGTAATCACAAGCGTTTTTTTACCATTATAATCTTTCACTTCCGAATTCTCCATCAGATTGGCGAAAATATTGATTTTTGTATCCGTAAATTCATATCCGTCAATTACAACAGGTGTTTCCGCATCCAAACTGTTTTGCTTATTAAGCTCTGCAAGGCTGATGAAATCAAGTGTTCCGTAATCTTTTTTAAATTTTACAGAAGCCAAACCGTTTTCAGCAAGAAAACTGAATTTTTTCAAATCCTGAGGTAATGCTGCAGAATTTTTAAACATATTCACGCTTTGTACATATTGTTTGTTGGCATCAAACATAGCAACAGTTCCTACATTTCCATTAGCAATAGCAAATTTTGTGGAAGGATTTTTCTGAGCAAAAACACTTACTGAAGCAAACAAAACTAAAGAATATAGAATTTTTTTCATAATCGGAAATTATTTCGGTTTAAAAACAGGATAAAAATACATAAATTTTAAATAATAGCAATAAAAAATCTATTTATTTTGAAGATATAATAATTATAATGACATAATGTTGTCTCCAACACTGTTGGTTTACTGATTACTGCATCAGAATATGAACAGGATGGAGCAATGTTTAGTTTTGATAATTTTAGAAAAATTGATTTAAAATCTAATTATTTTTTGATAAAAAATAACTTCGAAACTACCTATTCAGAATCCTTCCAGTTTTTTAAAATAAATTCCATTAAAAGTTCAGGACATTTGATTACCTTTCCGGTTCGGGAATCCAAAAAGAAAAGTGTGGTTCTGGCATCTGTAATTTTTACATTTTCAGCATTAAAAATTTCATATCTGAACTCAATTTTTACCCCGGGAATTTTTTCAACGAAAGTATGAATTGTTAAAACTTCATCATAAAAAGCTGGTTTGATGTATTTAATATTGTACTCGGAGACAGGAAGCCAAATTCCTCTTTTTTCAATCTCGTCATAAGAAATTCCTATGGTTCTGAAGAGCTCCACTCTTGCAACTTCCAGATACTCTGCATAGTTGCCATAATAGACATATTTCATAGGGTCGGTTTCTCCGTAACGTACTCGTAATGAGTGAGTTGTATGTATCATGCTATGGTCTTTTTTATACATACAAATATATTTTTTAATAATCAATAGGTGCAACATTTTTTTTTAAAAAGAAAATACGTGACCTTTGCTGTCCACCTTTTTTGAACGACTAACTACGCAATATCAGGGCATAAAAA